>NZ_CP050152.1:3517287-3837040 GCF_011617245.1 Brevibacterium atlanticum | reverse complement strand
GCAGCCTCGGCGCCGTCGCCGATGATCGAGGCGCCCCTATGCGCCACCGAAGGCGAGGAGATGTGCACCAGGCGGGGCACGCCCGCGGCCCGCGCCGCATCGACGAGGGTCCGGGTGCCGCCGATGTTCACGGCCTCGAAATCCTTGGGATCGCCCATCGTGGATACCTTCGCGGCCAGGTGTACGACCGCCTCGGCGCTGGTGACGGCAGTTTCGACCGATTCCTCATCGGTCACCGATCCCAGCACATCCGCAGCGCCGTCGACCCCGGAGGGACGGCGCTGCAGGGTCGTGACCTCATGACCTGTCGCGACGAGGGCACGGGCGACGGATGAACCGAGCAGCCCGGAGGCTCCGGTGACGGTGATTCTCACTTCAGCTCCTCAGAGGCTTCCGCGCACCGGACCGCCGGCCAGGACACGGTCGGCCCAGGCCGCCAGCCGGGAGCGGTCGATCTTCGAATTGTGGCGGATGTCGGTGGGGAATTCGGGGGCCACGAGCACGGCGGCGAGGTCGTGGCCGCCGACCTCGGCGATCTGCTCCCGCAGTCGGGCGGTCAGCTCGAGCGGTGCGAGACCGGGTGAGAGCGCGGTGCCCTCGGCGTCGAGCACGACGACCAGCGCCTGCGTGCCGACCGGACCGATGCCGACGACGGCACTGCGGCTGACCTGCGCGTCGGCGTCGACGAGCGCCTCGAGACCGCCCGGACCGACGGGTCCGCGCGCAGTCGTGACGACGTGCTGCAGGCGACCTTCGAGCCATACCCGGCCGGCATCGTCGATGTGGCCGATGTCGTTCGTCCGGTGCCAGGTCAGACCGTGCAGATCATCGCGAGCCGAATCCGCGGTCGTGCGCCACAGATTGTCGTAGCCGGACTTGATGTGGGCGGCACTGACGACGAACTCGCCGAGGCGGTCCCGGGAGGCCTCTCCCTGCACGAGCTCATCGGCGGAGTTCCCGGCAGCATCGATCGGTGCCAGCGCGAGCTCGACGCCGTCGATGGGCCGACCCACGCACACCCCGAGCCCGCCGGTCGCATCGGCCTCGGCCACACCCGCCCGGTCGATGTCAGTGAGCAGGAGCCCCTCGGTCATGCCGTAGGGGGAGTGGATGGACGCGTTCGGGAACACCTCGGCGATGGCGTCCATGAGTTCCAGGGGCACGGGTGCGCCGGCGGAGAGCACGAGTTCGACCCGTGCACACGCTGCACGCTGCTGCGCATCGAGTCGCCCTGCTGTTGCGGCGACATTCCGGTACGCGGCGGGGGAGGCGAAGACCATCGTCGCCCGGCCGGCGATGATGGCATCGGCGATCGCGCTCGCCGTGAGCGTCTTCGGCTTCGTCACGGACATGTCCGGCGTCACCGAGGTGGCCCCGATGGCCGGACCCAACAGCGCGAAGGGCGGGAACCCCGCGACCAGTCCGGTGCCCTCACGGACGTCGAAGACCCTGGTCAGCACCGCTGCCAGTGCGGAGATGTCCGCATGCGTGTAGCGCACGCCCTTCGCCGGTCCTGTCGAGCCGGAGGTGAAGAGGATCGCCGCATCGTCATCGGCGGACGGTGGCGGCAATTCGGCGCGGTGTTCGGTGCGGGAGAGCGCGGTCAGGCTCGTCTCGGCCTTGAACAGCCGGGAGCGCACGGGCCCGAGCGGGCTGACGGAGATCCGCCGACCGGGCCAGCCGAAGGCGCCGGCCAGGGTGAGGCCGGGCAGCTCGCCGATGATCCACTGCGGGTCTGCCGAGGTGATCGCCCGCGTCATCCCTTTCGGGCCGAGACCGGCATCGGCGACGACGGCGACCGCGCCGACCTTCAGGCACGCGTAGAGCGCGGCGGTGAGATTGTTGCCCGGCGGGACGAGCATCGACACCCGGTCCCCGGGCTTGACGCCGAGGTCGAGCAGGCCGTTCGCGATCGACGTCGTCACGTGCCACAGGTGGCGCCAGCTGATCTGCTGCGCGGGGTTCTGTGCGAAGTCGACGGAGGCGATCGTCTCATCGTCACGGCGCGCATCGAGGATCGCCGTGACCGCGCGGACAGGTGGGGTGTCGGTGGCGGGGGCGTCGGCAGTGTCGGTGGCGGGAGCGGATTCGCGCGCCGAGGCGGCCGTGCTCGAAGCCTCGGACGGGCCTTTCGTCGTGCCCTCGGTTGGGCTCGCCGCGGTGTCTGCGGCCGTGCCGAACTGTGCGTCCAGCCAGTCGAGGACGAGGCCGGGCACATCATGGTCTTCGCTGACAAGATGGGAAGCGGTTTCGAACCGGTGCAGATCGGCCTGTGGCAGGCGGGAGCGCAGATCCCGCAGATAGCGTTCGAGGAACACCGGATCCTTCGGGCCCCAGACGAGGAGGGCAGGCTTGTCGAAGGCGGCGATGTCCTTGCCGATGCGCTGGAGTTCGGAGTCCGAGGGGTGGTCCGCATCCACAGGAATGTCGGCGACGAAGTTCCCGATCGCCCATCGGTCGGCAGCGCTTCGGTACGGGGCATGAAACGCATCCTTGGTCTCGGCGGACAGATCGCCGAGGCTCATCGTGACTTGTAAGAACCAGTCGGTGAGCACGGTGGCTGTGGGCAGCATGGGTCCCGCGAGCGTGGCGCGCAGGGGCGCCGGGATCGGGACGTCCTCGGGCTGGTGGACGGCCGTGTTGAGGCTGATCGCCGCGGAGACGATGTCGCTGCTGCGCGCGGCCCAGCCGAGCGAGAGCACGCCGCCCCAGTCGTGTCCGATCGTCACGATCGGATGGCCGCTGCCGGCCACCTCGGCGGGGTTGGTCGTCCCGGCCGCAGATGGACGGTCGGCGGCGTCCTCACTGCCGGCCACCTCGGCGAGCAGCGTCGTGACGACGGCGTCGAAATCATTGAGACGGTCGGCGATCCGGCGCACCTCGTGGGATTTCGGGGTCGGCATCGATTCGTGGGCGAGCCGTTCGGAGAAGCCCATCTCGAGCTGGTCGGGGGCGATGACCCGCCACACGCGGCCACCGGCTCGGGCGGTCTCGACGGTGGCGCGGGCGAGCCTGCGCCACAGATAGGACCAGGTCGGGTTGCCGTGGAGGGCGAGGATCGTGCCTGCGGGCTCGAGCCCTGCCGCGCGCAGGGCCGGAAGGGTGTCGAGGACGTGGAACTCGTGCGTGCCATCCGGGGTCGCGGCCTCGACGATCCGGGACCAGGCGGGGTCCCACTCGGGCAGCTGCGGGGGAATCTGAGCCGGCCGTGCAGGGAACTTCATGGAATCTCTACCACTCGATCTCGGTCATGGCGGTGTTGAGGCCGGAGCCGACGCCCATGCACAGGATGCGGTCGCCGGGCTGGAGGGATTCGGCCTCGCGGGCAAGGGTGATGGGCAGGGAGGCCGGGCCGACGTTGCCCAGTTCCGGATAGGTCACGGGAATCCGGTCGGGGTCGAGGTTCGCGGCCTTCGTGATCGAATTCGTGTGCACATCGGAGACCTGGTGCATGACGTAGCGGTCCATCTCCTGCCATTCCCAGCCGTCGTTGTGGGCTTCCTCCCACGCGGCGACGACGAGTTCCATGCCCCCGGCGAGCAGGCCCTTGGCATCGGTGAACATGCCGTTGTGGTCGCCTACGCAGAGTTCGTGGTGCTGGGTGGCCGCACGGGTGATCCCGCCGAGGATGCGGTGGCCCTCCGGATGCTTGTCGGCCGGTCCGAGAACAGCGGCAGCGGCCCCCGAGCCCAGGGTCAGGGAGGCGAATTCGTTGAGGTACTCCTCGCGGGTGATCTCGGGGCGGTTGAGGCGGCGCAGTGTGGCCTCCTGGACGCGGGAGGCGTCCTCACCGGCGACGACGAGGGCGTATTCGATCTGCCCGGCATCGATCATGTTCGCGGCCAGGGTCATGCCGTTGACGAACCCGAGGCAGGCGTTGGCGATGTCGAAGTTCATCGCCTGTGGGCCCAGGCCGATGCCGGCGTGGACGCCGACGGCCACTGAGGGCTCGAGGTGTTCACGGGTGACGGAGGTGTTGACCATCAGGCCGATGGCCTCGGGGGACACACCGGATTCGGCGAGGGCGTTCTTGCCCGCGGTGATCGCGCCCTCGGCGAACTGATGGGGCTGATCCCAATTGCGGCGGGCGTAGACGCCGGCGACCCGCTGGAGCAGGCCCTGCGGCAGGTTGAGGGTCCTGAGAGTATCGGCGAGGCGTTCGTCGAACTCCTGCGAGGTCACTTCGTTCGGGGCCAGCGTCTCGGTCAGGCCGAGCAGGGCCACGTTCGAGTGCCGAAATGTTGCATTGCCGTTCGCCAATTGAGCTACTCATCCCTTTTCGGGTCGTTCGTCGGTGTCGGTCTGGGCCGCTGAGACGCGCGCGTGGCGCGGCACGACGGGGGAAGTCCGGGACTATCTTACCGCCCAGTTTCTGAGATGTTCCTCAGCGTGTGAACCAGGTGAAGGCGTCGTAGAGGGTTCCGGTGGCGGCGAGGACGGCGATGATCGCGAGAACGATCGAGGTCACGGTGTGTGAGACCTTGTTCGTCTGGAAGCGCACCGCGCGCGAGTACGACATCGGCCGATCAGTGACGGAATGCCCGAACTGGGCGAAGATCCGCCAATCCATGACGTCGACGAGGGACTTCGCGGCCAGCGTGAAGACGATGATGCAGCCGATGCCCATGAACAGCAGGAACACGAAGCCCAGGAACCCGAAGTCCTTGAAGAAGGTCACCACCCGATCGCCGATGGCCAGGGCGAAGGCGGAGAAGCCGTCGCTGAAGGGCAGTGCCTCGAAGGAGTCGGTGATCGTGCCGAGACTGACGTTGTCGCGCTGGGTCTGCACGGACCCGATGTACATGAAGATCGAAGCGGCCAGGGCGACGATGAGGTTGATGATCGTGATCGTGGCGTTGTCGGGCCAGAAGTCCAGGGATTTCAGCGTATAGGTCGCCGACAGCGCCACGCAGATGATGGCCCCGGTGAGCGCGCCGATGGTGGCCGGCAGCAGGAGATTGTTGAAGAAGACGAAGGCGACGACGGCGATGAGCGCGGCGCCGAAGATGTAGGTGAACACGGCGAGGGTGTCACCGTTCGAGGCGGTCGCGGCTCGGCGGTTCGCCTCAACCATCTGACCCGAGTACTGGATGTTCGCAGCGAGTTCGGCCTTGGTGGCTCGCGCCTCGTCGGCATCGTCGACGCGGGCGCCGTCGTAGCCGGTGCCGTAGCCGGAGCTGTTCGGCAGAACGCGGGTCGCGTCCTCATTGCCGAGGGCGCGGGTGGGCTGGTTGTACCCGTTCTGCTGGTAGCCGCTCTGGCTGTAACCGCCCTGGTTGTAGCCGCCCTGAGTGGCCGGTCTGCTGGATGCGGACCGTGGCTGCCATCGTCCGAGCTTCGCACCGATGATGTAGATGACGAAGACGACGAGTGCTGCGAGGACTCCGATGGAGATGCCGGCGCCGAGCTCGTTCATAGGGTGACTTCCTGGGGATGGACGATGGTGGTCGTTCGTTCAAGTCTATGGACTCTTGCCGCTCGTGGCACGTTCTGTCGCCTGTGCGCGCGGCTCGAAGGGCGATTTATCGGTCGATCCACCGTGATTTCGGCGGGCGGGAACGCGGTGGATCGACCAAACAATTGCCCGGAACCTTCCGGGCCAGGCACCTGCGGTTCATGGGTAGGGTGGGAGCAGGTCCGTACGGTCCGCCCACCGACGTTCGAAGGAGAATTCCGATGAGCAATGCCCAGGCCTTCACTTCCGAGGCCCTGCCGTTGAGCGAGCAGCTCGTCCTCGTCACCGGAGCCGGTCGCGGCCTGGGTGCTGCGATCGCGAAGGCGTTCGCTCCCGAAGGTGCCGCGCTCGTCATCAATTACCGCTATTCCTTCGGAGCCGCAGAGGAACTCGCCGAGGCTGTCCGCGCTCGCGGTGGACGCGCCGTCGCCATCGAGGCTGACGTCACCGATTCACGTGAGGTCGACGCGATGTTCGAGGCCGCCGCGGCCGAGTTCGGATCTCCCGTGTCGACAGTGGTCAACAATGCGCTCGCCGACTTCTCATTCAACGGCGACGATCGGCAGCCGGCCGATGAGATCGACTATTCGGACTTCGCCGACCAGTTCCAGGGGACGGTCGAAGGCGCGGTCAACACCATCCAGGCCGCGATGCACGGGTTCCGCGAGATCGGTTCCGGCCGCGTCATCAACATCGGGACCAACCTGTTCCAGGACCCCGTCGTGCCGTACCACGACTACACCGCTGCCAAGGTGGCGCTGCTGTCGCTGACCAGGACCTTCGCGAAGGACCTCGGACCGGTGGGGGTGCGTGTGAACATGGTCTCCGGCGGCCTGCTGCGCACCACGGATGCGTCCTCGGCGACCCCGGAGGAGGTCTTCGGCCAGATCGCTGCCGCCAGTGCGCTGCGCCGCGTGACCACCCCGGAGGAGTTCGCCTCGGCGGTGGTGTTCTTCGCCTCTCCCGCCTCACGTGCGGTCACGGGGCAGAACCTCATCGTCGACAACGGCCTCGTCATGGGCTGACCATCCTGCCGCTGTGCCTGTCGAGACCACCCTGAAGCGGCGAAACGACGCCATGCGTGGGGTGGTCTCGCCGCTTCAGAGTGGTCTCGGCAGGGTTGGCAGCGGCTGCTGGCTCAACGGCTCTGGCTGCCGGCTCAGCGGCTGTGGCCGCGGGGGATGGTGAAGGAATCGGCACGTGCGGTCGCCCAGTCAGCGGCCCAGTCCTCGGGAGCGTCACCCAGCAGTTCGCCGGGCTTGAGCCAGTCGTAGAGGCGTGCATACGACCATGAATCCGAAACCGAGACATTACGGCGCAGCATCGTCGGCTCCAGGTCCGCCGGGGTGGCTGCGCCCATGGATGCCATGAGGCGAGTCGCCTCGGCGACGACGGCCTCGTGATAGTTCTTCACCCGCTCGGACTTGTCGGGTACGTCGATGGCCCGCGCTCGCCTGGGGTTCTGTGTGGCCACGCCCACCGGGCACTTGCCGGTGTGGCAGGCCTGAGCCTGGATGCAGCCGACGGCCATCATCATCGCCCTCGCCGAATTCGTGAAGTCCGCGCCCTGGATGAGGCGTTTGACGATGTCGGTGCCGGTGGCGATCTTGCCCGAGGCCCCGACCTTGATCTTCGTGCGCAGCCCGGCGCCGACGAGCGCATTGTGCACGATCATCAGGCCCTGCGTCAGCGGCAGTCCCATGTTGTCCTCGAACTCCAGCGGCGCGGCACCGGTGCCGCCCTCGGAGCCGTCGACGATGATGAAGTCCGGCAGGATCTCAGTCTCGACCATGGCCTTGACTATCGAGAGGAACTCGGTGCGGGAGCCGACGCAGAGCTTGAAACCTGCCGGCTTGCCTCCCGAGAGTTCGCGCATCGTCCGGACGAACCGGAGCAGCTCGATCGGAGTCGAGAACACGCTGTGCCCGGGAGGGCTGATGCACGTCTGGCCGACGGGGATGCCGCGGATCTCGGCGATCTCCTCGGTGACCTTGGCTCCGGGCAGGACGCCGCCGATGCCCGGTTTCGCGCCTTGGGAGAGTTTGAGGGAGACCATCTTCACCTGCGGGTCCCGCGACTTCTCGGCGAAGACGTCCGGATCGAAGTGACCATCGGAAGTGCGGGCGCCGAAGTAGGCGGTGCCGAGCTCCCAGATGAGGTCGCCGCCGAATTCGCGGTGGTAAGGAGAGATCGACCCCTCGCCCGTGTCGTGGGCGAATCCGCCCATCGCCGCGCCCTTGTTCAGTGCCCGCACGGCGTTGTTGCTCAGCGAACCGAAGCTCATCGCCGAGACGTTGAGCAGCGAGATGTCATACGGCTGGGTGCACTCGTCGCCGCCGATGCGCACACGCGGCGGGCGAGGAGGATCGGCGATCGGCAGATTCGAATGCATGAGCGCTTCGTAGCCGGGCCGGTCCACGTCGTGTTCGGTGCCGAATGCGTGCTCGGAATGGGTGCCCTTGGCTCGTTCGTAGATCGTGGTGCGGGTGTCGCGGTTGAAGGGGCGCCCGTCCCAGTTGCGTTCGATGAAGTACTGCTGAAGCTCCGGCCGGATCGACTCCAGAAGGAACCGGGCGTGCCCGGCGACGGGGTAGTTGCGCAGGATCGAATGCCGCTTCTGCGTGAGATCCCATGCCGCGAGTGCACCGAGTCCGAGCGCCGAGGCGGCCGCCGCCAACCCTGCGAAAGCCTTGCCTGTCGAGTCACCACCCGACATCCGGACGATGGGGAACTGCCGTTTCATCGTGCCTCCTTGAACTGTCCTGTTCCCGAGACTAGACCCAGTGCGCGGGGATTTCAGGAAAGGCAGACCTGTGAAAGCGCTCAGGACCGGGACGACGAGGTCAGAACAGGATCAGAACAGGTGGGCCAGGAGGTCCGAACAGGATCAGAACAGGTGGGCCAGCAGCGCGAGAAGCAGCTCATCGACCTGCATCGAATAGGCGACGATGATCGTCAGGCCCGTGGCGATCCACGCGATCTCCTTGTCCTGGTTGAACCCGCGCAGCGGCCGAGAATCATAGCGGAGTCCGCCCGCGAGGACCGTGACGAGATCGATGATCCACCAGATCCCCAACCCGCCGAGGCTGAGCAGCTTGAGCGCGCCCGTGCGGTACCGCCCGGTGTAGAACCGATCGAAACCAAGGAATCCCAACAGCAGGGACAGGATCCACGTGATGACGAAGGATCGGTTCCCATGCGAGGCGGGGTCGGCGTCTAGGGCAACGGTGCCATCGACCAGCGGTGAGACGAGCCCTGCGTCGAGGCTTGAAGAGGAGGCGGGCGCTGCGCCGGGTGCGGTACGAGCAGCGTCGGGTGCGGGGCAGGGCGAGGTCACGGGAATCTCGGCGGTCGCGGACATCCCTGCTCTCCCATTCGCTCACGTGCGGTGTCTGCATTGCTCGCGGCGCTCGCGCTTGCTTTGCGGTGCGCGCCGTCGTCTCACGGTCTGGTCTCAGCATAGAAGGCGGGGGCCGCCTCGGCGATGGGGTTATCCTCCGTGACCGACCCGGCGGTGGCCGTTCTCACACGGTCCGTAACCCGGAATCGTTTGGGATCACGCTCCGGACAGGCATAGCGTTGGAGTCATGAGCAGTGGTGAGCCGAGTCCGACAAGCACTCGGCGAACCGTAGCGGCGGTCTTCCTCGCCGGCGTCTCCGTCTTCCTCGTCCTCTACGAGACCCAGGGACTGCTGCCCGCCATCCGCGGCGCCTACGGCATCGACGGACCCACGGCGAGCCTGACCGTCTCGGCGACGAACGTGGCCATGGCCGTCTTCCTCATCCCGTTCTCGGCCCTGGCTCCGCGCATCGGCCACGCCCGACAGATCGGCGCCGGCGTCATCGTCGCCGCGATCCTCGCCCTCGTCCTGCCCTTCACCCCGACCCCGGAACTGCTCATCGCCGTCCGCTTCCTCCAGGGGGTGGCGATCGCCTCGGTGCCGGCGACGGCCATGGCGTACCTTTCCCTGCGGCTGCCGCCCAAGGCCCTGCCCGGCGCGATCGGGGTCTACATCGCCGGCAACACGATCGGCGGACTGTGCTCGCGGCTGCTCACCGGGCTGGCCTCCGAGTTCCTCGGCTGGCACGGCGGACTGGCGTTCACCGCGGCGATCTCCCTGCTCTTCGGCCTCATCGTCGTCTGGCTGCTGCGCCACGACCTGTTCTCCACCACCCGTAACCGCGCCGCCCATCCCAACGGTGGGACCGCCGAACCCGGCGGTGGCGCGGCCGCTCCGCAGCCGTCTCGGCGAGCTATTCCGCTGCGCGGGGGACTGTGGCGGATCTACCTCACCGGATTCCTGTGCATGATCGTCTTCGGCGGATCGTTCACCATGCTCGGCACCCGACTGCAGCAGGATCCGTGGAACCTCAGCGAGGGTGCGGTCGCCCTGTTCTTCCTCATCTACCTCGTCGGCACGGTCGTGACCACCTATTACGGGCGACTGGCCACGAAATTCCCGCGCACCCGACTGACGCTCATCGGTATGGTCATCGCGCTCGCCGGCGCGAGCCTGACCCTCGTCGACTCGCTCGTCGTCATCGTGCTGGGCATGTCCCTGCTCACAGCCGGTTTCTTCATCGGGCACACCGGCGCCTCCGCTGCTGCCAGCGCCGCCCGGCCCGGGGTCGACTCGACCCGCTCGGCGGCCATCTACCTCACCGTCTACTACCTCGGCACGAGCCTCGGCGCCTGGCTGTCGGCGGTTCTGTTCACCGACTTCGCATGGCCCGGTGTCGTCGCGATGTGCGCGACCTCCCTCATCGCGGTGCTGGTCTTGACGCTGACCGGAGCTCCGATAGGCTTCAGGAAACGCAACTGATCGATCGTTCAGGGCTGACGGTGTCCCCATCCGGCTCGGCGGTCGTCATCACGCCGATGTCGGATTCTGCGGAGTCCGGCCCGTCACCGAAAGGTCCGCCATGCCCCAGACCGCGAACGAGACCGTCGTCTACAGCCTCAGCGACGGCGTCGCCCATGTCGAGATCGACCGTGCCGAGAAGCTCAACTCACTGACCCGTGAGGTCTTCGAAGACCTCGTCGAGGCGGGGCTGGCACTCAGGCAATCGACCGAGGTCAAGGCTGTGGTCCTGTCCGGTCGGGGACGGGCCTTCAGCGCCGGACTCGACTTCACCGAAATGGCTCGGATCGCGAAGTCCGGGACTGCGACGCGTTCGACCGCGGAGGAAGAGGGGACCGCTTCGACCACCGAGGCGGGAACCGCTTCCGAGGGGACCGACGCCGTTGTCGAGGCACAGTCCGAGGACTCCTTGGACACGGTGGTCCAGGTCGGCACCCGCCTCGGTTCGGCTCGGGCACTGGCACAGAAGGCTGTGCATGTCTGGTCGCTCGTCGAGGTGCCGGTCATCGCCGCGGTCCGCGGGGCAGCGCTCGGCGGCGGATTCCAGATCGCCCTGGGCGCGGACATGAGAGTGGCCGCCCCCGATGTGAAGCTCTCGCTCATGGAGGTCAAGTGGGGCATCATCCCCGACATGTGCGGCACCCAGCTGCTGCCGCGACTCGTCGGTCCCGCGCAGGCGAAGAAGCTCATCGTCACCGCCGACACGATCGGCGCGGAGGAAGCGTTCCGCATCGGTCTCGTCGATGAGGTCGCCGAGGACCCGATCGCCCGCGCTCTCGAACTCGCCGCACAGATCGCCGGACAGTCGCGTTCGGCGCTGGTGTGGGCCAAGCGGCTCGTCGACCTCTCCTACGACTCCGATCTCAGCACCGGACTCGACGCCGAACAGGAAGCTCTGGCCGCACTGCTCGGCACCGAGGAACAGCAGGAGGTCGTCGCCGAACGCCTCGCGGCCATGAAGGCACGCGCGAAGCGCTGAGTCAGGCTCCTCGGTTGGAGGGGAAGTCCGGGCGGACGGGATCGACGGCACGCTTGGTTCCAAGCACCTCGGCGACGTTCGCGAAGCCGGCGAGTTCACGCAGCAGCACGAACGTGGGTCGCATGAGCTTGAGCGTCCCTTCGCCCTCGGATTCGAGGATCCCGGCGACCGGCAGCCATTCGCTCGTGTGCGCCTCCGTCGTCTGATGGTGGGCGGCGGCCAGCTCGGGTGCGGCGATGACATAGAAGTAGGTGTCGAAGCGCTTGGGCCGACCGATCGGGGTCACCCAGTTCGCCCACGGCATCAGCCCGCCGGGATCGAGCACGGCTCCGGTCTCCTCCTGGACCTCGCGCACAGCGGTGGCGAGCAGGACGCGCCACCCGTCGGCCGCCTCGGCGATGGTCGACTGCGACCAGGCGGAAGTGTGCACGGTCGGATCGGGCACGGTGATGGCAGGGGCGGACTCCCGGTCGACGGGATCGACGCGACCGCCGGGGAAGACGACGACGCCGGCGGCGAAGTCCATCGTCGAGACCCGATGTTGGACGAAGACCTCGAGACCATCGGCCCCGTCGCGGAGCATGAGGACACTCACGGCGGGCCGAACCGGCACCGCCGCGGGGTCGGCGACGTCGGGTCCGCGGCTGGCGGCGTCGGCCTTGTCCGAACGGTCGGAACCCTCGGGATTGATGTCTCGGATCACTCTCAGCACCTTCGCTCTCGCCTGCACACGTCATCTCCCAGTATGCCCGCGGCCGCCTCGGCGAGGGACGGCGGGGCGGTTCCATTCAGTTTCCCCCTTCGGTGCGGCGGCGGCCTCGTGGAGTGGACGCGGGGCAGATCCTTCCGCGTTCCCCACCTCGGTGCGCGGCGGCCTCGCCGAGGCGGCCCCGCAGCAGGCAACGGGCGATTTCCGTGGTCAGAGGGCACGGCCCCGCATACACAGGGGAGGTGTCACGATACGATGGGAGACGAAGCGACAGCCTCCCGGTGAGGCGCGGAACCCATCCGTTGACCAACCAGGGCGGGGCTGAACGGGCAAACTATGAGCAACTTCGAAATCTATCCGTTCATCACGATCGATCAGGCGTGGCCGAATTGGCTGATCTTCGTCCTGCTGCTCATCGACCTCGTGATCCGCATCATCGCGATCGGCTGGATTCCGCACAACCGCAAGCCCTCGGTCGCGCTCGGGTGGCTGCTGGCGATCTTCCTCATCCCCTATGTGGGCATCCTCGCGTTCCTGCTGCTCGGTTCGTCGAAGCTGCCGAAGCGGCGGCGGGACAAGCAGTCCCAGATCAACGACCTCATCCGCGACCAGCTGCGCAATCGGCCGATCATCGGCGAACACGCGCACATGCCCGAGCCGCTGAGCACCGCCGCACAGCTGAACTTCGACCTCGGAGCGCTGCCGATGACCCACGGTAACGCCTTCGACCTGCACGTGGACAACCACGAGTGCATGGGGGCGATGGCCGACGCCGTCGACCAGGCTGAGCGGTACGTGCACTTCGAGTTCTATATCGTCGCGATCGATGACACGACGAGACGGCTGCTCGAATCGCTGCTGGCCGCGCATCGGCGCGGGGTGAGGGTGCGGATACTCATCGATCATGTCGGATCGTTGGGGTATCCGGGCTATTCGGAGCTGGTCAGACGCCTCGACGATTCGGGCGTCAGCTGGCGGCGGGCGCTGCCGATCCGCCCCTGGCGAGGTGAGTACCAGCGGCCCGACCTGCGCAATCATCGCAAGATCCTCGTCGTCGATGGCGACGTGGCGTTCACCGGTTCGCAGAACATCATCGACCGCTCCTACAACAAGCGGCGGAATCTGCGGAAGGGCTTCCAGTGGAAGGACCTGTCGCTCGAGTGCCGCGGACCGGTCGTCGAGGAACTCGATGCGGTGTTCGTCACCGACTGGTATTCGGAGACCGATGAGATCATCGACGAACCCGACAGCTTCGACCTCGAGGCACCTGAGTCCGGCGGCATTCAGGCCCAGGTCGTGCCCTCGGGACCGGGGTTCGAGGACGAGAACAATCTGCGGCTGTTCAACCACCTCATCTACAACGCGAACCGCACCGTCGTCGTGTGTTCACCGTACTTCGTGCCCGATGAGTCGCTGCTCCACGCCCTGACCACCGAGGCCAGGTCGGGTGTCGATGTCCGCCTGTACGTGGGTGAGACCAGCGATCACTGGCTCACGCACAAGGCTCAGCAGTCCTACTATGACGACCTCGTTCGGGCCGGGGTGCGGATCTTCATGTACCACGCCCCGACGGTGCTGCACTCGAAGTTCCTCATCATCGACGACGAGGTCTCGATCGTCGGCTCCTCGAACATGGACGAGCGCTCGTTTGCGATGAACCTCGAGGTGACGATGTTCATCGTCAATAAGGAGTTCACTCAGCGCATGTACGACCTCGAGGCCGAACGCTACGCCCCGAACTCCGTCGAACTCGACGCCGAAGAATGGGCGAATCGGCCGCTGCTGAAGAAGTACGTGGAGAACGTCGCGCGGCTGACGAGTTCGCTGCTGTAGACGCCGGCCGCGTGCGAGGCGTTCTGGCCCGGCGGTGCACGGAGGGGCAAGCGGATCGCGAACCGAGACAGCGCGGGACAACGCGGGAGACAGCGAAAGGCGGCAGGATCGCGATCGGTCCCGCCGCCCTTCAGTGCCGAATGTGCGTCGGCGGCGACTCAGTCGTCGTCGGAGAGTCCGGCTGGGCCTTCATCGTCGAGGTGACGCTCCGGGTCGCCGATCGAATCGTGCGTCTTCTCGTGAGCGCTGGTCGATGCGTTCTTCGGAGTGCTCTTCGCTCCGCCGGTCGAACCCGTCGAGGCGCCCTTGGCCGCACCGGCCGAGCCGGTCGAGGCACCCTTCGCCGCACTTGCGGATGAGTTCGTCGAGGTGGGCGAACCGTCCTCGTCGCCGTCGAATTCGGAGACGGGTGAGTTCGTTGCCGCTGCGGCGTTGACCTTGTCCGCGGCGGTCTGTACGGCGTCGGCGACAGCCGGGGACTTCTCGCGGATGGACTGGTTGGCCTTCTCGACGGTGTCCTGGACGCGGGGGTCGGTCCACAGATCCTGAGCCTGCGCCTTGAGCCGTTCATAGCTCTGGCGTCCGGTGCGTGATCCGAGAATGAATCCGACTCCGAGACCGGCCAGGAGAATCAATCTCTTCTTCATAGTCCTGCTCCTCTTCGCAACTTGCTGTCGCTGTGACCCGCACTGCTGCGGGACACAGATCCGGACTTCGGTGTGATCAGCGCACGTGCACTGTGTCCTTCCTCACCAGCTTATACCGAGACGCGCTCGTGAGGCATGCCGACGGCACGTCCCTGGCGAGTGAGTACTCACCCCACGCTCGGCTGCTGCTGGGTGATGCAGTGGATCCCGCCGCCGCGGGCGTAGAGCTCACGCGCATCGACTCCGACGATCTTCCGGCCCGGGTACACGCGCCGGAGGATCTCGGCCGCCTCGGCGTCCATCGGGTCGTCGAAGGTGCAGGCGATGACTCCGCCGTTCGTGACCAGATGGTTGACGTAGGAGTAGTCGACCCACCCCTCCTCGTCGCGCAGCACCTCGGGTGCTGGAATCGGCACCACCTCGAAGGGCACACCGTCGGCGGTGGTCTCAGCGGCGAACTGCTCCTTGAGCGCCCGACTGAATTCGAAGTCCGGGTGCTCAGGATTGCGCTGATCGTGGACGAGCACGACCCCGGGACTGGGCATCGTGGCGACGATGTCGACATGCCCACGGGTGCCGAAGGTCTGGTTGTCCCGATGCAGCCCGCGGTCGAGCCAGATGACCTTCGTCGCTCCGATCGTCCGCGCGAACTCCGCTTCGACCTCGGCCTCACTCATCCCCGGATTGCGGCCCGGATCGAGCTGGACGCTGCGCGTGGCCAGCACCGTTCCCTTCCCGTCGACATGGAACCCGCCGCCTTCGTTGCGCAGCTGCGAGTCGACGACAGGAGTGCCGGCGAGCTCCGCGACGAACCGGCCGATGTGCTCATCGTGATCCCATGTCGCCCACTCCTGCGCACCCCAACCGTTGAACACCCAGTCCACCGCGCGCAGTCTGCCATCGTCATCGACGACGAAGCTCGGCCCGATGTCACGCATCCACGCGTCGTCGAGTTCCGCATTCACGAGCGTGATCGGATGAGTGATCCCCTCGCCGAGGTGGCGCTCGGCCTGGTCCGTCTGTGCACTCGTGACGACGACCGTGACAGGGGTGAATTCGCTCGTGGCGCGGGCGACGGCCGCCCAGGTGGCACGGGCGGCCTCGGCCTCCGCCTCCGTGTCGCCGAGCGCGTAGCCCGAAGATGGGAACGCCATCCAGACGCGGTCCTGGGCCGCGGTCTCGGCAGGCATGTGCAAGGTCATCGTTGGTCCCTTCGACGGTGGAGCTTGGCTCGAGTCTAGCGATCTCGCACGGTTCGGGCGCGACGGATTCCGTACCCCTACCGGCGGCCGCACGTCAGCCGAAGCACAGCGCCGAGACCGGGCAGTGGGCGTGATCGGCAGTCCGTATAGTTTGGCGTGGAGTCAATGACCTGGCGCGCAGCCAGCGTTCGATCGCGTGCGAAGGAGGCAGGAAGTGGAAGACCAGGATCTGCAGGAGTCATTCGGCCGGCGTGGGACGGGGCCGCTGGCCGGAACGCTCGTCGCCGACTTCTCGCGGGTGCTCGCCGGCCCGTACGCGACGATGATGCTCGCGGATCTCGGCGCCACGGTCATCAAGGTCGAGGGGAAGACCGGGGACGATACACGGCACTGGGCACCGCCTCGGCGAGGGGACGATGCCACGTACTTCCTCACGGCTAATCGGAACAAGCATTCGGTCGTGCTCGACTTCAAGGACGATGACGATCTCGCCTTCGCACAGCAGCTGGCCGCACGCTCCGACGTCCTCGTCGAGAACTTCAAGGCCGGGGGATTGGCGAAGTACGGCCTCGACTACGACACGGTCGCCGCGGTCAACCCGGGCATCGTCTACGCCTCCGTGACCGGGTTCGGCAGGGACAATCCGATGCCCGGGTACGACCTGCTCATCCAGGGCCTGTCCGGGTTCATGTCCGTCACCGGCTCGGCGGAATCGGGCCCGGTCAAGGCCGGTGTCGCCGTCGTCGACGTGTTCACCGGGCTGCACACGGCGGTGGGCATCCTCGCCGCGCTCACCCGTCGGAAGGACACTGGGGTGGGCCAGCTCGTCGAGACGAATCTGCTGTCCTCGGCGCTGTCGGGCCTGGCGAATCAGACCTCGGCATATGTGGCCGGCGGGGTGGTGCCGCGAGCGATGGGCAACGAGCACCCGAGCCTCTACCCGTACCAGCCGATGCCCACTGCGGAGGGCCAGATCATCATCGCCTGCGGCAACGACAAGCAGTTCGCCCGCCTCGCCGAGGTGCTCGGCCACCCCGAATGGGCTGAAGACGAAAGGTTCGCGAACTTCGCCGACCGCAACGTCCACCGGGCCGAACTCGAACCCGGGCTGATCGCGGCGCTTGGTGCGAAGACGAACCAGGAATGGTTCGACATCCTCACCGAGGCGGGGCTGCCCTGCGCACCGATCAACTCGATCGCCGAAGGCGTGGACCTGGCAGCATCGCTGGGGCTCGATCCCGTCGCCGAGGCGGGGGCCGGCGATCGTGTCATCCCCACCGTCGCCAACCCGATCCGACTCTCCCAGACGCCCGCCAGCTATGAGCTGGCACCGCCGCGGCTGGGGGAGAGCACCGAGGCGGTCAAGGACTGGCTGCGATCGCTGCGGTAAGGCGACTTGGTGCCCTGGGCGGGTCGGAAAGGTGGGCTCAGTGCGGGGGGTGGGATGATTGTTCGACCAGGGATTCTGCCGCCGACACCAGGCCGGAGATGTCCGCCGAGCAGGGAAATCATTGCCGCGGCTGAAGTACCCTAATGACTGTGTGCCGTCACCACGGACGTCGGAGAGCGGCCCGGACGGGCTTCTGATCCGGTGCCGGCACGAGTAGACGCTTAAGAGAATTTGGAACCGAGATGGACAACAAGCCGACCGAAGACAGACCTCGGCCACGTTCGGCGGTGAAGCGGACCCTGATGGTGATCGCCATGGCGATCACCGGCTTCCACCTCTTCGCCAGCTTCCTGTGGATCGCCCCCTCCTCGACATTGAGAGAGGTCATCCCCGGAGATCTGCTGTCGAAGTACATGATTCCGATGTGGGGTCAGTCGTGGAGCGTGTTCGCACCCGAGCCGATCAACGGCGACTACTACTTCGACGTCCGCGCGGTGATCAAGACCGACAAGGGCGAGGAGATCACCCAGTGGGTCAGGGCCACAGACGTCGAACTCGACCACTCGACGTACAAACTGTTCCCACCGCGGTCGGCCGGGCTGGGCATCGGTGTGGCTTCGGACATCAAGGGTTCGTGGGAGGACCTGCCCGACGATCAGAAGGCGATCGTCAAGCTCGACTACTTCAAGGGCGATGACTCGGTCGACCGGTTGGAGACGAAGCTGAAGGAGTACGACGATCCGAAGAACACGGTGTCGTCCTACCTCGAGAGCGAGCACACGGCCACGGCTTATGCGACGCAGGTGGCGAAGGCGATCTGGGGTGACGATGTCCAGCGCGTCCAGTATCAGGCGGCCCGCCGGAATGTGGTGCCCTTCGCCGACCGCAACGACAAGAACGCCGAACGTCCCGACATTCAGCCGGTGCCGGTGGGATGGCGTGCGCTCGTGACCGAGAAGCATCAGTCCCAAGAGGAGTTTACGAAGTACTTCTGCTCCTCCGACGAAGTGAGGTGCGTCGGTGAACAGTGACGAGACGACCCCGAAGGATGGGGCGGGCGACGTGCCGGTCTACGAGGAGGCCACGACCGCCTCGGCGAAGAAGCGGGCGAAGGACTCTGCGCTGCGCGGTGACGAAGCGGTCCACGGTGACGGAACGGTCGCCTCAGCGAGGGATCGCGACGATGACGGTACGGCTGCCTCGGCGAGGGATCGCGACGATGACGGTACGGCCGCCTCGGCGAGGGATCGCGACTATGACGGCGTCGGCGCGGTCGGACTCGTTCCGCTGACGACGCTCGTGCGGACGAAGATCGCGAACGGCTGGAACTGGCTCGAGGAGATGCTCACCGGCCGCTATCACGCGACCTACGGGCTCGCGGTGACGCGGATCCTCATCGGGATCACCGGGCTCGGCCTCATCCTCACGAACTTCAACGCACGGCACTACACGTTCGGCGTGGGATCGGCCTGGAACGGCGAGATCGCCGCACCGAAGAGCGATTTCCCGAACATCTGGCTCTTCTCGCTCTTCCACCGGGCGGTGACTGTGCCGCCGCTGTTCACGGCGATGATGATCGGTCTGGCGGTCTTGGCCGTGGTGATCATCCTCGGGTGGCGGACGCGGATCGTCCTGCCGTTCTACCTCGTGCTGTGGGTGAGCTTCATCGAGCTCAACGACGGGGCCGGGGATCAGGGCGACAACGCCTACCGCATGTTCCTGATCGCTCTCCTCTTCGCCGACACGACTCGGCGGTGGTCGCTCGATGCCAGGCGTCGGGCACGGAGTCCTCGCTTCCCGGAGACGGACGGCGGCTCGTGGCGGTGGGCGCTCATCATGGCGAACAACCTCGCCATCGTCGTCCTCGCGTTCCAGGTGTGCGCGATCTACATGTCCGGCGGCCTGTACAAGGCCGGCGGCGCCGCGTGGCAGCACGGCTTCGCCGTCTACAACCCCCTGCACACGCAGCAGTTCGGGACGTGGCCGGTGCTCTCAGACCTGATGACGGCATGGGGGCCGATGGTGGTGGCGATCTCGTGGGGGTCGATCCTCTTCCAGTGCGCGTTCCCCTTCATGCTCTTCAACCGCTACACCCGGATCGTCGGTCTGCTCGGCATCCTGTCCTTCCACCTCGGCATCGCGCTGCTCATGGGCCTGCCGTGGTTCTCGCTGACGATGATCGCCGTCGACGCGATCTTCATCCGCGACCGGTCGTTCGCGAAGCTCGCCGCCTACCTCAGACACTGGTGGACATCGACCGCGCCGCGGGCCGCGGGTGGAACCGGTGCGAAGGCCGGCAGATGACGAATGGCACACGTTTCTCTGAAACGCTCACCGAAGAACGCGGGCTATTCAGAGAAACGTGTGCCATTCGGCTCTGGGCCAGCATCAGGCTGGCCCGAACCCGCAACCGCAGCTTGCAGCCCGCGGCCCGGGAGCCTCACCGCTTGGGGCGCAGCTCCAGGCCTCGGGTCTCGGGGTCCTCGGGCAGGTCGACCACGACGGTGTCACCGTCGACGATGTCACCGGCCAGCAGGGCGCGGGCCAGCTTGTCGCCGATCTCGCGCTGGACCAGCCTGCGCAGCGGCCTGGCGCCGAATGCCGGGTCGTAGCCTTCGAGGGCCAACCAGTCTTCGGCGCCCTGCGTGACCTCGAGCGAGATCCGGCGATCGGAGAGCCTGCGCGCCATGTGCTGGATCTGCAGGTCGACGATCGACGAGAGCTCGTCCTTGCCGAGGGCATCGAAGAGCACGATGTCGTCGAGGCGGTTGAGGAACTCCGGCTTGAACGTCGCGTGCACGACATCCATGACCTTCTCCCGCTGTTCCGCATCGGACAGCGAGGTGTCGACGAGGAACTGCGAACCGAGGTTCGAGGTCAGGATCAGGATGGTGTTCCTGAAGTCGACCGTGCGACCCTGACCGTCGGTGAGCCGACCGTCGTCGAGGACCTGCAACAGGATGTCGAAGACACTCGGATGTGCCTTCTCCACCTCGTCGAGCAGGACCACGGAATAGGGCCGACGGCGGACCGCCTCGGTGAGCTGGCCGCCCTCGTCGTAGCCGACATAGCCGGGAGGAGCACCGACGAGGCGGGACACGGTGTGCTTCTCACCGTATTCGCTCATGTCGATCCTGATCAGGGCCTTCTCATCGTCGAAGAGGAAGTCCGCGAGGGATTTCGCGAGCTCCGTCTTACCGACGCCGGTGGGGCCGAGGAACAGGAACGAACCGGTCGGACGATCCGGATCGGCGACACCCGCACGTGAACGGCGGATGGCGTCTGAGACCGCGGCGACGGCGTCCTTCTGACCGATCAGACGCTCACCGAGGACGTTCTCCGCCCCGAGCAGCTTCTCGATCTCACCCTGCATGAGGCGTCCGGCGGGGATGCCCGTCCAGGACGAGACCACCTCGGCGATGTCGTTGCCGGAGACCTTGTCCGAGACCATCGGATCCGAGGTCTGACCGGCTTCGGCCTGCGCCTCTTCGGCTTCGGCCTCGGCGATCTCCTTCTGCACGGCGGGGATCTCCCCGTAGAGCAGACGGGACGCGGTCTCGAGGTCCGTGTCGCGCTGTGCCTTCTCGGCGGCCGACCGCAGCTCGTCGAGCTTCGTCTTCAGCTCACCGACCCTGTTGAGGCCGGCACGCTGGGACTCCCAGGTCGCTTCGAGGGCACGCAGCTCTTCTTCCTTGTCGGCGAGGTCGGCGCGCAGCGCGCTGAGGCGCTCGACCGACGCGGAGTCGGTCTCCTTCGCCAGGGCCATGTCCTCCATCTTCAGACGATCGACGGCACGGCGGAGCTCATCGATCTCGACCGGGGCCGAATCGATCTCCATCCGCAGCCTCGAGGCCGCCTCGTCGACGAGGTCGATGGCCTTGTCGGGCAGCTGTCGGCCGGTGATGTACCGGTTCGACATGGTGGCCGCGGCGACCAGAGCGCCGTCGTTGATCGAGACCTTGTGGTGGGCCTCGTAGCGCTCCTTGAGCCCGCGGAGGATCGCGATCGTGTCTTCGACGCTCGGCTCTCCGACGAACACCTGCTGGAACCGGCGCTCCAGCGCAGGATCCTTCTCGATGTTCTCGCGGTACTCGTCCAGGGTGGTGGCGCCGATCAGGCGGAGTTCACCGCGGGCGAGCATCGGTTTGAGCATGTTGCCCGCGTCCATCGACGAATCGCCTCCGGCACCGGCACCGACGATCGTGTGGAGCTCGTCGATGAAGGTGATGATCTGCCCGTCGGCGTTCTTGATCTCCTCGAGCACGGCTTTGAGCCGCTCCTCGAACTCACCGCGGTACTTCGCGCCGGCGACCATCGCCGAGAGGTCGAGGCTGATGAGCGTCTTGTCCCGCAGCGATTCCGGCACGTCGCCGGCGACGATCCGCTGGGCCAGGCCTTCGACGACGGCGGTCTTGCCGACGCCGGGCTCGCCGATGAGGACGGGGTTGTTCTTCGTCCTGCGCGAGAGCACCTGGACGACGCGGCGCACCTCCTTGTCACGGCCGATCACCGGGTCGAGTTTGCCTTCGCGGGCGGTGGCGGTGAGGTCGACACCGAACTTCTCCAGCGACTGCATGGTCTCCTCGGGATTCTCCGAGGTGACCTTCTTCCCTCCGCGCAGCTCGGGCAGGGCCGCGAGCAGAGCCTCGCGTCCGGCTCCGGACTCACGCAGCGCATCGCCGGCGCCGTCCTTGCCGGCCGCGGCAGCCAGCAGCAGGTGCTCGGTGGAGACGAACTGATCGCCGAGGGCGGTCATCTCCTCCTGAGCGAGGTTCATCATCTCGAGTCCGGGCCGGGACAGGCCCGGCTGGCTGACCGAGGAACCGCTGACCGTGGGGAACCCGCCGATCACTGCTTCGATCGAAGTGAGCACCGACTGCGGGTCGGCGCCGACCTTCGTCAGCAGGGCCGAGGCCAGGGAGTCGGGCTGCTTGAGCAGCGCGGCGACGAGGTGGGCCGGTTCGATCTGGTTGTTGTGCCGGGCGACGACGTCGTTGACCGCAGTCTGCAGCGCCTCCCGGGATTTGGTTGTCATCTGTGCGTCCATACGCATCTCCTTCTCAAAGTTCTGTGCTGATTACAGCTCTCGAAAAGCACAACACCGACAAAGTTGAGTCTATTCCACTCAACTTTGATTCTGAAGGAGAAATCAGAGGAGATCTCGCCGAGGCGGCTCGCAGCTTCGTACGGACGCGTGCACTGTCGCGGGGGCAGACGCGGACTGTGGTGCAGATGTGGGCATTCGCCCGCCCCGCACCTATCGCACGAGCACGGACTGGAGGTCGAAGCGGCGGAGGACCTTGTCGGCGATCTCCGGATCGGTGCCTCTCTCACGGCGGGCCCGCAGCACCTCGGCGCGGGCAGACTGCATCGCCTTCTTCTGCACCGCGAGCATCTGCTCTCGGTGCTCCTTGAACGCGGTCGCCTGTTCGGAACTCGCCTGGTCATCCGTCGTGCCGAGCAGCTGGGCGTGGAGGGCCTTGAACCGGGCGCGCAGCGGTTCGGCCACCTCGTCGGGGAGGCTGTCATCGTTCTTGATCTGCCTGATCGCGGCCTTGTAGGCACGCAGCGCGATGTCCTTCGTCGCCTGCTGCTCCCGTTCCGCCTCGTCGTCGATGCCGAGCCCATCGACGACGGCGGGGAAGGTCAGCCCTGCGAGGACGAGGGTGACGAGCAGGATGACGGCCGCGGCGACGACGATGTAGGACCGTCCGGGGAAGTCCTCGCCGGTGTTGGTCGTCGCCGGAATCGACAGAGCCAGAGCGATCGTCGCAAGCCCGCGCATCCCGCCCCAGGTCATCAGCGTGGCATCGCGGAGGTTGAGCGGGGCGGCATCCGGGTCGTCCTCGGTGTGTCTGCGGCTGAGGATGGTGCCGAGCAGCAGCCAGCCGAAGCGCACGGCGATGATGACCACGGCGATGATGAGTCCGACGATGATCGCCCGGCTGAGGTCGGCGTGTTCGGATTCGACGATCATGCGCAGGTCGAGGCCGATGAGTCCGAAGGCGATGCCGGTGATGAGCATCTCGAGGACCTGCCACGTCGAGTTCTGGGTGACGCGTTCGGCCGAGTTGCCTTCGACGTCGCGGCGGCGCATCTCGAGGGCGGCGACGACGACGGCGATGACACCGCTGGCGTGGAAGTGCTCGGCGATGAGGTAGACGCCGAAGGGCAGCATGAGCATGAGCGAGGAGCGGGCGACCGTGTGGTCGATCTTCTCCATCACCCAGGACACGACGAAGGAGACGAGGAGCCCGACGCCGACCGCAACGACCGCGGAGAGGACGAAGGAGATCGCGAGATCTGTGTAATCCACCTCGGTGCCGGCCATCGCCGCGGCCATCGCGGTCTGGAAGATGACGAGGGAGGCGGCGTCGTTGAACAGGCCCTCGGACTGCAGGGTCGACATGATCCGGCGCGGGATCGAGACGGTGCCGGCCACGGCGTCGACGGCGACCGGGTCAGGCGGGGCGAGCATCGCCCCCAGCGCGATGGCCGCGGCGATCGTGATCCCCGGGACGAGGAGGAGGGCGGATCCGGCGACGGCGGCCACGGTCACTCCGACGAGCGCGACGGCCATCCCGAGGATCGTCCGCCACCGGATGGCGAACAGCGCCCAGGAGGTCTTCTGCGCGGCGGCGAAGAGCAGCGGCGGCAGGAACAGGGGGAGGATGAGCTCGGGTTCGATGGTGATTTCGGCGAAGGTGGGGATGAAGGCACCGGCGATGCCGATGAGGACCATGAGCGCCGGCCACGGGAGTTTGAGCTTCTGTCCGAGTCCGACCACGACCGAGGTCGCGGCACCGAATCCGATGATCATCAGCAGAGTGGTCATGGTTCTCTCCCTCGCGTCGGGCCCCGCCGACCTGGGGATGAGATCGGTCGCGGGCGGAAAGGCGACACAGCAACTGCTCCGGACGTGTGATCTTTGACAGAATGTGACTATGTCCGAATCAATTGTATTCGCGCAGGCAGACGACGGAGTCGCGACCGTGACGATCAACGAGCCGAACACCCGCAACGCCCTGTCGCTGTCGGTGATGAATGACCTCATCGATACCTTCGCCGAGGTGGCTCACCGCACCGATGTGCGTGCCGTCGTCCTGTCGACCGCGGGCCATGTGTTCAGTTCCGGCCATGACCTCAAGGAAGTCCGCGGGGCGGAGCTCGAGACGCAGCAGGAGATCTTCGAGGCATGTTCGCGTCTCATGCAGCTCATCCAGCACATCCCGCAGCCGGTCATCGCACAGGTGCAGGGAGTGGCGACGGCGGCTGGCTGTCAGCTCGTGGCCACTTGCGATCTGGCAGTGGCGGCCGCCTCGGCGAAATTTGCGACTCCGGGGGTGAAGATCGGACTGTTCTGTTCGACGCCGATGGTGGCACTGTCCCGTGCGGTGCCAGCGAAGACGGCGATGCGGATGCTGCTCACCGGTGATTTCGTCTCCTCCGAGGAGGCGCTGCGGTTCGGTCTCGTCTCCGACGTCGTGGCTGATGACGAACTCGAAACCGCCACGCTCGACCTGGCGCGGAAGGTCGCGTCTGCCTCCTCGGCGACCGTCGCGATCGGCAAGGCCGCGTTCTACGAACAGCGCGAGCTGCCGGTGGCCGAGGCATACGCGCGGATGTCCGAGGTGATGGCGCACAATGCCGTCGCGGCCGATGCGCAGGAGGGGATCGACGCGTTCCTGACCAAACGGGAACCGCAGTGGCGGCACCGCGAGTAGACTGAGGAATCGCAGAACGCGCTGATGAGGACGGGAGTGGTTTCGACGTGGCAGTGATAGTGACCGGAGCCAGCGGCTTCATCGGCGGTGCCATCGCTCGTGCGCTCGCCGACAGGGACGAGACCGTCTACGCCTTGGGCCGACGGGATCCGGAGATCCCCGGGGTGAACTTCCAGCAGTGGGATATCGCCGAACCCGCCCCGCAGACCGTGACCTCGCTGGCGGCGAAGACCACGGCGGTCTTCCACTGCGCGGGCATCGCTTCCGTCAGCGCCGATGACGACGCGCTCTACGAGGTGAAGGTGACGGGCACGCGCCATGTCCTCGATGCCTTTCCGAAGGCACGCATCGTTCACCTGTCATCGACGACGGTGTACTCCTCGACGGCACCGCATGCCGAGCTCTGGGAGGAGGCCGGGCCGAAGGACCCGACCGAGTTCGCCGATGCGTACTCGCGCACCCACGCTCTGGCCGAACAGCTCGTCTCCCGTATCCGACCCGATGCTGCGATACTGCGACCCGCTGCCGTCTATGGGCCGGGAGAGACGATGCTCATGCCGTTCCTGCGCGGTATGGCGAAGAAGGGCGTGCTGCGTCTGCCCGGAGGCGGACGACAGAAGATCACTCTCACGCATGTCGACAATGTCGTCCGTGCCGCGCTCGCCTGCCTCGACGTGCCCTCGGCGGCCGGACCGTTCAACATCGGTGACCCCACCCCGTACCGGCTCAAGGACGCCATCGTCACGCACTTCGCGCGGATGGGCTATGAGCAGGTCGTCATCGAAGGCGTGGCGAAGGACAAGGCGCTGGTGGCGGCGAAACTCGGGCTCAAGGTCAAGGGCATGTTCAAGCGCGGTGATCGCGCGAAGCTCTTCCTCGCAGAATACCTGCAGGCCGACCGGACGTATAACCTGTCGCGCCAGCAGCGGGTGCTCGGGATCTCGACGACCCAGCACCTCATCCCGTCTCGGTTCCAGTAAGGGGCCCTCAGCGCTTCAGGCCGTGTTGGGCGGCGACGATCGTCGACATGAGTCCGCGCGGAAGCACCCTTTTGAGCAGGAACGGCAGCGGAGCGCGGCTGCCGACGGCGTAGAACTCCCGCGGCCGGGGCGAGACGACGGCGTCGATGATCGTGGCGGCGACCTTCTCCGGTGGAATCCCGTTCCGCTCATTGGCATCGAGATGCTCGAGCATCGTGGCGACATCCTCGCCGTAGGGCGAGCCCTCCTCGAGATACTTCGTCCGGCGCAGCCCGATGCCCGTGGCGATCGACCCGGGTTCGACTGTACTCACCCACACACCGAAGGGCGAGAGCTCTTGTCGGGCAGCCGTGGCGAAACCCCACAGCGCGGCCTTCGCCGCCGAGTACGAGCTGCGGTGGGCGAGCGGGAAGCTCGCGAGCATCGAGCCGACCATGATGATGCGGCCCGACCTGCGACGTCGCATCCCGGGCAGTACGAGCTGGCTCAGCCGCACAGGTCCGAACACGTTGGTGCGGAACAGGCGCTCGATCGCCTCGGCGGGCAGCTCTTCGAAGGGACCGGACTGGCTCTCTCCGGCATTGTTCACGAGCACATCGATCTCACCGAGCACGCCGAGGCTCTCGAGCTCTTCGGCCAGTGCCTCCGGGCCATGCGCATCGGCGAGGTCGAGGGTCAGGTACCGGACTCCGGGGACACTGTCCGCCGGAGACAGGCGACGAGGGTCGCGGCTCGTCGTCAGCACCATGCAGCCCATCGCGGCCAAAGCTTCGACAAGTGCCCTGCCGATGCCCGAGGTGCCGCCGGTGATGAGGACGGTGAGTTCGCCTGGCCCGGTGTTCACGCTGCCCCTCACGATTCGCTTCCGGCCGTGCCATTACCGCCTGCCCTGCCTGCACCGGCTGCTCCGACTGACCCGTCGGCCCCAGCCGACCCTCCGCCGGCCGCCACCGCGCGACCTGCGCGCAGACCGGAGAAGATGCACCCGCCGAGGAACGTTCCCTCGAGTGCGTTGTACCCGTGCATACCGCCACCGCCGAAGCCCGTGACCTCGCCGGCGGCAAAGAGACCGGGAATCGGAGTGCCGTCTCCGCCGGAGCCGTCTCGGCGGCCGCCAGCGCCGATGACCTGCCCGTCGAGGTTCGTCTCCAGCCCGCCGAGCGTCTTGCGTGAGAGCAGGCTCAGCCGCACCGCGATGAGCGGCCCATGGTCCGGATCGAGGATCTTATGCGGTTTCACCGCCCGGACGATCTTGTCGCCGAGGTAGGACCGCGCATTGTGGATCGCCTGGACCTGAGCGTCCTTGGAGAACGCATGATCGGTCTGCCGGTCACGCTGAACGATCTGTTCGACCAACCTGTCGTGGTCGATGACCGGTCCGCGGGAGCGTTCGTTCATCCCCGCCACGAGCTCCTCGGTCGTCTTGGCCACGACGAAATCCGCCCCGTACTTCTTGAATGCCTCGATCGGTGCCGGGGCATCGGAGGAGCGCACCCGGTCGAGCGCGATCCGGATGTCCTTCTCCGTGATGTCCGGGTTCTGCTCCGAGCCCGAGAGTGCGAACTCCTTGCGGATGATCGACTCGTTGAGCACGAACCACGAATAGTCATACCCGGTCGCCAGGATCGTCTTCATCGTCCGGTTCGTGTCGAAACCCGGATAGTTCGGCGCCGGGAACCGGTTGCCCTCGGCATCGAACCACAGCGACGAGGGTCCCGGAATGATGCGGATCCCATGCCCCGGCCAGATCGGATTCCAGTTCTCGATGCCCTCCGTGTACGCCCAGATCCGGTCTCGGTTGATCAGGCTCGCCCCGGCATCCTCCGAGATCTGCAGCATCCGTCCGTCCACATGGGCCGGTACACCGGCGAGCATCGTGTCCGGGAACTCGCCGAGGCGGTCGACCGGCCAGTACTTCTCCATGAGTGCGAAATTGTGCCCGATCCCGCCGCTGGTGACGATGACGGCAGGAGCGCGGTACTCGAAGTCCTCGACCTCGTCCCGATTCGACTCGACTCCGCGGGCCGTGGGGGAGGGGGCGAGCACCCGCCCGCGGACGCCGACGACGGCACCACCGTCGGTGATGAGCTCGTCGACACGGTGACGGAAGCCGAAGTCGATGAGGCCGGCAGCCTCGGCGGCTTCGACGGGTTCGCGGAAGACCCGGACCACCTCGGGGCCGGTGCCCCAGGTGAGGTGGAAGCGGGGGACGGAATTGCCGTGCTCATCCGACCCGGAACCGCCGCGTTCGGCCCAGCCGACGATCGGGGTCAGGCGCAGGCCCAGGTCACGCAGGTACTGGCGCTTCTCGCCGGCGGCGAACTCGAGATAGGCCTCCGACCATTTCCGCGGCCAGTGATCGTCCTCCCGGTCGAATCCCGCCGAGGTGGCCCAGTCGCTTCGTGCGAGTTCGAGCGAATCGTGGACGCGCAGCCTGCGCTGTTCGGGGGAGTCGATGAGGAAGAGTCCACCGAGGGACCAGAACGCCTGCCCGCCGAGGTTCGCTCGGTTCTCCTGGTCGAGGATGAGCACGCGCTTGCCGGCTTGGGTGAGTTCGTAGGCGGCGACGAGTCCGGCGAGCCCGGCCCCGACGATGATCGCGTCGGGGGATGTGCGGCTGTCTGTGTTCATCGTCGACTCCTCTGTCGCCTCCGTCGGCCGGTGAACCGACGTCAAGTGGGGCCAGATTGCCGGAAACAGGCCGAATTCTGACAATCTGGACCCACCTACCTTCCAGTAGGCATCAGTATCGCAGACTCAGTCGCCGAGGATGTGCTCCAGCCAGTCGGCGGCCACGGCGAAGGACTCGTCCGTCGTCGTCGGGTCGACCGGCGTCACCGTGCCGTCGGCGCTCGGATAGCTGCCGAGGAACGAGAGTTTGAGCGTGGACCGGTGGACGCCTTGGAGCGCCTCGGCCATCCGCGCCTCGTGGATGTGCCCGAGCAGGTCGATCGAGAACTGGTAGAGCCCCAGGCCGTCGCCGGTCGGACGGGATTCGATGCGGGACATGTTGATGCCGCGGCTGGAGAACTGCTCGAGCACCTCGAGCAGCGAACCTGCCCGGTCCGAGCGCAGCGCCGCGACGATCGTCGTCTTGTCCGCTCCGGTCGGTGCGGGAATGGGGCCGGGTCGGGTGACGACGACGAAGCGGGTCACCGCGTCCTGGCGATCGCCGATGTCCTCGGCGATGACGTCGAGGCCGTAACGTTCGGCCGCCAGGGCCGGGCAGACGGCGGCGATGTGGTCGCCGGCATCATTGGCCAGGTCGCGGGCCGCCGCGGCCGTCGACGAGGTCGGCAGGTACACGGCCTCGGGGTAGTGCTCGGACATGAAGGCCCGCACCTGCGCCTCACCGTGCGGGTGAGAGCCGAAGGAGGTGACCCCTTCGCTCGTCGTCCCCGGCTTCACAGCGAGGACGAAGCGGACGGGCACGACCACCTCGGCGACGATCTGCAGGCGACCGTGTTCGGTCAGGGCGTCGATCGTCGCCGGCACCCCTCCCTCGACGGAGTTCTCGATCGGGACGACGGCGGCATCGCAGTCACCCTCGAGCACCGCGTCGAGTGCGGACGGGGCGTTGCGCATCGGCTCGGTGGATGCGGTGCCACGCAGACCCTGGGAGTCGAGGTACGTCAGCAGGGCAGCCTCGGTGAAGGTGGCTTCCGGGCCGAGGTATCCGAAACGCTGCAGAGTCACTTCTTCCCATCCTTCTTCACTTCGGCGGACCCGCCGTTCCGCAGCCGGCGGACCCGGCGGACGGCGAGTGCGCGGGCGACGTCGCGGTATTGGGCGGCGCGGTGCAGCTGCGCCTTGAGGTCACGGCCGGTGACTCGGTGGTGGAGGTCGCATTCGACCTCTTCCACGCGCAGTCCGGCGTTGACGACGTCGATGGTCATGGCCGCCTCGACGCCCCATCCGGCGGCGAACGGCAGGGCCGCGTCGAAGGCCTCCCGGGAGAGGCAGCGCATGCCCGACAAGGGTTGGGTCGCCTCGAAGCCGGAGAGTTCGGCGATGCCCTTCTTCGCCAGCCCCACGACGAAGCCGAAGCCCCCGCCCTTGCGCTTCTGCGCAGGCAGGATCGCGATCGTCATGTCCGCCTCGTCCGCCAGCACGGGAGCGGTCAGAGGGGCGGTGTTCACGGCAGAGTCCTCGAGGTCGCCGTCAATGAACAGCAGCGCCCGATGGGTGGGTTCGATGCCGGGATCGGCGTCGGAGATCTCTCGATTGCGCAGGGCGAAGGCCCCGGTCATCATGGCCTGGGCCTTGCCCTTGTTCTTCGGGTGGGTGATGACCTCGGCGCCGGCGCGGCGGGCCAGGGGGCCCGTGTCATCGTTCGACCCGTCGTCGACGACGATGACCATGTCGACGCCGGGGATCCGCTTGGCCGCGGTCACGGTGGCACCGATGCGGTCGGCCTCATTCATCGCGGGGATGATGGCCGCGACCGCCTCGGGGGCGGGGTTCGGGTGTGCGCTCATGCGGGTGCTCCTGTCCGACACCGGCGCCGAGGCGGGGCCGGGCACGGTCGGATCCGTGCCCACCCCGGCCGGCGAGGGTGGCGGAGATCAGTGGATGGTCAGCTGGCGGGACACGATGCCCGAGCGGACGCGGCGGGCCTCGGTGCTCATCGGCTCGGTCGTGTTCAGTGCCTCGTCGAGGCGCTTGCCGAAGGCGGCGATGGGCTCTTCGACATCGTCGACCTGAGTGCCGAACTCGAGCTCCCACACCGGGATGATGATGCCGTGGGCACGGAAGTAGCCGAGGAAGGAGCCGATGCCGCCGAGGTCGTTGGCGTTCTCGGCCTGCAGTCGGGCCATCGCGTCGACGACGCGGTCCTCACCCTCGGAGCGGGCCCAGCGGACGTAGGTGCGGCCGGACATCTCGGTCCAGTAGGCGGAGTCGACGGAGGCGAGCTTCTCGGTCGGGGCGACGGAGTCGTTGGCCTGCTGGAGGGCGGCGCCGACCTCGGGGTCGGTCTCGGCCTCGGGCAGGGCCCAGTAGTCGAAGGTCTCGGCCACGCGGATGTCGAACGGGTGGGAGGTGTCGAGGATGTCCTGCAACCGGGGGCCCTCACCGGGTTCGGTCGTCGCTTCGATCGAGGTGCCCGGTTCCGCCTCGGCGGCGAGAAGGAGGCCGCGGGCGACGTCTCGGGAGGCATCGGTCGAGGACACGGGCACCTGCATGCCGGCGAGGATCTCACCGTCGTCGCGGCGCCAGGCCTGCCACGCGGCGGGCAGGAGGGAGGTGATGGTGACCTCGTGGCCGCCGTACTCCTCGTTGAGCTTCGCGGTCGCGGTGGCCGCGGGCACGAGTTCGCGCAGGCAGATGAGGTCGGCCTCGAACGGCAGGTCCGCAAACGGCCTGGCGACGAAGGCCGTGGCCTTCGCCCTGGCCAGCCGCTTGGCGATGAGTTCTTCCTTGGAGCGCTTCGACTTCTTTCCCATGGGATGCAAGTCTAGTCGGTGCATGGGCGGTGCCCGCATCGGCGACCGTACCGAGACGCTCGACCGTCTCCTCAGTGCTGGTCGGAGACCGGGATGAAGTACCGAGTGTTGTGCGATTCGTCCATCCGCACCTGCAACTTGTCGCCGGGATGAGGGAAGGCCGAACGCTCGGGATTGTCGGGAGTCAGCCCGAGCGTCTCCAAGCGGATGATGCCGTGACGGCCCACCTCGTCGGCGGCGAGGACGTACGAATGATTGAGTTCGCGGATCGTGACCTCGATGGCGGGATCGGTGGATTCGACCGCCTCGGTGAATGCGCGCGGCGGGGCCGAGTTGCCCATCCCGAGATAGGCGCCGACGTCATCGGCGATGTAACCGGCCACGGAATCGGCCTGCGCCATCAGCCCGGCGAGGATGACCGAGAGTCGTTCCTGTTGAGCATCGGATCTGAGTGCCTGGCCGGGTTTGAACAGGTGCTCCTCGGCCAGGACGCACCACGCGTCCTGCATGATCGTGCGCAGCTGGAGTTCGACGAGGACGGAGGGTTCGGAGTCGAAGGGAACCTCGACGATGAGGTGACGGCCGCGGTATCCGGACGGCTTCGGGGTGGCGGAGTAGTCGCGCACCTCGGCGATGGAGAGGTTCGCGTCGTCGACCGCCTCGGTGAGCAGATCCCACAGGGCCGACTGTTCGCGTTCGGTGCGGCAGATGACGCGGGCGCCGACGACATCGATGACCTGGTTCTCGACCTCGACGGATTCGTGGATCTCATCGTTGGCATCGGCGAGTTTGCGGCGCAGCTTCTCACCCGTGCGCATCCGATCCTTGATGCGGCCCTCGACCACGCGGACGCGGTCGCCGGAGAGCAGCGCGTAGGAGGCGCGGGCCGACTCGACCCAGTCGTTGACCGTCTCGAGGGCGGCTCTCCACGTCGATTCTCGCCGATCGTAGGCTTCGTCGACCAGTTCGCGGACAGTTGCTGACATCCTCGTCACCTTCCTAGCTCCTGATTCCACTTCAGCAGAAGACGCCGAGGATGTCTATGGCTTGGCGGCTAATGTTGCCGCGGCGGTGCCAAAGGGTGAGACGGGGGACGGGCACGATGCCCCGACCGCCGCCGAGGTGGGGGACCGTTCAAGGTCGCCCCACCTCGGCGCGGGGATGAGACGGGGCTCAGACGTCGTAGTCGACGATGACGGGGGCGTGGTCGGACGCGCCCTTGCCCTTGCGCTCCTCGCGGTCGATCTCGCCGGCCGTGGCCGTGGCAGCCAGCGCCTGCGAGGCGAGCTGGAAGTCGATGCGCATGCCCTGCTTCTTCGGGAACCGCAGCTTCTGGTAGTCCCAGAACGTGTAGACCCCGGGTCCCGGAGTGAACTGGCGGGTCACCTCGCTCAGCCCTGCACTGAGGAGGCTCTCGAAGGCCTCGCGTTCGGGCCCTGAGACATGCGTGGCGCCCTCGAACTCGGCCATGTCCCACACGTCCTCGTCCAGAGGTGCCACGTTGAAGTCGCCGCAGAGGACGAGTTTCTTGTCCGGTTCGGCGCTCAGCTGCCCGGCGACATCAGCCGTCAGCGCCTTGTACCACTCGAGTTTGTAGCCGTAGTGAGGGTGATCGAGTTCGCGGCCGTTGGGCACGTAGAGCGAGTAGACTCGCACATCGTTGCAGGTCACCGACAGTGCCCGAGCCTCGACGGCGGGCTCGTCCGCTCCGAATGCGGGAATGTCGGCAAAGCCGATCTCGGTGTCGGCCAGTCCGACTCTGGAAGCGATGGCCACACCGTTCCACTGGTTGAGGCCATGGAAGCTGACCTCATAGCCGCGCAAGGTGAACAGCTCCTCGGGGAACTGCGCGTCCTTGCATTTGAGTTCCTGGATGGCCAGGACATCGACATCCGAACGATCCAGCCAGGCCCCGATGCGGTCGTGGCGGGCGCGGATCGAGTTCACATTCCACGTAGCGATTCTCATCCTCCCACCCTAACTGCTGATCTGCTGTTCTCGGGAGCGCGCTGAAAGCCGTCGACCTCCGCGGTCGACCCGTGCGGAGGAAGCGGCGAGCGAATCGTTATTCTGGTGCTATGCCTGAAGCTCCTAACAACCACCTCGGCCATGACGGCGCCGCGTATCCCGACTCCTGCTATGTGCGACGCTCCGAGGACCGCTTGGTCTCGACTCTGCACAGTCAGGGCGCCTGGCAGCCGGGTGAACAGCACCTCGCACCGGCATCGGGCATCGTGCTCGCCGAGGTCGAACGGCGGCTGCCGAGCGACAAGATGGTCTCCCGTGTGACCTTCGACGTCCTCGGCGTCATCTACTCCGGAGAATTCACCATCGACGTCGAGGTCATCCGGCCCGGCCGCACCATCGAGCTCATCGAAGCCCACATGCGCCACGGCGACCGCACCTCCATCACGGCGCGGGTGTGGCGGCTGCAGGCCTCGGACACCGAGGAGGTTGCCGGCAGCGAATGGCCGAGCCTGCCGACCGTCGACGTGACTCCCGAAATGCCCTTCACCGATCGCTGGGGAGGCGGCTACATCGCCTCACTCGAGGGTCGACAGGGAGCCGACGCCCAACCTGGCTACGCACAGTCGTGGGTCCGCAGCCCCTATCCGCTCGTCGACGGGGAGGTCGACCCGCCGACGGCGTCCTTCGTCCGCTACGTCGACACCGCGAACGGCCTGGCCGTGCGCGAGGATCCGAAGACGACGTTCTTCCCCAACGTCGATCTCTCGATCCACCTCACCCGAGTCCCCGAACCCGGCTGGGTCGGCTTCGAGACGAAGGTCGCGTTCGGCCCGACCGGCCTCGGCGAGACGATGAGCGTGCTCAGCGACATCAACGGTCCCATCGGCACCGCCGCACAGTCCCTGACCGTGCGCCGAGGACAAGGCGCGAAATGAGCCGCGAGGTCCCGACTATCCAGCGCAGCGAGTCACCCCGAGCCTGGGACGGCTCCTCGCCGAGGCGGGACCCGAGTCCCCGTCCGCGTGCCCTCGTCACCGGGGCGAGCTCAGGCCTGGGGCGCGGCTATGCGCGCACCCTGGCCGCGGAAGGCTATGACCTCGTCCTCGTCGCCCGGGACGAAGAGCGGCTGCGAGAGCTCGCAGATCGGCTGCGGACGGATCATCACACCCGCGCCGAGGTGGTCGCGGCCGATCTGTCGACCCGAGACGGCATCGATGCCGTCCGTGAGGTCATCGAGACCGAAACCGTCGACGTGCTCATCAACAACGCCGGATACGGGCTGCGGGGTTCGCTGCTGAAGAGCGACCTCGGTGAGCTCGAAGATCAGGATCGTGTGCTGTCCGGGACGGTGCGGGAGCTGTCTCTCATCGCCGCCCGGCGCATGCGGGAGCGAGGTCGCGGAGGAATCGTCAACATCTCGTCCTTGGCGGCGGTGACGACGATGGGGCAGTATGCCTCTTCGAAGGCTGCGGCCCTTGTCTTCACCGAGGCGCTCGCCGGTGAGCTCGCCGGCAGCCCGGTGACGGTCACGGCCGTTCTGCCCGGTTTCATCCGCACGGAATTCCACGACCGCCTCGGCGTGGAACGCTTCGGGCCGAAGTTCATCTGGCTGAGCGTCGACCAGGTCGTCAGGGAATCGCTGCGGGATGCTCGCGCGGGGAAGGTCGTCTCGGTTCCGGGGCGTGCGTATTCGCTCGCGGCCCTGGTCGCGCCCCTCGTACCCAGACCGCTCATGCGCTGGGGGTCCCGCGGCTTCGCCTTCACCCGCCGCCGCTGAGATCGGCACGTTCGCTTCACCGACCAGTCGCTGGAGGCACGCTTCTTTTCGCCCGCGGATCGCGGGTGATCCGGTTGTCTCAGAATGTGACCTATGCCGGATTCTCGGGGACGTCGGCGGGAAGGGTTGATCATTGAACTACCGCTCGGTGAGCCTGTCACCAGGCCTTTTAATCCATGCGTTTCTGTGATATAGGTCAACGGTCGAACGAAGAGAAGCGGTGAGATTCTTTACAAGCGCCACGAAAGTGTGGTGAAATTGTGATGTCCGCCCGGTGGGGATCGGGTGGACATAACGGACGTATGGGGATGCGTCCGGGTACTCGAGGGGAGTGCTGCGAGGACCCCGGGATGTCGCGATTACGCGCCCCGGGGTCTTTGTCATTCACAGGACTTGTCAGTGCGCCCAGCCCTCTGCGCCAGCGGCTACAGGGTGACGCTGCGCTGCCGGCGGGATCGGGTGCGAGCGATGCCGACCTCGAGGGCCACCGCGCGCAGCGGAGCCCCGAGCGCCTGGGAAGCGTTGCCGGCGACACGATCAGCCACCTCGGCGATGACGGCATCGATGTCCGCGCGCTCATCGGCATCGATATGGATGAGCAGTTCGGGGCTGCGAGCGGTGCCGCGCAGGATGACCTGCGCATCCGAGAGGCCGTCGGTGGATTCGAGGTCCTCGGCGACCGCCTCGGCGATGACCTCCGCGGTCACGGTGGTCAGTCCCCTGCGGGCATCGGCCTGCATCCGGAAGGGCTTCGCGAAGTCCTTCCGGGGTATCTGCACGCTCAGCCAGCGCAGCCCGATGACGGCGAGGACGACGGCGACGATGATGGCCGCGAGTGCCGAATACGGCAGGGCCAGCACCGAGGTGGCCAGCCCGAGATCGGCACCGGGTTCCCAGCCGGGCAGGATGGGAGCTGCGAATCCGAGCCCGATCGCGAGCACCGCAAGGCCGATGAGCAGGACCAGCAGGCCGACGATGATCAGACCCGTGCGGTTTGCGCCGGCGGCTGTGCGCCTCATGACTTGCTCCTTCGTGCCTGGACCTTGACCTTCGGGGTGCGGTCGAACGAGATCGAGTCGAACCGCTCCCGAACGATGGCTTCGACCTCGTCGCGGATCGGATCGGAATCGCGGATCGGGGTCGAGAACGTCACGATCGTCGACGTCGCGTTCGACGCCGCCTTGACTCCCTCGACTCCGTCGACTCCGTCAGCCGCGCTGGCTGCGAGATGCGACAGCGCCGAGGTGGGGACGGCGACCTCGAGGTCACCGATGTGGTCGGGGGTGGCGGCCTGCACCGAGGTGATCCGCCGGGCACCGGGGGAGATGCCGAGGATGACGGCGATGAGTCCGAGTACCGCGAGGACCGCGCCGACGGCGATGACCGCGGCCGATCCCCAGTGGACGTGGTCAAGCGAATCCAAACCGGCACCCGAGTCGGTCAGAGGTGCGGTGGCCGCACCCGCGGATGAACCCGAGGTCACCATGGCGGCGATTCCGGCCCACCCGAGTGCCACGGCCACCAACAGCAGGATGATCGCGATGACGACGGCCGAGCCGATGCGTGCGGGCCGCCTGCGCAGCAGACGAGTGCTCATTGCAGACTCCTTCTTCCCTGGTCGCTTCCGGACGACCGCGGTTTCAGCCAGCGCACGGCGATGTCGACCTGACGGACGACGACGCCGGTGAGGCGCTCGACCTCGGAACTCAGCTGCGTACGCACCTGTTCGGTCACCTCGGCGATGGGGGAGGGGTAACTCAGACCCAACGACACGGCGAGCGTGCAGCTGCGCCCGGACAGGGTGACATCGACCGACGGTCGGGTGTCCAGGCTCGAGTTCGCGCCGATTCCGAACAGTCCCGAGCTCGTCCCTCCGACCCCGGGCAGGTCCTTGAGGATCTGCCCGGCGGTGCGCTCGACGACCTTGTCCGCGATCGTCAGCCCACCTCGGCGGGCGGACGGATCGCTGCGGTCAGCGGTCGCGGCGGCTGTGCTCGCGGAGGCGGTGGACTGTGGGGTCGCGTCGAGAGTTGACGGCACGGCCCTACCTCCGTGTCGTCGAACGCGAACTCAGTGCGGACAGGTCGAGACGACCGTCGAGCACGAGGCCGACGACCAGACCGAGTCCGCCGCAGATGGCGACGACGAGGAAGGCGAGGAAACCGCCGAAGTAGGCGACGATTCCCAGCGTCAGACCGACGAGGAGTCCGATGAGTGTATTCGACATGTCATTCCTTCTGCCGAGGTGGTGCTGCGGATGGGATCAGCTGAGTTCGTCTCAGTTGAGTTCGGGCGAGTCCTTGGCGGGCTTGTCCTCGGTGTCGTCCTCTTCAGGGAGGTGGACGTCGGTGACGTCGATGTTGACCTCGACGACCTGGAGTCCGGTGCCCTGTTCGACGGCGCGGACGACGTTGCGGCGGATCGCCTCGGCGACGTCGACGATGGAGGTGCCGTATTCGACGACGATGGTGAGGTCGATGGCGGTCTGCTTCTCACCCTTCTCCACGGACACGCCGCCGGAGACGTTGGTCTGCGAACCGGGGATGCGGTCGGTCAGAGTATCGAAGGCGCGGCGTGCGGCGTTGCCCATTCCGAAGACGCCGGGGACCTCACGTGCGGCGATGCCGGTGAGCTTGGCGACGACGTTCTCGGCGATGGTGGTGGTGCCCATGTCGGTCACGAGCGGGCTGCGCACGTTGTCGACGGAGCCATTGGTCTGGGTCGTCTGGGTCGAATCGGACTGCTTTGCTTCTGGCATTGTTCTTCCTATTCGTTCGAGGGGCATCAGTGGTGAAGTCCTTCGTCGGAAGGACCCTGACATCGGTACAGACGCAGGTGCGGAGGAATCCTCACGCACGTTTCGCAGATTCTTCGAGAAAATCTTCGAGGTCGGGTCGGCGGGTGTCTGCCAGCACCCTCTCGCGGACCATGCGAGGGAATTCGTCCGGCTGCCTCCCGCCACCCGGATCTGTGGCATACGATGGCCCTATGACAAGGGGAGATGATCGCTTGGACATCGTCACCTTGGTGGTGCGCGCCCGTGAGGGCGACATCGCGGCGTTCGAATCGCTCGTCGACGAATACGAGCGGAAGCTGCTGCGCTTCGCGTGGCGTACGCTCGGCGATCGGCAGGATGCCGAGGACGTCGTCCAGGACACCCTTGTCCAGGCGTGGAAGTCACTCGACGCCTTGGCCGAACCCGCCGCGTTCGGCACGTGGATCTACCGCATGGCGTCGAACCGATGCACCGATGTGCTGCGTCGTCGCATGTCCCGCCCGTCAGATGCCTCGGATCCCGAGGACCTCGGACACCACTCCGACGGGACCGCCTCGGTCGAGCGGTCGGTCGAAGCGCGCACCGCACTCGAGCACTTCACCCAGGTTCTCCAGACACTCTCCTCGGAGCAGCGTGTAACGTGGGTGCTCCATCAGATGGAGGGACTGAGCTACGCCGAGGTCGCTGCGACCTTGGGAGTCAGCGAAGGCAGTGTGCGCGGGCGCATCCATCGCGCCAGGATCGCTATTGCCGAGGGGATGGAAGGATGGGTATGAGCGACGAACCGTCCAGAGAGACCGACGCTCATCTGCGCGCAGTCATCGAGGAGTATATGGGCTCCTTCGAGCCCGACCCGGCAGAGTCGGCCGGACTGCGCGAGCGCATCCTGCGGATCGTGCGCGAGGATGCCTCGTTGGCCCCGTCGACCCGACTGACCACCGAACGTGGGAACCCCTTCCGGATCGCGACCGCAACGGTGCGCGGCATCATCCGCGATGCCGTCGATTCCGTCGACGGAATCCGCGCCCGCAGCGTGAACCCGAAACCCGTGGGCGACCCGGACGGAAGCGCCGTCGAGGTGGAGCTGACCGTGGCCATGCGGGCCGGGATCGCCTTCGCCCCCGCCGCTGAGACGGTTCGCCGTCGCGTCTCCGAGACGCTGATCGCGGAGCTCGGTATCCCCGCGACGAGCATCGACATCACCGCCGAGGACGTGTTCGTCCCCGGCGGAGCTGAGGGCACCGAGGGTGCTGCGGGCGCCGCCACCGAGGAGGCCGACGATGACTGAGCCGAAAGCACCGGAAGCCTTCGACGAGGCGGCCGCCTCCATGCGGGTGACACCTGCGGTCCTCGCCGTCCCCGGAGTCACGGGACTGGCGCCGGGTCTGCGCGACCTCGTGGCCACGGCCGCGGCGCGGGTGATGCGCAGGGAAGGCGGCGAACCGCCGTCAGTCGACGTGCGGACCACCCGCGAAGGCGTGCACGTGCGTGTCGATGCGTACCTGGACGCCAGTCGGTCCGTGTCCGGGATCGTCGACGATCTCTTCGAGGTCATCGCGGAAGACCTGCAGGGCGGGGTATTCGACCCGGTCGGCGACATCGACATCGATCTGCGCATCGTCGGCCGCGGCTTCTGAGGATCCCGGCCAGTCTGCACAGACAAATCGAGCCCGGTTCGTGTCCTTGGCCCGGCGTCGCTGCCCCGAAGTTCCGGCCTCCGGTCCGACATCGGAGTTTTTCTGCGTTTCTCGGGTCGGTCTGGCCGCGAAGATTGTTGTGGCACGGTCTTCTCTGATTTCATCACGTTCTTCGGTGAGCGTTTCAGAGAAAGGTGTGCCGGTTCGTCGGATCGTGCAGCGGCAACGATGCTGCTGTGGCCATGTCGGCGCCGAAGTGCGGCTGTGTGCGTGTAGCGGTGTGGCTCACTGCGGCGAACGGAGGAGAACTCAAGGGGCTCCAGGGGCGGCTTATGCCTGGCGTGGGTTCACAGTCTTCAGCAATCGCTCTAGACAAATCGAGCCCGGTTCGTGTGAACCGGGCTCGACCTGCTTTGTGTGAGGGTGTCAGGTCTCAGGCGCTCTTGGACTTCGAGCGTCCGGTGATGAGGCCCCAGATGATGAGCACGATCAGCGAACCGCCGATGGCGCAGAGCCACGATGACAGCGAGAAGAACTTGTCCATCTCGACGCCGAAGATCAGGCCGCCGAGCCAGCCGCCGACTATGGCGCCGATGACGCCGAGGATGAGCGTGGCGATGAAGCCGCCGCCCTGCTTACCGGGCAGGATGGCCTTGGCGATGGCACCTGCGATGAGGCCGAGGATGAGATATGCGATGAAACCCATGTTGCTCACGTCCCTTCTGAGACTCTTGACCGGCTGGGAAGCGCGGTACTGGGGTGTTGTGACAGCCGTGCTGTTCACACGGTACTCACAGCGCTGGTGACACTGTACCGCTTATGGGCGCATAAAGAACCAACCTGTGTTGATTCTTTATGACATCGGTACAGACGCACCTTGGGGCGGAACCTCACGCGGTTCGGCTGTGCTGTCCGTCACGACCTGATCATGTGGGCACGATGCGCTGTCGGGAAGGCCCGAGCGCGTACCCGCAGCGGGTGCAGTCGTCAGTGCGCGTGCCCGCCACCTCACCCCGGCAACGTCAATTCCCGGCCCCTGAGATGGCGCTGAACGGTCGACCGATACCCGCGCATTAGACTGGAGACCATGACCGACAGCGCAGACACACGCCGACAACTGCTCGACCTCATCGACGAACTTGCCGTGGTGCGCGGCAGAGTGACCCTCTCCTCCGGCAAGGAGGCCGACTACTACCTCGACCTGCGCCGGATCACCCTCGACCACCGCTCCTCGCCGCTCGTCGGCGACGTGGTCCTCGACCTGCTCGAGGCCGAGGGTCTGTTGGAGAAGATCGACGCCGTCGGCGGCCTGACGATGGGTGCCGATCCGGTCGGCACGGCAGTCATGCACCGCTCGGTGGTGCGCGGCACCCCGCTCGACTCCTTCGTCGTCCGCAAGGAGGCGAAGAAGCACGGCATGTCCCGCCGGGTCGAAGGCCCCGACGTCGCCGGCAAGCGCGTCGTCGCCGTCGAGGACACCTCGACGACGGGCGGATCCGTGCTCACTGCGGTCGACGCGCTCAAGGAAGCCGGCGCCGAGGTGGTCGCGGTCGCCGTGGTCATGGACCGGGACACCGGTGCCAAGGAACGGGTCGAGGCCACGGGAATCCCGTACCTGACCGCGCTGACGACGAAGGATCTCGGCCTCGACTGAGAGCCACCTCGGCGAGGAATGACCTCCGTTCCTGCGGCACGGCCGACCCACCGATCACGACCTGGGACTCGACTGGCAATTCGGTCGAAATCATTGGTCTGGTTTGAAAGACGTCTCTCATTTCAACACGATAGATGAGACACTCCCTTAGTATTTGCCTGATGTATAAGTAAGGATGACGCGTGCTCACACTGAAAGAGATTTCCCTGCGCAAGGGAAAGCGGACATATCTGGACGAGGTGAGTTTCACCGCCGAGGCGGGCCGGATCACCGCGATTGTGGGGACCCGTTCGGCGGGGCGGACCGAGCTGGTGCGCGTCATCATGGGACTGATCTCCGCCGATGAGGGCAGTGTCCAACTCGAAGACTTCGAGCTCGACTTCGGCGACCGGCAGAACTTCGGCTATCTGCCCGCAGAGCGCGGCGGTTACCCGAACATGCGCGTCATCGACCAGATCGTCTACCTCGCGCGCCTGCACGGGATCACCCTGGGTGCCGCCGAGCGCAACGCCCTGACCCTGCTGTCGCACCTCGACCTGGCCGACCGCGGCTACGCTCCCCTGAAGAACCTGTCGGGCGCTGAGATCGCGCGCGTCGACATCGCCGCCACGCTGGCCGCCGACCCCGACGTCGTCGTCATCGACGATGCCTTCGCAGGCCTCGACGCGACCTCGCTGCGCCTGGTCATGAAGCTGCTGCGGGCACACGCCTCCTCGGGCGTGCCCGTCATCCTCGCCACCGACGACTGGGAGGCCGCGCAGACCTTCGCCGACGACGTCATCGTGCTCAGCCAGGGCAAGGTCACCGCCTCCGGCAGCGTCGACAAGCTTCTCGGCGACCCGCACTACCGCGTCGAGACGAAGGACGCCGAGGCGGCCCGCTCCGCTCTCGAATCCCGATCAGGCATCAGCGCGGCGGAGATCGCGAACCGCGACGACAACATCATCAGCTTCCACGCCGCTGATGCGAAGACCGCAGCCGCCGCCGTGGCGGCGCTCGATGGCGTGAAGAACTTCGAAAGTGTCCGCCCGACACTGGCCGAGCAGTACAAGGAGGCTCTGTAATGGCGCGCAAGGACAAAGGTGCGAACGACGAGCCCAACGAACCGCTCGTGTCCAAGGGCACTGCCGGTGAAGGCATCGACGACCTCGGCGTCCCCATCGATGACGACATCGAGGTGACCGAGGACGACGCGGTGACCGAGGACGATTCCGCCGAGGTGGACGCGGAGGAATCCGTGGAATCCGCCGACGATGAGGCGACCGCTGGACTCGACGACGTTCCCTTCGAACTCGCCGAGGACACCCCGGATCCGGACGAACTGCCCGAGACCGGACTGGTCTCCGAATTCGTCGACGTCGGCAGCCGTCAGGCCTCCTGGCTGGTGTCGAACCGTGAGAGCACTACGGCGATGCGCAGCCCGTACTTCCTCGTCACGGCCGGCGTGATCATCCTGGGCGTGCTCGCCGCGATCATCACCGGCATCGTGGCCGACGCGCAGAAGGACTCGGGCACACCGAGCATGGCGATGGTCGGCGTGGGCGACCAGGCCCAGATGTACGAACAGCAGCTGGGCGTGAAGATCACCGATGCGAAGGACGCGAGCGCGGCCGAGAAGCTCGTGCGCCAGGGCAAGGTCGACGCCGCCTTCATCCAGGACCCCAGCGGTCAGGGCCAGCCGACGATCATCGCTCTCGACAAGCAGCCGGAGGCCCTGCTGGAGAAGCTCGCCCCGAAGACCGAGGCGACGCTGCTCAAGACCCCCGCCGTCGAGGCGGACGTGGCCACGCCGCTGCTGTGGGGCATGGTCGCCTTCGCCCTCCTCGTCGTCGGCACCCTCGGAGCGGGGCTCTATCAGAACCTGCGCCTGGAGAAGCGCAACCGGATCACCGAGATCATCGCGGCCACCATCCCACCGCGCGCCTCGGCCTCGGGTCGGATCACGGGAACCCTGACCCTGGTCACCGTCCTGATGGTCGCGGCCGCGGTCGTCACCGAACTCGGACTGTCCCTGTCGGGCAAGACCTCCCTGGCGTTCTCGATGCTGCCGGGCCTCGGATGGTTCGCGCTGACCCTGCTGCTGACCGCATGGTCGGTCTTCGCGCTGCTGGTGTGGGCGTCGACCGTGGTCGGTCCGAAGGCACGCACGACGTTCCTCACGATCATCGGCATCATCACCGTGGCCGGATTCTTCGCCCCGGTCTTCGTCGGAGCCTCCGGCCTGACCGCGAAGATCCTGTCCTGGACGCCGTTCACCTCGCCGCTGGGCACCGCCGGTCGCTTCTTCGCCGGCCAGGCGCAGTGGTGGGAGGGCCTCGTTTCCGCCGGCATTGCGCTCGTGCTCGCGTTCATCCTCCACACCCTGGCCTCGAGCGCGTACGTGCGCTCGGTCCTGGCCGGAGGCGGACGCGCAGGCAAGACCGTGAAGATGAGCAAGCGGGCTCAGAAGGTCGGCGCCGGTACGTCGTCGAAGAAGGAGTCGGGTGCCTCGGCGAAGGATGACGCTTTGGATGATGACGAGACGTCGGACGCCTCGGATTCGGACGTGGACGCCGACTCGGACGTCGACCGGGACTCGTCGGCCGCCTCGGCGAAGAAGTCGTCCGCGCCGAAGGCCACGAAGAAGTCCGGCGTGAAGAAGTCCTCAGACGACGATGAGAAGGATGCGAAGTCGGCGGATGAGTCCGGCGACGAGAAGTGAGCGAGGAACCGTCGGCGTCTGACAGCGCTGAACCGCAGGTGGGGGTCGGTCCGTGGACCGGCCCCTGGCCTGTGGAAGAGCATTTCGACCCGGAGCTGCTGGCGGACGGGGACCGGCGCAACGTCGTCGACAAGTACCGATACTGGCTGCATGATGCGATCGTCGCCGACCTCGACGCCACCCGGCACGAATTCCACGTCGGCGTCGAGAACTGGCAGCACGACCTCAACATCGGATCGGTGGTGCGCACAGCCAACGCCTTCAATGCCGCAGCCGTGCACATCGTCGGGCGGCGCCGGTGGAACCGACGGGGCGCGATGGTCACCGACAAGTATCAGCATGTCATCCACCACCCCAGCGTCGATGACCTGCTGAGCTGGTGCGCCGAGAACGATGTGCCGCTGCTCGGCATCGACAACTTCCCTGACTCTGTGCCGCTGGAGACCTACGACATGCCCAAGCGCTGCCTGCTGCTGTTCGGGCAGGAGGGCCCGGGGCTGAGCGAGGAAGCCCACCAGGCCAGCCGCGACGTACTCTCGATCGCCCAGTATGGTTCGACGCGGTCGATGAATGCCGCCGCGGCCGCCGCGATCACCATGCACTCGTGGATCCGCCGCCACGTCTTCGACCAGCCCGTTTCCTAGGCATCCCACTTCTGCGCCCGCGGCGGCGACGGTGCGCGCCTGCGCCCTGCTTGCGGCGGCGACGGCTGTGCGCGACTGTGACGGCTGTACGCGACCACTCGAGCGCAACTCGGCGCGCAGCGCGGAACGTGTCGCCGTTCTCGCGCGAATAGGGTAATTCTTTGGTCGATCCGCCGCGTTCTGGGCGCGGAAACCACGCCGGAATGACCAAAGACGCCCCGCCGACTGCCGACCGCTGAGCTCGGCTGACCGCGTCCGACCGACACAGAGAAGCGCCGAGGCGGCACGATCGCTTCGTGCCGCCTCGGCGCTTGTCGTGTGGCGGGTCCGCCCTCCGAGGCGGGTCCCGGCCGGAGTCCGTGCGCGGACCCGGCCGGGACCGGACCTCAGTTGAGGTCGGCGGCCTGGGGCTCGATGAGTCCGCCGAGTTCGGCGAGCTCGGCGGTCAGGGAGTCCGCATCGTCAAAGGTGCGGGTCATGACCGTCAGGCGCTTGGCGTAGTGGCCGATGGGGTATTCCATGGTCATGCCGATGCCGCCGTGCATCTGGATCGACTCCTGGCTGATGTTGCGGGCGGCCTTGTCGACGACGATCTTCGCGGCGATGACGTCGCGGTGGCGATCCTTCTCGGCTCCGGCGACCTCGGAGGTCACGGCCAGACGCGAGTACAGGGCCATGCTGCGGGCGTACTCGAGCTCCGCGTACAAGTCGGCGGCACGGTGCTGCAGGGCCTGGTTCGCGCCGATGGGAGCACCGAACTGCTCACGGGTCTTGAGGTACTCGGCGGTCATCGTCAGGGATGCCTCGGCGACACCGACGGCTTCGGCCATGATCGCAGCATTGCCGAGGTCGATGACTTCAGACAGGACCGCGTTGGCATCAGCCGCCTCGAGACGCTCGGCGACAACACCCTCGAGCTTGAGGTTCGCGCTGCCGAGGCCGTCGGCCTGGCGCTGAGCGACGCGGGTCAGACCTTCGGCGTCGGCGGCGACGAGGTAGAGGCCGAGCTCACCGTTCTGCGTGGCGGTGACGACGAAGTGGTCGGCGACGTCTCCGCCGAGCACATTGTTCTTCTCGCCGGTGAGCGTGAAGGCGCCGTCTGCCCCGGCAGCGGCCTGGGTCGCCGGAGTGGTGACCGCGTAGCGCTGTCCGGGTTCGAAGGCGGCGAGGGCGAGGAAGGTCTGGCCTTCTGCCACACCGGGCAGGATAGCCTGCTTCTGCTCCTCGCTGCCGGCCAGCAGAACGGCATTCGTGCCGAGGACTGCGGTGGCGAGGAACGGTTCGAGCACGAGAGAGCGGCCGAACGCCTCGGCGACCACGGCCACCTCGTTGAAGGTCATGTCAGCTCCGCCGTAGGACTCGGGGATGGCGAGCCCGAGCAGTCCCATCTCGGCGAACTCCTGCCACTTCTCGCGGGAGATGCCTTCGTCGCTGCGAAGGATCTCTTCGCGCTTGGCGGCGTCGTACTCGCCGCGCAGGTACTTGTTCAGGGTGCTGGCGAGTTCTTGCTGAATGTCGTTGAGTTCAAGATCCATTGTTGTCCTCTTCTGAAATCGTGTGAGCGTCGGTCTCTCAGAGGCCGAGCAGCGCCTTCGAGATGATTCCGCGCTGCACCTCGGACGAACCGCCGTAGATGGTGACCTTGCGGGTGTTGAAGTAGGCGGGGAGCGCATCGACGGCGCCGTGCGGCAGGTCGGACAGTCCCTGTCCCTGCACCCGGTCGGAGACGAAGTCGAGTCCCTGCGGGCCGAGGACGTCGACGAGGAGTTCGGAGATGTCCTCCTGCAGCTGCGAGCCCTTGAGCTTGAGGACGGATGAACGCGGGTCCGGCTTGTCGGAACCTGCGGCCTGGGTCGAGAGGATCCGCAGCTGGGTCATCTCGAGCGCTGTGAGCTCGGCTTCGATCTTGGTCAGACGCGCCGAGAACAGCGGATCGTCGAGGAGGGTGCCACGAGCAGTCTTCGTCACCGCGGCGTAGGCCTTGGCGCGAGCCAGGTTGACCTTCGAGCCGCCGATGCGGGCGATGCCGGTGCGCTCGTTGCCGAGCAGGAACTTCGCGTACGTCCAGCCCTTGTTCTCTTCGCCCACGAGGTTCTCCACTGGGACCTCGACATTGTCGAAGAAGACCTCGTTGACCTCATGGCCGCCGTCGATGAGCTGGATCGGACGGACGGTGACGCCGGGGGACTTCATGTCGATGAGCAGGAAGGAGATGCCCGCCTGCTTCTTCACGTTCGGGTCTGTGCGGACGAGGTTGAACATCCAGTCGCCGTACTGGCCCAGCGTCGTCCAGGTCTTCTGACCGTTGACGATGTACTTGTCGCCATCGCGCACGGCCGACGTCTTCAGCGAGGCGAGGTCGGAGCCGGCGTTGGGTTCGGAGAAGCCCTGTGACCACCAGATGTCGATGTTCGCGGTGGCGGGCAGGAAGCGCTCCTTGAGTGACTGCGAGCCGAAGGTCGCGATGACCGGGCCGACCATGGAGACGTTGAACGGCAGGGGCTGGGGTACACAGGCGAGCTGCATCTCCTCGAGCCAGATGTGGCGCTGCACGGGGGTCCAGTCCTGACCGCCCCATTCGACGGGCCAGTTCGGCACCGCGTAGCCGTGCTTGTTGAGGATCTGCTGCGAAGTGACCATGTCGTCCTTGGTCAGCTCCTGACCAGTGGCGACCTTGAAGCGGAGCTCCTCGGGGATCTCCGTGCGGTAGAACTGACGCATCTGCTGCGCGAACTCGCGCTCTTCTGCACTCAGTAGGGTGTCCATGCGAACTCCTTATAGATCGTTCAGTAACTTTCCTCCAATGGTACGGTTCGGTGTTCGGGGCCACAAGTGGGTGAGCGGGTCCGCTCTCTGTCGGGCCTGCTCTCTGTCGGGCCCGCTCCTTCGGCTATCTCGCCCAATCATGAATAGCGCCTGCCCCGGATGCTGTCCCGGGCACAGCTCGCTCACCCCGTGGTCAGGTTCCGCCTCCGGAAGCCGACCATCCCCGCCCCGATGAGAACGGCAGCTGCCACGACGAACCACAGCACAGCCTCGGCGGAGAGATCCTCAGCCGGATACTGGCCGATGTGGGTGAACAGGGAGAGGTCGAGGATCGCGTCGTCGAGCTGCAGCAGTCCGCCGAAGAGCGCGAGCATCGCCGAGGAGACGAAGACGGCCCAGGTCAGGCTCATCAGCCGCGGAGCGAAGCCGTAGAGAAGGTAGGACAGGCCGAGCAGAGCCCAGATCGACGGTGCCTGCGCGAGATGGCCGAGCACAGTCGGCCACAGCAGGGACCGATCGTCCATCGACACTGCGGCTCCCACCCCTTCGCCGAGTCCGGCCGCGAACATCAGCCAGGTCGCCCCGACCAGCGTCACCATCGCCCAGGACGCGAGCCAACCTCCCCGTGAGACCCCTGTCGCCAGCACAGTCTCGGCGTGGAATCCCGTCTCTTCGGTGCGCAGGCCCCCGGCAGCGATGACCGCGTAGGCGGCGACGATGATCGCGAAGTAGAGCGCCATGTACCCGAGGTAGCCGTCGACGATTCCCGACCGCCCACCCATGATCGCGAGGATCTCCGGCGGCATCCCCGCCGCGCCTTCGTCCATCGCCCCGGTGAACGACCCGAACACCACCCCCATGACGAGCAGGCTCACCGACCACCACGCGAGGTTCGCGCCCTGCAGCCGCAGCGCCAGCCCCAACGGCGTCGACAGCATCGGTCCTGCGTGCGGCCGGCCGGGACGTTCGGCGACGATGCCCGCCCCGAGATCGCGCCGCGACTGCAGGACCAGTGCAATCACCGCGAGGACGGCAGACAGGCCGACCGCGTACAGCAGCGGCCACCAGCGATCGAGCGTGAATGGTGCGCTCTGCTGCGCCCATCCGAAGGGTGAGAGCCAGGACAGCCAGTCGAGCGAACCCCCGGACACCGCAGACATGTCGCCGATCCCGCGGACGACGAAACCGAGTGCAAGCACGGCACCGGCGATCCCCGAGGCGGCCCTGGCGAAGGCGCTCAGCTGCACGGTGACCGCCGCCACCGTCGCGAATACACACCCCACCGCACCGACTCCGACTGTGAACAGGACCGTCGACGACAACGGATCCGGGTCGGCCTGGGAGAACTGGAGGGCCGCAGTCATACCCGCGCTGAGCAGGACATTCATGATCAAGGTGAGCGCGAGCGCGGCGATGAGCTGGGTGTGCCGTCCCGTCACCCCCGCCCGCACGAGCTCCGCCCGACCGGTCTGCTCCTCAGTGCGGGTGTGCCGAGAGACGGTGAGGATCGACATCAGGGCGGCACCGATCATGAGGAAGACCCCATACATCCCCACGATGAACCGCGGCTCCGTCACCGCGTCGAGCCCATAGCCCGGCCCGGTGATGAGCGCCATGACCGGATTCTTCGCCAGCATCGTCATCGCCTGCAGCGATTCGCCGTCCATCACCGCAGCGATCGCGTTCGCGAAATACGCGGTGAGCGCAGACAGGCTGAGCACCCAGATCGGCAGCCACAGTCGATCCCGCCGCAGCATGAACATCAGCAGGTGCCCCAGCCCCGCAGTGGTCCCCGCGACGAGGCGGCCGCGCCGTTCGCGTTCATGCGCACCGTGATGGCGCCCGGTTCTGCGGGGCGCTTCTTCGGGTCCGAGCGAATGCGTCCGCGATCGTCCGGTGCCGTCGCCATCAGGCGGCTGACCGGAATCCATCGACTTCGCCAGCAGGTTCATGACTCACTCCTCTTTGCCGTAGTGGCGCAGCAGCAGCTGTTCGAGAGTCGGCGGAGTGGCCGTGAGCGACTCGACGTCATGTTCGCCGAGCGTTCGCATGATACGGGGCAGCTGCGCGGTATCGGCACTGAAGTGCAGACGCGCGCCCTCGCGCACGAGGTCGTGGACCCCGGACATCGCAGCCAGCGCAGGAATATCATGTTCGAGTCCGACCGTGATCGTCGTCCGCGACAGATGCCGCAGCTCGGACAGGGTCCCCGTCTCGACGATGCGCCCGGAACGGATGATCGATACCCGATCGGCCAGAGCCTCGACCTGTGCGAGGATGTGGCTCGAAAGCAGCACAGTGCGGCCGGCGTCCTTCGCTTGGCGGATGCAGTCCTGGAACACCGCCTCCATGAGCGGATCGAGCCCGGCCGTCGGTTCGTCGAGGAGAAGCAGTTCGACGTCCGAGGCGAGTGCGGAGATGAGCGCGACCTTCTGCCGATTGCCCTTCGAATACGTCCGCCCCTTCTTCCTGGGGTCGAGGTCGAAGGCGTCGATGAGCTCATCGCGTCGACGCGTATCGACCCCGCCGCGCAGTCGGGCGAACAGATCGATCGCCTCACCCCCGGTCAGTCCCGGCCACAGCTCCACATCGCCGGGTACGTAGGCCAGGCGGCGGTGCAGAGGCACCGCTTTCGACCACGGGTCGTCGCCGAGGAGGCGCACCGTCCCAGCGTCGTGACGGAGGATGCCGAGCAGGATCCGGATCGTCGTCGACTTCCCGGCCCCGTTGGGTCCGAGGAATCCGTGGACTTCGCCGCGGGCGACCTCGAGGTCGAGTCCGTCGAGGGCACGTACGCGGCCATAGGATTTCACGACTTCGTGCATCTCGATCGCCGCCGAGGCGGTGCTGCGGTGATCGTCCGCGCGTCGGTTGCGGGTCAAGGTGCTCATGGTTCTTCTCCCAGTCCGGAGTCGTCGGGAACGGACTCGAGCGCGCCATGCAGATAGAGATCGAGCAGGTGCGGTGCGAGTCGTGTCATCGTGTCGGTGGTGTCGTCGGTGCCGAGGTTGGTCTGCAGTCGCTGTTCGAGCAGAGCCGGGGCCAGTGCCATGACCGCGATCGTCGCAGCCTGACCGTGTGAGTCCTCGCTCTGTCGGAAGGTGTATCCGGCGAAGCCGTCGGTGATATAGGACTCGACGAGGTCGACGTAGTGATCGAAGTAGCGCTGACCATGATCACTGGGATCGAGCAGGGACTTGATGAGGTAGTCCAGGGCAGTGGTCATCGCCGGATCGTCGAACATCATCTGCACGGCCATCGCGGCATAGCCGGCATTCGAAGCCTTCGATTCGGTGAACACGTCGAACACATGGTCATCGCACGCGCTGCGCAGCCCTTCTTTCGACCCGAAGTGGTGGATGACCAGGCCAGGGGAGACCCCTGCGGCAGCAGCGACACCGCGGATCGTCGTCTTCGTGAAACCGCGTTCGGCGAACTCCGCGACAGCGGCGGAGAGGATCTTCTCCGCAGTCTCCGGCGAGGAGTGGGGAGAGCGACGAGAGTCGGAGTCAGGAGTGGTTGAACGCATGTTTAATATTAAACGCGTGTTCAATCGCGAAAGTCAATGGGCAAGTGGAAAGTTTCTCTTCGGCTGTTTACATACAACCATTCGGTTGTATGATTGATCGCATGAAAGGACTTCTCGATGACGAGGCGGATGCGCTCTTTCAGGCATTGGCCGATCGGACGCGACGCGACATCGTGCGCCGGATCGTCGGAGAAGGGCTTTCGGTGTCCGACCTGGCCGCCGACTACGATATGAGCTTCGCCGCCGTGCAGAAACATGTCGCCGTCCTCGAACGTGCGGGACTGGTGACGAAGCGAAGAGTCGGCAGGCAGCAGATCGCTCACGCCGAGGTGGGTCCGCTCCGCACCGTGCGGAGCCTGCTCGCCGAGCTCGAGGACCGCTGGGTCGAACGAGTGCAGAGAATCGACGGCCTCCTGGCCAAGGATGACCAGGCCGGGTCGTGAACCAGCCCATCACCACGCTCAAGGAGCAGCCATGCCAGTCACCGATACTTTCCATGACGAAGAGACACTGACCCTGACGATCGTCGCGGAATTCGCGGCGGACCCCGAGAGAGTCTGGGAGGTCTACGCGGATCCTCGTCAGCTCGAGCAGGTCTGGGGGCCTCCGACCTACCCCGCCACGGTCGTCGATCATTCATTCGAGCCCGGCGGCAGGGTCACCTATTACATGACGAGCCCAGAGGGGGAGAAGTTCTGTGGTCTATGGGAGCTGATCGCCGTCGACCGTCCCCGGCGCCTGGAGTTCCGTGACTATTTCGCTGACGAGGACTTCGCCGTCGTCGAGTCGATGCCGGGAAGCCGGTGCGTCTACACCCTCGAGGCGACCGAGAACGGCACCCGCGCAACCTACGAATCGGTCTTCGACTCGGTCGAGGGTCTGCGCACCGTCCTGGAGATGGGCGTGATCGAGGGTTCGACCGGAGCGATCAACCAGATCGACGATCTGCTCTCGCAAGGCTGAATCCTGGTAAGCGTCGAGACAACGCCGGAGCGCCGAGACCACTATGCACGCGCCGTTGTCTCGGCGCTCCGGCGTTGTTTCGGCGGCTCTGGGTGGATCGGAGCGATCAGGTGTCGCTCTGCGCCTGCATCGAGTGCCTCGGCGCATCGGGCTTGACCGGAATGATGAGGACCAGTCCGACCGCGAGCACGATGAGGATGCCCAGCGTGCCCGCGCGCTGAAAGCCGACGATCGTGATCGCCAAGGCGAACATCGCCGGGCCGAGGAAGCTCACCGCGCGCCCCGTCGTCGCGTAGAGACCGAAGTTCTCCCCGGCCGATTCGGGCGGGGTGATGCGAGCGAGGAACGACCGGCTCGAGGCCTGCACCGGACCGACGCAGAAGCTCAGGATCAGGGCGCAGACCCAGAACACGGCCGCCTCGGCGCTGAAGAGGATCGGCAGCCCACCGAGGATGATGATGACGAGCCCGGCGATGATGACGGGCTTCGGCCCGAGTCGATCATCGAACCAGCCGGCGATCATCGCGCCGGCGCCGGCGGCGACGTTCGCGGCCACTCCGAGGACGATGATCTGGGAGGCGGAGAAGCCGTAGCTGCCGGCGGCGAGGACCCCGGCGAAAGAGAAGATCGCGGCCAGGCCGTCACGGAAGACCGCCGAAGCGATGAAGAACCGCAGTGTCTGATGCTCGGATGACCACATCCGCACCAAGCGACGAACGAGAGCCGCATAGTCGGCGATGAAGGCCCGGATCGGATGCCCCGCCGAGGTGCCCTTGACCTTGGCCCCGGGCGCGGAGACGAGGACGGGTACGGCGAAGATCGCGAACCACACGGCAGACAGAACGGCGACGATGCGGAAACGCAGCCCCTCAGCGTCGCTGGCGCCGAGGAAGCCGACCTCGGGCTGGATGACGAGGACGAGCAGGAGGACCAGGAGCACGAGCCCGCCGACGTAGCCCATGCCCCAGCCGAACCCTGACACCTTGCCGACGTTGTCGGGACGCGTGATGCGAACCATGATGCCGTTGTAGGACACCTCGGCGAATTCGAAGAACACGCTGCCGATGGCCAGGAGCAGCAGACCCAGCCACAGATAGTCCGGGGAGTCGCGGACGAAGAAGAGCCCGAGCATGCTGGCCACGACGACGCCCGTATGCACGCCCAACCACAGACGGTGGCGGCCACCGGCATCCGCGCGGGTACCTGCAGCGGGCGCGACGACGGCGATGATGAACCCGGCCGCAGCCATCGCCCACCCGAGCGCTGAGGATCCGGCCTCCTCGGTGGCGGCGACGGACTTCGTCAGATATGGGGCGAAGACGAAGGTGATGATGACGGCGTTGAAGGCCGCCGATCCCCAGTCCCACAGTGCCCAGCTGAGGATGCGGCCGCGATTGCCGGCTGCCCGAACATCCGGAGGAGTCTGCATGATGTCACTGTACCGGGGGATCGGCTGTGGTCGGCACGCTTCGGCCCGACCGCCTCGGCGTGGGAATTCGGTGTGGACGATCCGGAACGCTTCTGGCCCCGTTGCGGAAACGAGTAGGCTGGGAGCAACCGACAAGCGCACTGCAATCAACGACCAAGGAGCATGTATGCCTATCGCCAGCCCCGAAGTGTATGCCGAGATGATCGACCGCGCGAAGACCCAGGGCTTCGCGTACCCGGCGATCAACTGCACCTCCTCGCAGACGATCAACGCCGCCATCCGCGGCTTCGCCGAGGCCGGATCCGACGGCATCGTCCAGATCTCCACCGGCGGCGCCGAATACATCTCCGGCCCGACGATCAAGGACCGTGTCCGCGGAGCCATCGCTTTCTCCGTCTTCGCCGCCGAGGTGGCCAAGAGCTACGACGTCAACATCGCCCTGCACACAGACCACGCCCCGAAGAAGGAGGTCGAGGAGTGGGTCAAGCCCCTGCTCGCGGCCTCGACTGAGCGCGTGAAGAACGGCGGACAGCCCTACTTCCAGTCGCACATGTGGGACGGTTCCGCCGTCCCCCTCGATGAGAACCTCGTCCTCGCCGAGGAGCTGCTCGAGCTCTCGGCGGCCGCTCACTCGATCCTCGAGATCGAGGTCGGCGTCGTCGGCGGCGAAGAGGACGGAGTCGAGAACGAGATCAACGAGAAGCTCTACACCTCCGTCGAGGACGGACTGGCCACGGTCAGGGCTCTGGGCTCCGGCGAGAACGGTCGCTACCTCACGGCTCTGACCTTCGGGAATGTCCACGGCGTGTACAAGCCCGGCAATGTCAAGCTCCGTCCCGAACTCCTCGGCGAGATCCAGGAGAAGGTCGGCGCCGAGGTGGGCAAGGACAAGCCGTTCGACCTCGTCTTCCACGGCGGCTCGGGTTCGAGCCCGGAGGAGATCGCCGAGGCGGTCCGCCACGGAGTCGTGAAGATGAACATCGACACCGACACCCAGTACGCTTTCACCCGTCCCGTCGTCGAACACATGTTCCGCAACTACGACGGTGTGCTCAAGATCGACGGCGAGGTCGGCAACAAGAAGCTCTACGATCCGCGCGCCTACGGCAAGGCCGCGGAGCAGAGCATGGCCGAACGCGTCATCGAAGCGTGCGAGAACCTCGGCTCGGCAGGAACCAGCGTGAACAAGTGAGCTGATTCAGTGACAAGTGAGCTGATTCAGCGAACGGAACGAGGCCCGGGACACCATTGTCCCGGGCCTCGTCGTCTCTGCGAGCGTGAGCCACAGCGGGTGTGAGCCGCGGCGGCGGTGGGGTCAGTTCTGAACCCGCATTCGCCGCGGCAGTGCTCAGCCTTCCGGCACCGCCTCGCCGGCCCTGACGCGGGCGACGCGCTGATCCCAGAAGTCCGCGTTGCGCACGCCGATCTTCGCCGGCTCGAACACCGGATCCAGACCCTCCTTCGTCTGCCGTTCGTAGTCGCGCAGAAGCTTGAACGCCGGCTGCTGGAGGATGAGGATCGCGATGACGTTCAGCCACGCCATGAGACCCACACCGATGTCGCCGAGTGCCCATGCGCTGCCCGAGGTCGACATCGCACCGACGGCGACGGCGACGAGGATGAGCACCTGGAGGACCCTCATGCCGATCGTCAGGGGCAGCGTGCTCTTCAGCTTGCCGAGCAGGTAGACGAGGTTCGTCTCGGCCATGTAGTAGTAGGCCACGATCGTCGTCAGGGCGAAGAGGAAGATCGAGATCGCGATGAAGCCGGCACCGAGGCCCTGGATCATCGTGTCGAGTCCCGCCTGCGGCCACTTCTCGCCCGGGGTGGCGGCGATCGCCTCGGCCATCTGACCGCGGCCGGTGCCGATGATCGTCTCACCATCGGCGTCGAAGACCTTGTACATGCCGGTCGAGAGGATCATGAACGCCGTGGCCGAGCAGACGAAGAGGGTATCGATGTAGATCGACCCGGCCTGCACCAGGCCCTGCTTCGAGGGGTGTGAGACCTCGGCAGCGGACGCCGCATGCGGTCCGGTTCCCTGCCCGGCCTCGTTCGAGTAGATGCCGCGCTGGACGCCCCACTGGACAGCCATGCCGAGGATGCCTCCGAAAGCCGCCTCGGGGCCGGCGTCGACGCCGAACGCCGAGGTGAACACGAGCTGGAAGACCGGGACGATCTGGTCGGCGTTGAAGAGGGTCACGGCGATCGCCGCAATGATGTAGATGACCGCCATGAACGGCACCGCCAGCGACGCGAAGTGTGCGATGCGCTTGACGCCGCCGATGACGATGAAGCCCATGATGACGGCGAGGATGATCGCCGTCACCCAGGTCGGGGTGCCCCAGGCGTTCTCGACGGCACCGGAGATCGCGTTCGACTGGATGCCCGGCAGCATGAAGCTCATCGCGATGACCGTGACGGCGGCGAAGACCATACCGTAGACCTTGAACAGGCCGCGCGCCTTCGTGTGACGGTAGGCCTTCTCGATGTAGAAGGCGGGACCACCGCGGTATTCGCCTGACTTCGGGTCCTGCTCCTTGAAGATCTGACCGAGCGTCGACTCGACGTACGAGGTCGAGGCTCCCAACAGCGCGGAGATCCACATCCACACGACCGCACCGGGACCGCCGAAGCCGATGGCCGTGGCCACACCGGCGATGTTGCCGACCCCGACTCGACCGGCTAGCGAGATCGCCAGGGCCTGGAACGACGAGACGCCCTCATTGGAGCTCTTGCCCTTGAACATCTGGACGAAGATCGCCTTGATCTGGCGGATCTGGACGGCACGGGACCGGATCGTGAAGTACACGCCGGCGCCGAGGCAGAGGTAGACGAGGGCCGACGACCAGATGATGCCGTTGAGCCAATCGAGAACTGCGGACACGTTTCTCCTCATGTCGGGGAACCGGTTGACTCCGGTTCGCAGAATCGCTGCGCTCCAGATCGTGAAGGCAGGATTCCAGGGGGTTTGGGCACAGCCGAATAACTGTGTGATCGTCGCAGAAACCCTGCGACTTTCCTGTGATGTACTTCATAAGTCAAACCGATTGTGATCTGCGACGCAAATCACCATCGCCGAGGCGGCTCGGCGTCACATCCCACCGTCGTCGAGGTCATTCCCCGGCTTGGCGGGGATCGACCGCGACGGTTTCGCTGTGAGGGCGGCGGTCGCCTCGGCGAATTGTTGCGAAGTCGTTGCGAACTGAGTCACGTCATGTGCATCAGTTCACTATTTGGGACGGGAACCGTATGATGTGATGCGGATCTCTTCGTGCAAAGACGACACGAAGAGCACATCTGTAACGACAGGAACACCATGAAACGACGAACCGGTGCAAAGGCCGTGGCCATCGCCGCGACCGGAGCTCTGCTCCTCTCTGCCTGCTCGACCTCGACGACCGGAGGCGATGGCGGTGACGGCGACGGCGGCATGCTCACAGTCGGAACCACGGACAAGGTCGTGGCTCTCGACCCGGCCGCGGCCTATGACAACGGAAGCTCGCTCGTCGAACAGCAGGTCTACCCGTACATCCTCGCGTACAAGCCGGGCACGGCCGAGCTCAATCCCTCGATCGCCGAGTCCGCCGACTTCACCGAGCCGACGAAGTACGAGGTGAAACTCAAGGACGGGCTCAAATACGCCAACGGCAACGAACTGACCTCCTCGGACGTGAAGTTCTCCTTCGACCGCCAGCTGAAGATCCAGGACCCCAACGGGCCTTCCTCGCTGCTGGGCGGGCTGAAGTCCGTGGAGACCCCGGATGATCAGACGGTCGTGTTCAACCTCAAGCGCAAGAACGACCAGACCTGGCCAGGTGTCCTGGCCAGCGCCGCCGGCCCGATCGTCGATGAGGACGTGTTCTCGCCGGACAAGGTCACCGAGGATCAGGACATCGTGGACGGGAAGGCCTTCGCCGGTCCGTACACGATCGACGGCTTCAAGTTCAACGAACTGCTCACCTACAAGGCCAACCCGGACTATCAGGGCTACGTGGAGCCGGCGAAGACCGACACCGTGCAGATGAAGTACTACTCGGACGCCAACAATATGAAGCTCGACGTCCAGGAAGGCACCATCGACGTGGCCTGGCGATCGCTGTCGGCCACCGACATCGACGACCTCGGCAAGAACGAGGACCTCAAGGTCCACAAGGGCCCGGGCGGCGAGATCCGCTACGTCGTCTACAACATGGACACGATGCCCTTCGGTGCGAAGACCGATGACGCCGACGAGAAGAAGGCACTTGCGGTTCGACAGGCCATGGCTGACTCGGTCGATCGTCAGGCGATCGCCAGCCAGGTCTACAAGGACACCTATACCCCGCTGTACTCGCACGTCCCCGAGGGGCTGCCCGGCGCCGACGAACCGCTGAAGTCCGCATACGGCGACGGCGAAGGCGGAGCCGATGTGGCCAAGGCGAAGAAGACCCTCAAGGACGCGGGTGTCAAGACCCCTGTCGAGCTCAACCTGCAGTACAACCCCGACCACTACGGTCCGTCCTCAGGTGATGAGTACGCGCTGGTCAAGGATCAGCTGGATAAGACCGGGCTGTTCAAGGTCAAGCTGCAGTCGACCGAATGGGTGCAGTACTCGAAGGACCGCACCGACGACGTCTACCCGATGTATCAGCTGGGATGGTTCCCGGACTACTCGGATGCCGACAACTACCTCGTGCCGTTCTTCTACGACACCGATGAGACCCCGTCGTTCCTGGCCAACCACTACCGGGACGAGACGATGAACAAGGAACTCAACGCTCAGTCCTCCATCGCCGATGAGGGCAAGCGCGAAGAGGCCCTGAAGAAGATCCAGGGTCAGCTCTCCGAGGAGCTGCCGACCCTGCCGTTGCTCCAGGGCAACCAGATCGCCGTGTCCGGCAAGGACGTCAAGGGCGTCGATGACACCCTCGACCCCGCGTTCCAGTTCCGACTGGCACTGCTGAGCAAGTGATCGCACGTCTGAGCTGAACACCCACACGAGGTGCAGGTGAGCCGCCCGGCCAACCTGCACCTCGTGGCGCGTCCGCGCACCGAAACACTTACATAAGGAACACATGTCTGCTGCCATCAGCGAACCAGGGGTGGAGGCCGCCGAGACCTCGGTCGCGGTCAAGAAGCCTTCGGGGGGAGGCCTGGGACGCTATGTCCTCATCCGCTTCCTCCTCATCATTCCCACCATCTTCATTCTCACCACTCTGGTGTTCTTCCTCATGCGCATCACCGGTGACCCGATCACCGCGGCGTTGGGAGGACGCCTGACGAAGGCCCAACTGGCCGAACGCGTCCACGCCGCCGGCTACGACCGGCCCCTCCTCGTCCAGTACTTCGAGTATCTGGGCAACCTGCTCAAAGGCGACTTCGGCACTGCCGTCTCCGACGGTCAACCCGTCTCGTCGATCCTGCTCAACTACGGTTCCGCGACCGTCGAACTCGTCTTCTACGCGCTCATCGTCGCGTTCGTCATCGGCATCCCGCTGGGCATGCTCGCCGCCTATCACCGGGACAAGGCCCCGGACGCCGCCCTGCGCGTGCTCGCGATCCTCGCCTATGCGACCCCCGTGTTCTTCGCCGGCATGATCCTCAAACTCGTCTTCGGCGTCTTCCTGCCCATCCTGCCCGTGGCCGGCCGCGGCACCACCGAGACCGAATACATCATGTCCGGCGTCGTCGCTCCGACGCGCTTCTACATCATCGACGCCATCCGCATCGGCAACTTCTCCGTCCTCGGTGACGTGCTCGCCCACGCCGTGCTGCCGGCGATCGCCCTCGGGCTCCTCACCGCCGGAGTGTTCCTCAGACTCGTGCGCACGAACCTCATCGGCACGCTCGAGCAGCAGTACATCGACTCCGGCCGATCCCGCGGAATCTCCGAATACCGCCTGGTCACCAAGCATGCGTACCGGCCGGCGCTGATCCCGATCGTCACCGTCATGGGCATGCAGATCGCCCTCATGCTCGCCGGCGCCGTGCTCACCGAGACGACATTCGAATGGAAGGGGCTCGGCTTCAAGCTCGCCGAGTACCTCACCGCCCGCGACTTCGTGGCCGTCCAAGGCATCGTCGTGTTCCTCGCCGTCATCGTCGCGGTCACGAACTTCCTCGTCGACGTCATCGCCGCCTTCATCGACCCCCGAGTGAGGTACTGATGTCCACTCCTGACAATCCCGACAGCATCGACTCGATCGAAGGCGCAACCTCGGCGGAGACCGCAGGCACCTTCGCCGAGGCGGCTCCCGGTTCCGGTGTCCCCGCCCTCGCGTTCGACGAGACGGCGAAGAAGTCGTGGTTCTCCCGCCTGCCGATCGTCTCTCACCTGCGCCAGTCCGTCGGACTGCAGCGCGGCATGCTCATCACCGGACTCGTGCTCTGCGGACTCGTACTCATCTGCGCGATCTTCGCCCCGCTCATCGCCCCCTACGGGTTCAACCAGCTCGGCACCTCCGAAGGCAACTTCGGCTCCAAGCTGCCGCCCGGGGGCACCCACATCTGGGGTACGACCGTCGGCGGCTACGATGTCTTCTCCCGCGTCATCTGGGGGGCCCAGACTGCCGTGGCCGTCATCGTCGTCGCCGTCATCATGTCGATCTTCGCCGGCGTCATCCTCGGCCTCGTCTCCGGGTACATCGGCGGCTGGCTCGACCGCTTCCTCGTCGTCATCGCCGATGCGGTCTACGCGTTCCCGACCCTGCTGCTGGCGCTGGTCATGTCGATCGCGATCTCCGGCGGGCAGTCGAGCGCATGGGGCGGCATCGCCGCCGCGGCGTTCTCGATCACCGTGGTCTTCATTCCGCAGTACTTCCGCGTCGTGCGTGCTGAGACGCTGCGGCTCAAGGCCGAACCTTTCGTCGAATCGGCGATCGTCCTCGGTGCTTCGAAGACCCGCATCATCTCCAAACACATCTTCCGCAATGCCACGCGCACGCTGCCGCTGATCTTCACGCTCAACTCCTCCGAGGCGATCCTGACCCTGGCCGGGCTCGGGTTCCTGGGATTCGGAATCGAACCCACCTCGGCGTCGGAATGGGGCTACGACCTCAACAAGGCACTGCCGGACGTGACGTCCGGTGTGTGGTGGACGGCCGTGTTCCCGGGGCTGGCGATCGTGCTCACGGTCCTCGGCATCACCCTGGTCGGTGAGTCGATGAACGATCTCAACGACCCGCGCCTGCGCGTGCGACGGAAAGCGAAGACGAAGAACGTCAAACCTGCGGAGGTCAAGGCATGAGCAAGAAGAACGACACGACTGTGCAGTCCGCCGGCAGCATCCTCGACATCGAACGCCTCGACGTCACCTTCTCCACCGACGGCGGCGACGTGCACGCGGTCAAGGATGTCTCACTGAGCGTCTCACCCGGTGAGGTGCTCGCGATCGTCGGCGAGTCCGGATCGGGCAAGACCGTCACCGCACGCTCCATCCTCGGCCTGCTGCCGGAGACCGCTCAGCGCTCGGGAGCCGTGGTCATCTCGGGGCAGAACGTGCTCAGCGTCTCCGCCGAGCAGCTGCGAGCGATGCGCGGATCCGATGTGGCGATGGTCTTCCAGGAGCCCTCGACCGCGCTCAACCCCGTCTACACCGTCGGGTGGCAGATCGCCGAGGGCCTTCGTGCCCATGACCGCAAGGCCGGCAAGGCCGAGCTCAAGGCACGTGTCGTCGCCGCGATGAAACAAGTCGGCATCCCCGACGCGGAGAACCGGTTCGACTACTATCCGCACCAGTTCTCCGGCGGACAGAAGCAGCGCATCGTCATCGCCATGGCGCTCGCCCTGGGTGCGAAGCTCATCGTCGCCGACGAGCCGACCACCGCCCTCGACGTCACCGTCCAGGCCGAGATCCTCGACCTGCTGCGCGAGCTGCGCGATGAGACGGGCACCGCCATCGTGCTCATCACCCACAACATGGGCGTCGTCGCCGACCTCGCCGACCGCGTGGCCGTGATGCTGCGCGGCGACCTCGTCGAGGTCTCGACCGTGAAGCAGCTCTTCAGCGACCCGCAGGAGCAGTACACACGGGATCTGCTCGCCGCGGTACCGCGGATCGGCTCGACCGTCGTCGGCAGTCGGAAGGCTGCCGCCGCCGAGGCGGGGGAGATGTCGGCCGGCACCGCCTCGGCGGGGGAGACTGCTGCCAGCACCACCTCGGCGGGGGAAGGAAGCGTGCGGGAATCGATCGTCACCGCGCGGGACCTCGACATCGTCTACCCAGGTGGGATCGGCCGATCGGACTTCCATGCGGTGAAGAAGGTCAGCTTCGACATCAAGGCCGGCGAGGTCTACGGACTCGTCGGCGAATCGGGATCGGGCAAGACCACCATCGGTCGTGCGATCGCGGGTCTGACCAGGGCCAGCGGCGGCAGCCTGTCCGTGCTCGGGCATGAGATGGTCGGGTTCAAGGAGCGCGCGTTCTCGAAGATCCGGCGCCGGATCGGGTTCGTGTTCCAGGACCCGGCCGCCTCGTTCAATCCGCACCTGACGATCGGCGAATGCATCGCCGAACCGTTCGCGATCCACCGTCGGGAGCTCAGTGCCGCGGATCGGTTGAAGCGGGTGCGCGAGCTGCTCGATTCGGTGCAGCTGCCGAATGAGTATGCCTCCCGGTACCCGCATGAGCTCTCGGGCGGGCAGCGGCAGCGGGCCTCGCTGGCCCGCGGTCTGGCGCTCGATCCGGAGCTGCTCATCGCCGATGAGCCGACCTCGGCGTTGGACGTGTCGGTGCAGGCGAAGGTGCTCGAGCTCTTCGTCGAGCTGCAGAACCGATTCGACTTCGCGGCCCTGTTCATCAGCCACGACCTTGCCGTGGTCGACATGCTCTCCGACCGCATCGGCGTGCTCTTCCATGGGGAGCTGCTCGAAGAGGGCACGGGCGAACAGGTGCTCGGTGCGCCGCGTGAGGACTATACGAAGCGACTCATCGCCTCGCTCCCGGTCCCGGATCCGGCCGAGCAGGCCAAGCGCCGCGAGCAGGCCCGCACCCTCCGCACCCCCTAATTACTACTGTGAGGATTGATAGTGGCTGGTCTGGGACTGGCTGGCAGAGTAGGAACTGACCGTCCCATCGATCATCATGACTCGAATTACTGCTGACTCAGACGATGTCATCGTCAGGATCTGTCTGATGATCGGTGGGCGGTCGGCCCCGGCTCGGCCCACATCGGTAACTTGATCAGAAGGTTGTCCGTTCCTGACCGAACGTGACTCATCACAGTAGTGTTCCGACGTGACTATCTCCCGGACCGGAGCCGACCGTTCGACGGTCGGACATCATCCGCTCTAACACGGGAGAATCACGAACCGTCATGACTATCATCTCGCACTTGTACGCGTTTGTCGTCGGCGTCGACACACACGCGAAGAACCACGTCTACGCCATACTCACCAACCGCGGTGAGCACCTCGATACCCGCGAATTCCCGACCACGAATACTGGCCTGGCACGCGCGTTGGACTGGGTCGGGCGTCGCACCGGCGGGCACCTGGACACCCTGTGGGTGATCGAAGGCATCGGCACCTACGGAGCGATCCTGGCCGAGAACGTCGCTGAGGCTGGGTATACGGTCGCCGAGGCCGCGAGCATGAGTGCCCGCGACCGTCACAGCACGGGTAAGGATGACCAGATCGACGCCCGCAGAATCGCGACCACCGTCCTGCCCTTGGAGCAGTCGCGGCTGCGCGTGCCCAGACAGGCCGATGGGCCGCGTCAGGGACTGCGGATCCTCGTGGGTGCCCGCGAGTCCATGACGCGGGAGAAGACCCGCACCATCAACGCGCTGACCGCGTTGTTGCGGGCGAACGATCTCGGTATCGATGCCCGACGGAAACTGTCAGTCGCCAAGATCCGCACGGTGTCGAAATGGCGGGGCCGGAACGAGCCTGTGGCCCGTTGTGAAGCACGTCGGGAAGCGATCCGGTTAGCCAAACGCGTCATCGAACTCGATGCCGACATCAAGGATTACGCCACACGGATTCTGGCTCTGGTGAAGGACAGTCCTGCCGCTGTGCTGCTGGCCCAGCCGGGGATCGGACCGATCACTGCCGCCGTGTTCTATCTGGCGTGGTCTCATCCAGGACGGGTGCATTCCGAGGCTGCGTTCGCGAAGCTGGCGGGGGTGAATCCGATCCCAGCATCGTCGGGCAATGTGGTGAGATTCCGACTCAACCGCAGCGGGGACCGCCGGTTGAACTCCGCGTTGTACATGGTGGCCATCACGAAGCTGTCCTTCGATGAGGAGACCCGAGCGTACATGGCTAAACGACTTGGGGAAGGGAAGTCGAAGAAGGAGGCTATCCGGTGTATCAAGCGGTTTGTGGCCCGGAGAGTTTATCGGCTTCTCGAGGCGACGAGCGTGGTTGGGCAGGCCGCTTGACAAGCATAGAAGGATCCTGACGGCGGCCCAGCTACCTCGCGCGAGGTTGCTGGGCCGCCGTCAGGTAGCAAGAGGGGTCAGTTGGTGTCGGCGATGAAGTCGAGCATGCCCGCCTGGTTGACCGGCAGGCCGAGCAGGCGGTCGAGCTCCTCTTCCGAGGGGTCGAGGCCGAGGATGCGCAGCGAGTACTGCGTGAAGTCGCGTTCGATCATGTCCGGGGTCAGGTCGCCCGTGGGCCTGTACCACAGTGAGAGCGAGTTGCAGATCGAGTGGATCGCGCGGGTGGCCAGAGTCGAGCTCTCGACGCGGAAGGCTCCCGTCTCGATGCCGGCCCGGACGATCTCGCCCATGACCTCACGTGCCTCCTTCTGGAGGTCCTTGACCTGCGTGGCGTTGTCGCCGGTCAGCCGTTCGGTGTCGCGCAGCAGCACGGTCGAGACCGAGACGTTCTCCATGCGGTAGCGGGCGAGGTAGCGAACGGCGACCGCGAGCTGATCGACCGGGTCGTCGTCGACCTCGGCGATGACGGCGCGAGCGTGTCCGATGTACCACGAGTAGGCGGTGTGGACGAGCTCGTACAGAGCTTCCTGCTTCGAAGGGAAATAGTAGTAGAGTGCGGAGAGGCTCAGCCCCGCCGTCTGGGCGATGTCGCGGATGGATGCCCCGTCGAATCCCTTGTCCGCGAAAGTGTCCCGGGCCGAGCGGAGGATGTTGTTGCGGCCGTTGGTCGAGCGCGCCATGGTCGGGCTCCTTGCCGGCTTTCCGTCGAAGCCTGCTCTTCTATCGAACAATCTTTCACCTGCCCCACGACCATACACGACGAACCGCTCCAACGGGCCCGAATTCGCAAGGAAGTCGACGATGTGCCCGCGGACGAAGTGACCAGGGTCACGTGTGCTGCTGGGAATGATTGAGTGTTCAAGTATGTTCGCTGAAATGGAGCCGGGCAGTCTGCTGCCACGCTCCGCCCGAGAACCCTACCGCTTCGGTCGATCACCGGCCGACACCGCCAATCGATTTGAGGACGTCCATGCTCAACATTGCCATCATCCCCGGAACCTCGCGCCCGCAGGCGCTCAACCCGCAGATCGTCGCCTGGGTCGAGCAGCAGCTGGCCGCCAACGATGGCGTCCGCGCCGAGGTCGTCGACTTCGGCAGCTTCGACCTTCCCCTCCTCGACGAGGTGGTTCCGGCCGGGGCGAAGATGTACGCCAACGATCACACGAAGGCCTGGGGCGCGAAGCTCGAGGAGTTCGACGCCTTCATCTTCGTCACCCCTGAGTACAACCACTCGATCTCCGGTTCGCTGAAGAATGCCCTCGACTTCGTCGCCACCGAGTTCAACCACAAGGTCGCGGGCATCGTCAACTACGGCGCCGACAAGGGCGTGCGCGCCGCCGAGCACCTGCGCCACATCCTCGCGAACTACAAGCTCGCCGTCGTCCGCGACCAGGCTTCGTTCTCCATCTTCACCGACGTCGCCGACGGCCAGTTTGCGCCGACCGAGGTCTCGGCCGCTCCGTTCGCCTCGATGGTGGCTGACATCGTCTCGTGGGGCGAGGCCCTGAAGTCCGTGCGTGAGGCCGCCGAAGAGCAGGCTGCCTGAGTCTCATCGTGCTCGCCTGAGCTCGCCCTACCGGGGACGCGGAATGCAGGCAATCCGAACAAGGCCCGCCGGCCGAACGACCGGCGGGCCTTGTCGTATCCGCGAGTGACCCCGCCCACAGGGCTGGGCTAGAGTCGAACCGAAGGCATGTTCACTCAGCGATGCGAAGGACTCCCATGGATCTCACCAACTCAGTCGCCCTCGTCACCGGCGGAGCCTCCGGGCTCGGCCGCGCCACTACCGAACGACTCCTGGCCGCCGGTGCCCAGGTCGTCATGGTCGATCTCAACGCCGAGGTGGGGCAGCAGGTCGCCGCCGAACTCGGCGACGCCGCCCACTTCGTCACCGCCGACGTCACGAACGAAGAGCAGGTTCAGGCCGCGGTCGACACCGCGACCGGGCTCGGCGACCTGCGCGTCGTCGTCAACTGCGCGGGTGTGGCCACACCCGGCAAACTCGTCTCGCGCAAAGGTCCGCTGCCCCTCGATGCCTTCCAGAAGGTGCTGAACATCAACATCGTCGGCACCGTCAACGTCTGCCGCCTGGCCGCTGCCGCGATGCAGCAGCAGGAAGCGGATGGTGAAGAGCGCGGAGTCATCGTCAACACCGCCTCGGTCGCGGCCTTCGACGGACAGATCGGTCAGATCGCCTACTCCGCATCGAAGGGCGCGGTGGCTGCGGTGACCCTCCCGATGGCCCGTGAGCTCGCCGCCTCCCTCATCCGCGTCGTCACGATCGCCCCCGGCATCTTCGAGACCCCGATGATGGCAGGACTGCCCGCCGAGGCGCAGGAATCCCTCGGCAAATCCGTGCCCCACCCTGCCCGCTTGGGCAAGCCGACCGAATACGCTCAGCTCGTCGAATCGATCGTCGCCAACCCGATGCTCAACGGTGAGACCATCCGCCTCGACGGCGCGATCCGCATGGCCCCGAAATGATTTTCAGGTTCAACGCTTTTCGTTGACGAGCAGCGCCAGCTGCACCCGCGAGCTCACCTCGAGCTTGTCGAAGATGCGCGCCAGATGGGTCTTCACGGTCGCCGTCGACACGAACAGTGCCCTGGCCACCTGTGCGTTCGTCATCCCCTGCGCGACCGCCTCGGCGATCTCCCGCTCCCGGTCCGACAGCGACACGAGCGGATCCGGCACCGGCGCCGAGGTGGTCGGACGTGAGCTCAGCAGCGTCTCCAGGGCCGATGTCGACAGGGTCCGGGTACCGTCGGCAGCCGCCCGGACGGCATTGATGAGGTCCTCGGGCGGGGTGTCCTTGAGGATGTAGCCGGCCGCCCCGGACTGCAGGGCGCGGTGGATGAAATCGTCGGTGCCGAAGGCAGTGAGCATGAGCACCTGCGGATGATCGGGATCGCTTAACAGGGTCTGCGCCGCTTCGAGGCCGTCGACGACCGGCATCCGGATGTCCATGAGCACGAGGTCGGGACTCAGCTCGCGGGCGAGGTCGATGGCTTCGGAACCGTCGGCCGCCTCGGCGATGACCTCGATATCGTTCGCCGCACCGAGGAGGAGCTTGAGCCCCGATCGCATGAGCGATTCGTCGTCGGCGATGATCACACGGATCGTCATGGTCTCTCCTCTGCCGGAGTGATGGGGATGCGGGCGCGGAGTGTGAACTCGGGGGTGGTAGTCACGGTGAGATCCCCGCCCATAGCCTCCATCCTCTCGCGCAGGCCGAGCAGCCCCAGACCGGACCCCGACACGAGCTGCTGCGCGCCGGCGCGGAAGGCCGGGGCCAAGCCCGTGTACGGATTGCTCGCCACGAGTTCGAGGGTCCTCTCGTCCGCATCGATTCCGACCGTGATGGTCACCTTCCGGCCGGGAGCATGTTTGACCGTGTTCGTGATCGCCTCCTGAACGAAGCGGTAGACCGTCGTGCGCTCGAGTGCCCCACACTGCTTGAGCATGGACGAATCGACGGGATCGAGGTAGCGCAGTTCCACGGTGTCGCCACGACCGGCGATGAGGCGGTCGATGTCGGGATCGATCACTGTGCCCTGATCGTCGCTGCGGAGCATGGTCAGCACTTCGCGGAGTTCGACACCGGAGCGGCGGGCGGCATCGGCGATGAGGCGGGCGTTCTGCCGCACCTCGTCAGGGTCGAGGTCCTGCCGCACCGACAGGGCGCCGGAGTACATCGCGATGACGGAGAGGTGATGGGAGAGGGAGTCGTGCATGTCGCGGGCGATGCCGCGACGGACCTCGGCGATGGCGCGATCTTGTCGGGAGCGTTCGCGCAGCAGGGTCTGGGCGGCGGAGTCGATGAAGCCCTGCTCACGGGACCCGCGGATGACGCCGATGATGACGATGACGGCATAGATGACGCCGCCGAAGACGAACACGGGAAGGTCGAAGGTTCCCGCCGCTTTCGGAGTGAGGACGTAGGTCGCCGAGAATGAGGCAAGGGTGGCGGCGAGGGCGACGAAGTCGAGTACCCAGCTGCGCCTGGCCGCCAAGGACACGAGCATGAACGAGGCGGCGAACGCGCCGAGGACGCTGAGCGTGCCGAGGAGGATCCCGATGATGCCGACGGTGACGGGGACCCACCCTCCCGGGCGGCGCTGGAGTGATTCGACGGACCCGTCGGAGGCGAGGAACTCCTCACCCCCGTGGCCAGTGACGGTGAGGAACTCGCGCAGCTTCTCCGCGGCGAGGACCTTCGGTCGCAGCTGCTTGCGTGGGATCCGGCGTCCGTCGAAGAAGAGGACGACGGGCAGGCAGACGAGACCGATGAAGCCGCAGACGAAATGGACGAGGAGCTCGAAGAAGAGCGCATCATCCTGGGGTGCTGGACTGTCGATGCCCGGCCGTCCGGTCCCGACGACGGTGACGAGCAGGAGCGCACCGAGGACAGCGGCGATGCCGGTCCATATGAGGGCATGCGCAAGCGGGCGACGGGCGGGGCGAAGTGTCACCCTTCGACCCTACCCGGGCGGTGGCGCCGAGGCTGTCGTCCGAAAGGATGATTCCTATTCGGACGTCCTGATCGAAGAGTCATCGGGCGCCGTCGGGATGTCCGCACCACCCTGCGAGTCGCCGACCAGCAGGCGGTCGACGAGTTCGTCGGCCGTGATCCCCTCGGCTCGCGCAGCTGCTTCGAGGCGGTCGACGGTGGAGGGCGACAGCGTCGGGCCGACCGGCCTCGTGCTGGCCGGGGAAGCGCTCGTGGCCGGCTCCTCGCTGTCAGGGGAGGTGTCCGCGACCGGCCCCTTACTGTCAGCCGCGGGCGCCTCGTCCGTTTCTGCCGGTGCCGCAGCAGTGTCCGCTGATGCCGCCGCCGCAGCGCTCGCAGCCTCCGGTTTCGAGCCCGCCTTGAGCAGCAGCGATGTCAGGGGCACGACGACCACGCCGAGCGCGGCGAGGATCCACACGATGCCGTTGAGGCGGGTCAGCCAGTCGTGCTGCCACGCTCCCTCCATCCAGATCGTGACGAGAACCAGACAGGTGCCGAGCGCGAGGAAGCAGAGCGTGATCGGCAGCCCGATCCGCACCACCCACGATCGGGGCACCAACAGCAGAATGAGCGAAGCGACCGAAGCGACGGCGGTGACGAGCACGATCGACAAGAGGGTCTGGTAAAGGACATCGACGATGGTCATGCCGGTGGAGCCGATCGGGTCATCCCACCCGTAAGGATCGCCCCAGATGAACAGAAGGCTCACCACGAGAGTGACGAGCGCCAGCAGGATCGTGACGCTGCCGAACCATTGGGCTCGCCGACCGATGAGCGCCGCCCCGCAGAAGGCGGCGACGCTGCACGCGCCGGTCGCTGACGTCGTGCCGATGACCTGGAACGTCGCCTCGGAGTCGATATCGCCGAGCATGACGATGATTCCGCCGATCGCAGCCACGCTGAAGGCCACGACAATGACGATGGCGATCGTGCGCCGCAGATCCCGGACGAACCGGGACTGCTCCTGCACCGTGGGTTCGGGCAGCGGCGCGGACGGACCAGACGGCGACGGTGGGGATGAGTGAGTCACTGTTTCTGCACCTTCCGGAGGGGACTTCAGACGGCAGGGATCCTTGACCGATTATGCCATCGAAGCTCCGCTCTTGCGCGGTTGCTCAGTCCAGCGGCAGTGACACCCTGACCTCGAAACCCCCGTTGTCGGTCGGTCCGACCTGCAGGGTGCCGCCCAGTGCTTCGACGCGCTCGCGCATTCCCTTGAGCCCGAATCCTCCGCCGAGGTGGCTCTTCGCTCCAGCGACCGTGGCCGCCTCGGCGTCGGGAGCGCCATTGACCACGGTGATCTCCACGCGCTGTTCGACCTGGGCGATGGTGACCGACACTGCGGCCCCGGCCGCATGGCGCAGAGCATTCGACAGGCTCTCCTGGACGACGCGGAAGGCCGTCAGGCTCGAGGTGGGGGAGAGGACGGGTACATCGTCGGGGAAGTCGAGATCGACGCGCGCCCCCGACCCGCGCGTGACGTCGACGAGCGCGGGAATGTCCTCGAGACTCGGCTGCGGCGCGAGGTCAGCGTTCCGACCGCCACGGAGGATCGCGAGCAGACCCCGCATCTCCGTGAGTGCCTGCCTGGCCGATGAGGCCATCGAGTCGAATTCGCCGAGGCTGCGCTCATCGAGCCCGGGCAGACGGTACTTCGCCGTTGTCGCCTGCACGCTGATGACCGACATGCTGTGCGCGACGACGTCGTGGAGCTCCTGCGCGATCCGGTTGCGCTCCTCGAGCTCCTGGCGTTTGGCCAGCTCGGCGGCGCTGAGCTCGCGTTCGGTCTCGAGCTGACGGCGACCCTGGATGAGAAGGTTGCCGATGACGCCGATGAGCCCGGCACCCGCCGCGATCGACATTGTGGTGATGACATTGGTCAGGGCACCTGCGAACCCGCCGGCGTGCGGCAGGATGAGCGCAAGCACCCCGATGACGGCGCTGAGCGTCCACAGGGCCACCAGCCGGATCCAACCGTGCCGCAGTCCGATGGTGAGGTGGAGGAAGACCAGCGCCAGCAGCGAGGTGACGGTGAACGGCCAGACCTCACCCGAAGTTCCCGAGGTGAGCGCGATGCCCGCGATCTGAGCTGCGAGCCCGAGTCCGATCGCGATGGTGGGCCACCGGACGGCGAGGACGAGGGCGGCACTCTGAGAGAGGGCGATGAGCATCGCGAAGACCGTCGGCACGTCGTAGAGCACCGTCGTCACCGGCCAGGAGATCGCGACGAGCGCGATCCCGACGAATCCCGCGACCAGCCAGAACCAGCCCAGACCTCCGGTGGTCGACGCGAACATGCGAGGGCTCGAAGACGCAGGCGCCTCGGCCGCTGCGATGCCGGGGCTAGTATTCGAGTGCGCCTCGGTCGTGTCGGCGGACAGGGCCGCGCGGATCGTCACGATCTCGAACAGAGCCAGGGCATGGAGGAGGAAGGGGAAGGAGAGGAGAAGGATGAGTCCGACGACGAACTGGAAGGTTGCCTCGGCGGAGAAGCCGAGATCCGTAACCGGGGAGCCCGTCACCCACGCCACGACCCAATCGACCGTGTCCCCACCGTCTTCGGGCAGGAACCGGCCCCAGACGAAGAACGTGGCACCGCCGAGTCCGCCGAAGAACCACGCGGCGGCGACGGAGAACGTGAGGAGCCGGATCGGCAGGGCGAACACGGCCTCGAAGAGCAGATCCAACCAGGCACGAGTATCACGCAGGGGAGCCAGCCACCAGCGGAGTCCGTGTCCGCGGTGACGGGGAGCCGCCTCGGCGATGGGCGCACCCCAGGCACGGGTGCGCGCTCGGGAGAGGTTGCCGAATGCGCGGGCGACGGTGAGCGTCAGCGGCAGGAGGAGGGCGCCGACCCAGACGATCACTGTGGCGATCGAGACCGAGAACAAAGCGATGAGTGCCGGGACTGCGATGAGGGAGATGAACAGGCCGGGTGCGACGAGCCCGGCATCGCGACCGAGATTGTGCCGCAGTCGATCCCACCAGGACCGCTCCCGGGTCGCGCGGGTCGGCGTCGACGGTCCGTCGGGCGGACCTGTCGGCTGTGGCTCTGCTGGGCGGGGCACCTCTTCAGAGTACGGGGTCGTGGGCTGGGGTGTGCCGATGGCGGAGGACACAGCTGTCGGGGTGGGGGAATTGTTCATGACTGGACTCCTTGGTGGGCAGGTGCGGCTGAGGGCGATGGGTGTGTGCGTGTCGGTTCGGTCGCGCGTGCGTGACCGGAGGAGTCGATGACCTTCGGATGGAAGCGTGAGAGCATCCACACGCCGCCGACGCCGATGCCGGCGGAGACGAGCAGCCCGGCGACGGCCAGCGTGGTGAGGCCTGCGTATTCGCCGAAGAAGGCGGCGCCGATGATCACCGCGACGATCGGATCGATGACCGTGAGCCCGGCGAGCACAGTCTCGGCGGGTCCGCAGGCGTAGGCGGTCTGGACGAGCCAGAACCCCGCCGCCGAGGCTGCCCCGACCGCTGCCAGCAGCAGCCACCACCGCATTCCCCAGGCATCGAGACCGGACAGCCCGGCGACGACGACCGCGCGGGCGAGCACGTGCGTGGCCGCGGCGACGGTGCCGAAGACGATGCCGGTCATCACGACGCGCGGAATGTGCCCGGCGGAGCTGATCGAGAACAGGCCCGCGAAGACGCTGAGGGCGATGAGCACCGCGAGCAGCCACGTCACCGACTGGTCCGTGGAGACGATGTCGTGGGAGTGCCGCGCCGAGGTGGCCACGAACGAGAACACGCCGAACAGGGTGATCGCGATGCTGATGAGCAGCGGGGCGCCGAGGCGCAGCCCGAAGAACCGCCTGCCGATGAGGGCCGCGAAGACGAGGGAGACCGCACCGATGGGCTGAACGATCGCGACCGGGCCGAGCCCGAGGGCGATGACGTTGAGCACGGTGACCAGCCCCATGAGTCCGAGGCCGGCGACCCACGTGGCTCGGCGACGCAGGCCCGGGGCCATGGCGGCCACAGCGTGCTGTTGGAAGTGTGTGCCCAGGGCCAGGCAGAACGCCGCTGCGGTGGCGAGGACGATGGCGGTGATGATCATGGGGATCACGCTAAGGAGCAGGCCTGCCGGTGCACATCATACGAACGGGTGAAAGTGCCTGGGCCGGGGTGCTACCTGAGGGTGAAAATCACGGTTCCGGTGGCGCGGGGACCGTATTCTCGCATGTTATGCGGGCGACGGCGCCCGTGGTTCGGGTAGGTTGGGACCATGCCGGAAGCTGAGGGAACGCAGGACGGAAACGGGGGAGCCGCCTCGGCGAGTGTTCCTCCACCGTCGTCGACGACGATCCGGGTCGCCATCGTCGACGATCAGGCGATGGTCCGGCAGGGGTTCGGGGCGCTGCTCGACGCGCAGACGGACATGCAGGTCGTCGGCAGCGCGGAGGACGGATCGGCCGTCGTCGACCTCGTCCGCCGCACGGATCCCGATGTCATCCTCATGGACATCCGCATGCCCAAGCTCAACGGCCTCGACGCCACCCGTGCGATCTTCGCGATGCCCGGCGAGCACCCGCGCGTCATCATGCTCACCACGTTCGATGCCGACGAATACGTGTTCTCCGCACTGCGGGCTGGGGCCAGCGGATTCCTTCTCAAGGACGCCACCGCCGAGGACCTCATCACCGCCGTGCGCGTCGTCGCCGGTGGGGAGTCGCTGCTCGCGCCCTCGGTGACGCGCCGACTCATCGCCGAATACGTCGCCGGGCCCACCGTGGCCAAGGACACTGCGGTGCTCGGGCAGCTGACCGACCGCGAGATCGACGTGATGACCCTGGTCGCGAAGGGCCATGCCAACTCCGAGATCGCCGATCAGCTCTTCCTCGCCGAGCAGACTGTGAAGACCCACGTGTCGCGGATCCTTGGAAAGCTCGGCCTGCGCGACCGCACCCAGATCGTCGTCGCCGCGTACGAATCGGGCCTCGTCGTCGCCGGGAGCTGAGGGGCGTCGTTGATGCTTCGCGAGGCCTCTTGGGTGGGCGAAATGGTCGGATTCGAGGCGACTCCTCCCGACCAGAATGCCCACCTAAGGCCTCGCGTTCCGACCAGAATGCCCACCCAAGCGCCATGAAATGCTGCTGAGGGGCAGCGTGCCTCGGTGGAGCGTGGGTCAGGGTCGTGTGAAGCGGGAGCCGAGGTCCTTGATGATCGTTTCGGCCGAGCCCTCGCGCGCATTCCGGTAACCGGTCCCGGCCCACAGGTGCAGACCGTGCGGGTCGTCCGCCTTCTTCGCCGCAGCGCGGAACTCCTTCGTCAGATGGTGGACCGCCGGGTAGGCGTCCACGGCGATCTGGTCGAACTCGCGCACGAAGTCGTTGACCAGCGCTCGAGCCGGGCGGCCGGTGAAAGCCCTGGTCAGCTGAGTCTGTGAGAACTCATCGGCAGCGAGCGCGGTACGGTGCGTGGGCGCAGTGCCCGCTTCATCGGAGCGCAGCAGCAGGGTCCCGACGACGACGGCGCTCGCCCCGGCGTCGAGGAGCTCTGCGACCATGGCCTCGCTATCGACTCCGCCTCCGGCTGCCACGGGCAGGTCCACCTCGGCGAGGATGTCGCGAAGGAGATCGAGAGTCGCACGGTCCTCGATCTCCCGGGTCGGATCGGCCGTTCCCGAGTGCCCGCCGGCACGCGGACCTTGGACGATGAGTGCGTCGACACCGCATGAGGCTGCTGTGCGCGCCTCCTCAGCCGTCGTCACCGTCGCCACCACCTGCGTACCGACGGCATGGAGACGGTCGACGACCTCGGCGGTGGGCAGATTGAACGTCGTCGACACCAAGGGAACGGGGTGCGCGACGAGCCAGTCGACCTTCTCCGCATAGAGATCGTCATCGTCGACGGGTTCGGGGTTGAGCGTGATTCCCCGTGCGGCCGCGGCCGGTTCGAGGGCGGAGACGAAAGCGTCGAAGGCCGCGCGATCGATCGGGACGGGATTCGGGGCGAAGAGGTTGACGCCGAAGGTCTCCGTCGTCTCACGCATGCGTCCGACGAGTGGGGCGAGATCCTCTGCGGTGAGGTAGCCGCCGGCGACGAACGGGAACCCGCCGGCGCGAGCGACGGCTTCGGTCAGTTCGGGCGTCGTCGTCCCGCCGGCCATGGGAGCGCCGATGATTGGCAGGCTCGTCGTCTCGAAGGCGATCGTCATGGGTCTCTCTCCTAGCGTTCGACCGGTGGCGGACGTGCTCACTGCCATTTTCACACGCACGTGTCCGCGGGGTATCGGGTGGCCAGGTGATGGGCGGCCGGGTATCGGAGTCCGGGTATCGGGAGGTCGGCGGCCGGCATCACTCGAAAGTATGGGGCGGCGGAGTCGAGAACGCCCCTCTGGCGTGATGCGGCGGGAGGCATCCGGTTCCTAACTTCGGTGTCATCGCACCTGATCGACCCGGACGAAGGACCGACATGTCACTCACACTCAATGAACCACCGGCACCGAGCGGGGGACCACCGGCACCGAGCGGGAGTCTCGCTCACAGCACAAGGCCGGTCACGAGCGCTGCACCGGAACCCGACACGACTCGATCCCGCCGAAACACAGCCCGCCCCCGTCGAGACCCAGCCCACTCCCGCCGGGACCCGGCCATCGACCTCGTCCGCTTCGGCTGCCTCATCGTCGTGGTCGTCCTCCACTCGATGATGAGCACAGCCGTGCTCGGTCCGGGTGGCGCCGTGCAGCCCACCGTCGCGCTGGCCGGCACCGCCGGTTTCACCACCGCATCCTGGTTCTTCCAGGTCATGCCCCTGTTCTTCGTCATCGGCGGCTGCGCGGGTATCATCGGCTGGCGCCGCACACGCGCCCGAGGCGGCACCTGGGCCGATCACCTCCGCGCACGCCTGCGCCGCTTACTCGTCCCGGTCAGCATGCTCATCGCGCTCGCCGGCCTCGCCCTGTCGGTGGCCTCGGAACTCGGCGTCCCCGCCGACTTGCTGAGCGAGGCGAGCCGCCGAATCGGCCAACCGCTGTGGTTCCTGGCCGTCTACGTCGGCCTCACCAGCCTGGTGCCGCTGGCGGTGTATTTCCATGAACGATCGCCGAGGCGGTCCCTCGCCGTCCTCGCCGGTTCCGTCATCGTCGTCGACGTCCTGGTCGCGGTGAGCGGGGTGTACGGACTCGGATATCTCAACTTCATCCTCGTGTGGCCGCTGATCCAGCAGCTCGGCTTCGTCTACGCCGACGCCCTCGAACGACCGGTGCGCAGGCTGCGGACGTGGACGATGCTGGTGACCGCGCTGCTGACCCTGGCAGGGCTCGTCTCCGCGGGGGTCTACAGCCCGGACATGCTCGTCAATCTCAACCCGCCCACCGGCGCTCTTGTCCTGCTCGGCGTGGTCCAGTTGTGCGCGCTGCGGCTCGTCCACGTACGGCTGAACCGGATGCTCGCCGTTCCGAGCGGCAGTGAAGCCGACATCACCGGCGATGAGGCGGCCTTCGACCCCCGAGTCCTCCGCGCGCAGATCTGGCATCGGGTCATCGACTGGGGCAACCGATACGGGATGCACGTCTATCTCTGGCACATGAGCGTGGTCATCGTCCTCATCGGCGGCCTCGGCGCTCTGGCACAGACAGTGTCGGGAATTCCGACAGTGTGGGGACATCCGGGTTTGGCCGGATTCGTCCTGCCTGAGATCGGTTCCGGCTGGTGGTGGGCCTCGAGGTTGCCGTGGCTGTTCGTCGTCATTGGACTCTCGGCACTTGTCGCCATGGTGACCGCGCGGATTCCTGTCCCCTCCGAACGTCGACTGGCTGCGACGGGCCGCGGGATCGGCCGCCTTCTTCGCGAGATGCGTGGGAATACGGGCGCGGCCGGACGAGAAGCGCCGCGAGATGCCGGCCCGACTCCTCAGGTCCGCGCGGTGCCTCCCGAGGTTCAGACGCTGACTGCCCGGGGTCGTGTGGTGCCTCCTCGGGTCCGTGCGGTGATCGCAGTCGCTGCAGCCACCGCCGGCATCGCCATCGCCCTTCTCATCGGGATTGCGCCGATGATCTGGACGGTGACGGCCCTCATCCTGCTGACGGGATCGCTCATCATCGCCGCGGGTCTCGACTCGAGGGCCGGGGCCGCTCAGGGAGCCAGGGTCACTCCACAGCGTCGACATGCGGATGCCAGTTCGTCCCGTTTGCACTCATCCGAGTGGAGAACGCTCCACCGGGAGAGAGCTCGAGGGCGTCGACGCGCAGGGACAGCGGCGCTGGAATCCACCACTGGTCCAACTGGTCCGGGGTGGTCCAGGCCGATCAGATCTTCTCCTGCGGTGCACCAGGGAGGTGCGTGAGCGCCTTCTGTGATGCGGGTCGGGCGTCGAATGTGACGGAGAGTGACGATTTCTGAGACTCAATATTGTTGAGCAATATGGATTACTGGTACCGTGATCATCGTCAACGAAACACGGCATCACTTCACCAGGGGACATGATGATCGCTTTTAAGAACTCACAGACCTGGGCGCTGTCCGCGCGGTTCGAAGCTCTTGATTGTCAGATGCCCATGCCGATGTTTCGGCAAGTCAAGAGCTGATTGTCTCGCCCCATTCGGCGACCGAGCGCTCGTTGCGGGCTGATCACTCGCGGTCTCCCCGGTCGGCAATGGCAGCGTAGGGCATCCCCGCAGTGCTTGGATCCGCAGGAGCATCATCAGCACCCGACTGCTCAGATTGTGTGTTGAGCAATCTCTGCTGATTGGGCAGTCATTTCGCCCGGGAACCCCTAGCCGCGATCCCGCGCTCCCACCCACAGCTGCTCTCGCACGCATCGCTGACATCAACCTCACCTTCGATACCACACAGGACACCCATGACCTCCTTCGCCTCTTCCGCCGCCGCTCCGACGGCCTCACCGCGGCGTCGCGCCCGCTTCGGTTTCGCCGTGCTCGCAGCCGGGTCCCTCCTCCTCGCCGGCTGCTCCGGTTCGGCGGCGGCCGAAGACGAGAACGCAGAACCTCAGGACGGCGGCACACTGAAGATCGCCTACGACGTCGACCCGACCTGCCTCGACGGGCAGCAGCAGGGCACGAACGTCACGCTCAATGTCACTCGTCAGATCACCGACTCGCTGACCGACCAGGACCCCGAGACGCAGGAGATCAAGCCGTGGCTGGCCGAGAGCTGGGATGTCTCCGAGGACGCGAAGACCTTCACCTTCCATCTCCGCGATGGGGTGAAGTTCCAGGACGGCACTGACTTCACCTCCGCCTCGGTGAAGGAGAATTTCGAAGCGATTCAGGACCTCGGGGCGAAAGCCTCCCTCGGTCAGACCTATCTCGACGGATTGAAGTCGATCAAGACTCCCGACAAGCAGACCGTCACCTTCACTTTCGACAAGTCCAACGCCCAGTTCCTGCAGGCGACGTCGACGATGTCGCTGGGCTTCTACTCCTCTGACACGCTCGCGAAGTCCGCAGAGGAGCGGTGCACCGGAGACCTCGTGGGTACGGGCCCGTTCCAGTTGAAGTCCTTCGAACACAACAAGGCGATCAAGCTCGCCCGGTTCGACGACTACGACTGGCCGTCATCGATCGCCGAGCACGAAGGACCGGCTCACCTCGACGGCATCGAATTCTCGATCGTCCCCGAAGCCTCGGTGCGCAACGGCTCGCTGCTCTCGGGACAGGTCGACGTCGACTTCTCCGTCCAGTCCCAGGATGAGAAGACCCTCGAGGCGCAGGGGCTGGGCATCGCCTCCCGCCCGAACCCCGGCGTCGTCTACAACCTCGTGCCCAAGGTCACCGGGAAGATCACCAAGGACAAGGCGGTGCGCCAGGCTCTCGTCAAAGGCATCGACCGTGATCAGCTCAAGAGTGTGATCTCCGCACACCAGGCTCCGGCCACCTCGGTGCTGGCGAAGTCGACTCCTGAGTACGAAGACCTCTCCGACCTCCTGGCCTACGATCCCGACGGTGCCAAGAAGCTCCTTGAGGACGACGGATGGAAAGTCGGTGACGACGGCATCCGGGTCAAGGACGGCACACCGCTGAGCGTGACCCTGACCTACTGGCAGGATGCGTCGTTCCTCGAGCTCGTCCAGCAGCAGCTGCGGGAGATCGGCTTCGACCTCAAGCTCGAGAAGAAGACCACCGCCGAGGTGACTGCTCAGCAGGCGGAGGGCAAAGAGGAGCTGACCTTCGGCAATCTCACCAGAGCCGACGGTGACGTGCTGCGCAACTACTTCGGCGTCAGCGAGCAGAACGGCAACGAGAGGAAGAAGGCGGAAGAGCTCGACAAGATCCTCGCCCGCACCACCTCGACCCTTGATGAGAAGGAGCGTACGGCGGACTTCACCAAGGCGGCGAAGATCCTCATCGACGAAGGCTACTCTGTTCCGATCGTCGAACTCTCCGGAGTCATCGGCACGGGAGAGAACGTCCACGACTTCAAGTACGAAGCCTCATCGCGCTTCCAGCTCTACGACACCTGGCTGGACGGTGAACAGTGATGAGTCTGCGCTATCTCGCCTCTCGCCTCGCCCAAGGGCTGCTGGTGCTGTGGATCGCGTTCACCCTCAGCTTCTTCCTCCTCTACTGGCTGCCCGGCGATCCGGTCACCACGATGCTCGGCGCCGGTGGAGAGCTGCAGAACATCGATCCCGCCGAGGTGGAACGGCTCCGTGCCGAGTTCAACCTCGACCAGCCGCTGCCCATCCAGTACCTGCTCGCCGTGTTCGCCGTCGTCCGACTCGACTTCGGCACCTCGATCCAGACAGGCGCCCCCGTCACCGAGGCGATCGCCTCAGCCCTGCCCTCGACGCTCGCTCTCGCCGCGTTGGCTCTGGGTCTCGCACTGATCGTCGGGGTCGTCATCGCCGTGACGGCGACCCTGACCCGCCGGCCCTGGCTGCGCGATACCCTGGCGGCTCTGCCGGGGCTCGGCGTCGCTCTGCCGACCTTCTGGGTCGGACTCATGCTGCTGCAGGTCTTCTCCTTCCGCATCCCGCTCTTCCCCGCGGTCGGCACCGGCACTCCGGCCGCCATCGTGCTGCCGGCCGTGACCTTGGCGATCCCGCTGTCGGCGATCATCGCCCAGGTCCTGTTCCGGTCACTGCAGAACGCATGGATCCAACCCTTCGTCACGACCTTTACCGCCTCGGGGTACACCCGCCTGCGGCTGCTGCTGCGTCAGGCCCTGCCCGTGGCGCTGCTGCCGGCGCTGACCATGGGCGGGGTGCTGTTCGGCCAGGCGCTGGCCGGGTCCGTCGTCGTCGAGAACGTATTCTCCCGGCAGGGACTCGGTCGCCTCGCCCAGACCGCCGTGACCGGGCAGGACATCCCGCTCGTCCAAGGCATCGTCCTCTTCGCCGCGGCTGTGTTCGTCCTCGTCAACCTCATCACCGACCTCACCTATCCGCTGCTCGATCCACGGCTGCGTGCCGCACGCCGAAAGACCGAATCGACAGACGCGAGCACCCCCGCCGAGGCGGCCGACCGTATCGAAGAGACGGAAGGAGTGCGCGCATGAGCCTGGCCACCGAACTGCAGAAGAACTCCCAGACGGTTCCACCCGAGTCCGGTGCGGACCATGTCCACGACGACCACATCACCGGCGGCAGCGATCTGACCCGCGGCGGCGGTCCCGGCGGCCTGCGTCGCCTCACCTCGGCGGTGGGAGCCTCGAGGATCGGGATCGTCGAGGTCATCGGGATCATCGTCCTCGGTCTCGCGGCACTCGCCGCTCTCTGGCCCACGCTGCTCACCAGCGTCGACCCGCTCACCGGAAACCCTGCCGACCGGCTTCTGCCGCCGGGTACCGAGCACATCTTCGGCACCGATCAGCTCGGTCGTGACGTCTTCGCCCGCACCGTCCACGGTTCGGCGCAGACGCTGTCGGCCAGCCTCGCCGCCGTCCTCATCGGGGTCGGTGCGGGGGTCCTCATCGGTCTGCTCTCCGGATTCTTCACCGGGGTCGTCGATGCGATCTTCATGCGCACCGTCGACGTCCTCCAGGCCGTGCCCGGTCTGCTGCTGTCGATGGCCGTGATCACCGCGCTGGGCTTCGGCACCCTCAATGTCGCCGTGGCCGTCGGCGTCGCGGCCGTGCCCTCGTTCGCACGCCTCACCCGCGCCGAGGTGATCCGGTGGCGGTCGACCGAATTCGTCCGCGCCGCCCGCGCCGATGGACTCTCCGCCGCCTCGGTCCTCGCCCGACACATCCTGCCCCAGGTCAGAGGTCCGATCGGGGCGCTGCTCGCCCTCGAGTTCGGATCCGCGGTGCTCGCCGTCTCCGCATTGAGCTTCCTCGGTTTCGGTGCCCCGCCGCCGCAGCCCGAATGGGGACTGCTCGTCTCCGAAGGCCGTGACTTCCTCGCCGCCGCCTGGTGGATGACGACGTTCCCCGGACTCGTCGTCGCCGCCGTCGTGCTCGCCGCCAACCGACTCTCCCACGCCGTCAACTCCGAGAAGGAATTCCGATGATCAACACCGATCTCCTCGCCTGGCCCGCAGCCGGTGCCGGAACCGAACTCCTCGATGACGACCACGCCGGCCCGACCGACGACGCAACCCGCACGGAGTCGACCGGCACCGACGCCCCCGCCGAGGGCACACCCCGAGATACGGCGGTCCCCGCCTCGGCGCATCAGACGAACGCCGCCGAGACGGCCGTCGCCGAGACGACCCACAAGAGCCCGCCCCGGGGTCCACACGTCCTCGAGGTCACCGGCCTGAGCGTGACCTACCCCGGTGCGACCACCCCGGCGATCACCGACGTCGACCTCACCCTGGCCCCCGGCGGCACTCTCGCCATCGTCGGAGAGTCCGGGTCCGGGAAGTCGACGACCGCCGCCGCCCTGACCGGACTCCTCCCGGCCGGGACGACGGTCGACGCGAGAACGCAGAGCCACCTCGGCGAGGATCTCATCGGGGCGAAGCCGCGCACCTGGCAGCGGATCCTCGGCACGGGGATCGCCTATGTGCCGCAGGACGCGGGCGCCGGTCTCAACCCGGTGCGCACGATCGCCTCCGCCCTGACCGAAACCCTGAGCGTCAACGGTTATGCGAAACCGCAGATCGGACCCCGTATCACCGAGGTGCTCACCGCCGTCGGACTCGACCCCGAGACCCACGGGGCACGGTATCCGCATGAACTCTCCGGCGGGCAGCGCCAGCGCGTGCTCATCGCCAATGCGATCGCCGCGCGGCCGGCGCTCATCATCGCCGACGAACCCACCTCGGCGCTCGACGCCACCGTCGCCAAGCAGGTCCTCGACGTGCTCAGCGGCCTCGTCGCCGAATCGCAGACCGCGCTCGTGCTCATCACCCACGACCTCGGGGTCGCGAAGGAGCGCGCGGACGAACTCATCGTCATGCAGGCCGGCCGCATCGTCGAGACCGGGCCCACCAGCCGTGTCCTCGCCCAGCCTCAGCACGCGTACACGCAGGGACTGCTCGCTGCGGCTCCGCACCTCGGCTGGGGTCGGCTGAGCCCGAGCTCGGGCGCCACCCGGACCGGTGCAGCCCCCACCAGCACCGAGGTGGTCCTGTCCGGACGGGGCATCGTGCGGAACTTCGGCGGGGACCGTCCCGCCGTCGACGGACTCGACATCGCTCTGCGGGCAGGGTCGACGGTGGGAATCGTCGGCGAATCCGGGTCGGGGAAGACCACCTCGGCGAGGATCCTGCTCGGTGCCGACCGCGCGGACGCCGGCGAGATCACCCTCCACGGCACGGCTCTGACTGACTACCGCCGGAAAGACCTCGGCCGGCGCGTCCGCTACGTGCACCAGGACTCGACGGCCGCACTCGACCCGCACTACACGGTCGAGCGGATCCTCACCGAACCCCTGCGCGGGCACCGCATCGGCAGCCGTGCCGACCGGCCGGGCCGGGTGCGGGAGCTGCTCGACTCCGTCGCCCTCGACCATTCGCTGCTGGGGCGCACGCCGCGGGAGCTCTCGGGAGGACAGCGACAGCGGCTCGCGATCGCGCGGGCGCTGGCGGTGGACCCTGAGGTGATCATCCTCGACGAACCGGTCTCGGCACTCGACGTCGGTGTGCAGGCACAGATCCTGCAGCTGCTCGTCGACCTGCAGGCCCGCCTCGGCGTCGCCTACCTCTTCATCTCCCACGATCTGGCCGTCATCGAACAGATCGCCGACGAGGTGATCGTGATGAAGGACGGTCGCGTCGTCGGATCCGGGCCGACCGCTCGCGTGCTGCACGAGAGCCGGGATGACTACACGCGGGCGCTCATCGACGCTGTGCCCTGCTTCGACGACTCGGCTGTGCGGGCCACCGGCGACCGCGACGGCATCGCCGCCGAGGCGGCAGCCGCCACCACCGTCGAGTCACCCGCCCCCACGAACACTCTCTCCGACCCGACCCCGACAGGAGCGCACCATGTCTGACCTCCGCAGCACCGACCAACGACGCAGCACCGACACCCCAGCCGCCGCCATTCCCGGGCAGCCGCGGCAGGTTCACTTCGCCGCCCATTTCCCGGGAGTGAACAACACCACCGTGTGGTCCGACCCGGCCTCGGGCAGCCACATCGAATTCGACTCCTTCTCCCACCTCGCCAAGACCGCCGAGGCCGGACTCTTCGACTTCTTCTTCCTCGCCGAAGGCCTGCGCCTGCGCGAACACCAGGGCCAGATCTTCGACCTCGACGTCGTCGGTCGGCCGAACACCACCGCCGTGCTCTCCGCGCTCGCCGCCGTCACCAAGCACATCGGCCTGGCCGGCACACTGAGCTCGACATTCAACGAACCCTTCGACATCGCCCGCCGACTCGCGACCATCGACCACCTCTCGAACGGTCGCGCCGCATGGAACGTCGTGACGACCTCCAACGCCTTCACCGGCGAGAACTTCCGCCGCGGCGGCTACCTCGACTACGCCGACCGCTACCGCCGCGCCGAGGACTTCATCGACGTCGCCCGGAGACTCTGGGACACCGCCGCCGGCGACGGGTCGTTTACGCATGGCAGCGACTTCTTCGACATCTCCGGCCGCTTCCCCACCGGCGCACTGCCCGGCGGGCACCCCGTCGTCTTCCAGGCCGGGGACTCGGACTCCGGCCGGGACTTCGCCGTCGGTTCGGCCGATGTCATCTTCACCCGCCACTCCGACCCCGAATCCGGTCGGAAGTTCTACGCGGACGTGAAGTCCCGCCTCGCCCGCTACGGCCGGACCGAGGACTCACTGAAGATCTACCCGGGCGTGTCCATCATCCTCGGCGACACCCCCGCCGAGGCGGTCGAACGCTCCCGCGAGGTCGCCGCCCAGCAGGTCAGCGAGGCCGGAGCCATTGCCTTCCTCGAACGCGTCTGGGACCGTGACCTCTCCGCTTTCGACCCGAACGGCCCCCTGCCCGACGTCCCGCCGGCAGCGGAATCGATCTCCCAGGGACGGGTCAAACACATCAAGGACGCGGAAGCCACGATCGCGTCATGGCGGCAGATCGCCGAGGCCGAGAAGCTCTCCGCCCGCGAACTCGTCATCAAGGTCTCGACCCGCCATTCCTACGTCGGCACCCCGGCCCAGGTCGCCACCGACCTCGCCGAGGCGGTCCGCACCAGAGCCGCCGACGGCTTCATCCTCGTCCCCCACCTCACCCCGGGCGGACTCGACGAGGTGGTGGCGAAGGTCGTGCCCGAACTCCAGGAACGCGGCGTCTACCGCACCGAATATCCGGACGGGTCCCTACGCGAGAACATCGGACTGCCTGCGGCCCGCCCGGCCGCGGACTGGGCGGAGAACCGCGATCGTGCCCGCAGCGTCCACACCGACGCAGAACTCAAGGAGGTGGGCTGACATGTCACGAGTCGTCCTGCTCTCGGCCAGCCCTTCGGAAGGATCGAAGACCGAAGCGCTGCTCGAATTCATCGCCCGCAGACTCGGCCAGTACGGCCACCGCACGGAGTTCATCAAGCTCCGCCACCTGCCCGCCGGACCGCTGCTCTCCGGGGATGCGAACGACGGCCTCATCGCCTCGGCCCGGGACACCGTCGCCGCTGCTGATGCCGTCGTCGTCGGATCCCCGGTGTTCAAGGCCACGTACACGGGTCTGCTCAAGGTCTTCATCGACCTGCTGCCGATGGATGCCCTGCACGGCAAACCCGTGCTGCCGGTGCTCACCGGCGGATCCCCCGCCCACGTCCTGGCGCTGGACTACGGCCTCAAACCGCTGCTGGCCACCCTCGGGGCGAGCTCGATCGGACGTGGACGCTTCGTCGTCTCGAGCAACATCCTCCCGACCACGGACACGACCCCGCCGAGCATCGACGAATCCGTCGAACGCGACGTCGTCGACGCCATCGACCAGTTCGACTCGGAGCTGACCGTTCGCGCCCGGTCGTGCACCCACGTCGAGGCGGCCGCCGCCGAATCCCTCATCACCGCCCCGATCGCGACCGACAGGAACCCCTCATGAGCGTCCTCATCGCCACCACCCTGACTCCCGACCCGACCACCGGCCCGGCGACCGCGAAGACCCTCGACGGCCACGCGGACTTCGCCCTCGTGACCGATGACTTCACCGGATTCGATGCGCTCGAGTACGCCTCCTGGCTCGGACCGCTGACCAGTCGCCTGGGAATCGTCCCCGAGGTCCGCACCACCCACCTCGAACCCTTCCACCTGGCCACCGCCTCGGCGACGTTGGACTACACGGCCCGCGCCCGTGCGGGACTGGCCGTGGGCATCTCGACCACCCCCACCGAGGCGGCCCTCTTCGGTCGCCGTGACCCGGCCCCGGCTCCTGCGGCTTGGGCCGAGGCCGCATCCGTCATCGACGTCATCCGCCGCCTCTGGGATTCATGGGATGACGACGCGATCATCCGCGACCGGGCCACCGACCGCTACATCGACCGCGACCGTCTCCACTACATCGAGGCGCAGCTGCAGGACTCGACGGGCACCGACTATTCCGTGCTCGGACCCTCGATCACGCCGCGGCCGCCGCAGGGTCACCCGCCGATCATCGTCCGTGCCGAAGTCGGCAACGAGGCGGCCCGTGCCGCGGCCGACGTCGTCCTCGTCGACGAGGCGGCCGGCAGCATCTCGCTCGAGGATCTGCGCACCGAAGTCGACTCCGGAGTGCCGGTGCTCACCGTCCTGCCGGCACCGACGACCCGTGCCGAGGTGGCCGAACTCATCGGTTCCGTGCGCATCCTCACCGGCCGCGGCGCCGCGGGCGTGCTGCTGAGCGCGTCCGCTGAGAACCAGCTCGACTTCAGCGTCCGCCTCGTCTCCGAGATCCTCCCCGCCCTGTACGCGGCCGGGCTGCGCGAGACCCCGGAGGCTGACTCGGCGCGTCACGGCGGCACCGAGGCGAGCGACCTGCGCACCCGCCTCGGACTCGCCCCGGCAGTGAGCCTCTATGCCGGTGCGTGAACAGCCGGAGTCGGTGGGCCACCACGAACGGCGCGCCGACCTCACGTTCATCGGCGCCGGCCCGAAGACCCTGGGCATCCTGCTTGCAGTCGCCGCGACCGAGGACGCCGGTGCGGGTATGCACATCCACCTCATCGATCCGTTCCCACCGGGGGCCGGACGGATCTGGCGGACCGAACAGTCGCCGCATCTGTGGATGAACTCGCGCACCGAAGACATCACGATCTTCCCCGACGAGTCATGCCGCCTGCTCCGCCCCGGCATCATGGGACCGACCCTGCACGAATGGATTCTCGGTGCCGGACGGGAGAGGCTCGTCGCCGCCGGGCTCGGGGACGAGGCAGCTGTTCTCGACTCCCAGTCGTTCGCCAGCCGTCGGGTCCAGGGTCACTATCTGGCGGCGGCCTTCGGGACCGCCCTGACCCATCTGAATGCGGACGTGCACATCCACCGCACCCGCGCCGAGGCGGTCCGACGTGGCGAGGACGGCCGCGGCTTCGCGGTCACGACCGCGACCGGGACGGTCATCGACACCCGCGTCCTCGTCTCGGCGCAGGGACACCTCGACATGCACCCGACCGTTGCCGACGCGGCTCTCGCAGCCCGGGCAGCAGGCTCGGTGCCGGCGGAGTCGGGTCTGTACTATCAGGGTCCCGGCTACACCGCCGACCTCGACTTCAGCGGCATCCCCGCCGGCGCCGAGGTGCTCACTCGCGGCTTCGGGCTCGCCTTCCTCGACTTCATGGTCATGGTCACCGAGGGTCGTGGCGGCCGGTTCGATTCTGCGGGTGAGTGCCTCGTCTACCGGCCGTCGGGGCGCGAACCCGTGCTGTGGGTCGGGTCCTCACGCGGCATCTCCTACAGCCCGAAGCTCGGCTACAGTCGAGCCGATGTGCCCGGCGCCCCTGCTGTCGAACTGCGGTACCTGAGGCCGGACCGCCTCGGCGCCGGCGACCGCGTCGAGAACCACCTCGGCGGGGACAACCTCGTCGATTTCACGACGGTGATCGGGCCGCTGTTCGAACTCGAACTCACCTATGCCCATTACGCGCACGTGCTGTGGAGGCGGGGAATCGAGGCCCCCGAACTGCTCGAACGCATCGACGATGCCGCGAATCGTGTGCTTGCAGGGGCACAGGGCACCGACGAGCCACGGAATGCCGACGAAAGCCGGCCCTGCCCGGTCGATGCGGTGAGAGAACGTGCCGGATTCGCGACGATAACCGCCTCGGCGCGGGAGGTCATCACCGACCCGGCGGATCTGTTCGACCTGTCCCGCCTCGACCGACCGCTGGAGGAACTGCGGTGCGCGGATCACGCCAGCGCCGAGATCGAGGTGCTCCGTCACATCGAGGATCGCCTGCGCCGCAGCGCCGATGTCCGCTTCTCCGCCGACCTCGCGGTGTTCGACGCCCTGGTCAAGTCCTATATGGCGATCCGAATGCTCGTGCGGTCGGGCCGGGTCAGCCAGATCGATCGTACGGAGATCATCGAAGGCAGCTTCCATTCTCTGTTCTCCTATATCGGCAGCGGACCACCACCGATCCGGGTCAAGCAGATCCTCGCCCTCCACGAGGCGGGACTCGTCCGCTTCCTCGGCCCCGGGCTGCGCGTCGAGGCCGGCGATACCGGGTACACCGCCCGATCCACAGCCCACCCGGAGGCGAAGACATTCACCCACTTCGTCGATGCGCGATTGGCCCGACAGAGTGCAGAGAAGGCCGCCGATCCGGTCCTTGAATCACTTCGCTCGGCCGGAGGGCTGCTCCTCGAGGACACCGCTCATGCGAAGCTGCGCACAGACGAGACTGGTCACGCGCTCGATGCTGCCGGGGATGCGCAGTCGGATCTGTTCCTGATCGGCCCCGCGGTCTCGGGATCGACGGCCGAGGCTTTCACCCGTCCGCACACGGGTGCGCCGGTGTTCGCGGACAATGAGCGCATCGCCTCGGCGATTCTCGACGCCGTGTCGGCAGCGTCCGAGCGTCGGGAGCTCCTCGCCGGGTGATGATGACGTTCTGCGTCGAAATATGACGAACATTATGACGTGGAGTGACCGTGCGCGTCATGGAGCGTGCGCGTGGGGTTCACGGCAGATCAGACTGATGGTCACCGCGGAAGCAGCGGTGACCATCAGTGAAGGAAGGATCCGCCGTGAGTTCATTTGTCACCGAACCCACCACACCCGCCGGAATCTCGACCCGATCGGTGCACTCGGGGGCTATGCCCGAGACGCACACCGGTTCGGTTGTGGCCCCGATCTTCCAGACCTCGACCTTCATGATGGACACCCCGGGCGACACTCGCGCAGGCTTCGACTACGCGCGCACCGGCACCCCGAATCGCAGCGACCTCGAAGAGGCGCTGTGCGAACTCGAGAACGCGACGTTCGCCGCCGCGGTCAACTCGGGTACGTCCGCCGAGGTGGCGGTGTTCTCCGCGCTGCTGGGACCCGGCGATGAGATCATCATTCCCCGCGACGTCTACGGCGGGACGTACCGTCTGCTGAAGAACGAGTACGAACGGTGGGGCGTGGGCGTCCGCACCGTCGACCTCACCGATACGGCAGCGCTGGCGGCAGCAGTCAGCGAGAAGACCGCGATCGTGTGGGTCGAGACGCCGAGCAACCCCGGGCTCGACATCGTCGACATCGCCGAGACCGCACGGATCGCGCACGCGGCGAACGCGCTGCTGGCCGTCGATTCGACGTTCGCGACTCCGGTCCTGCAGCGCCCGCTCGACCTCGGTGCCGACATCGTCATCCACTCGACGACGAAGTTCATCAACGGCCACTCCGATGTCATCGGCGGAGCCGTGCTCGCCGGTGACGGTACGAGCTGTCCCCGCGCCGCCGAGGCGATCGAGCGTCTCGAAAGTCATCTGGCGTCGGTGAGCCTGGGGATCGCTCCCTTCGACGCGTGGCTGACCCGGCGCGGGATCAAGACCCTGCCGGTGCGGATGAAGGCCCACTGCGAGAACGCGCAGGCCGTGGCCGAATGGCTCGAGACCCGCGACGAGATCGCCGAGGTGCACTACCCCGGACTGCCCTCCCACCCGGGTCATGAGGTCGCGAAGGCGCAGATGAGCGGCTTCGGGGGAGTAGTCTCCCTGCGCACCGACACCGAGGAGCGTGCGCTGGTGCTGGTGAAGAGCACTCGGCTGATCACGCTCGCCGAGTCGCTCGGCGGAGTCGAGTCACTCATCGACCATCCGGCGACGATGACGCACCTGGCCGTGGCCGACTGCGAGCTGAGCATCGACGGGGCGTTCATCCGCCTCTCCGTCGGCATCGAGGACATCGACGACATCCTCGCCGACCTCGCGCAGGCTCTCGATGCAACGTCGGGCGCTGTGAGCGGCAGTGCCGATTCGGCCGGCGGTGCCGCGGGCGATGGCGATTCAGCAGAAGGGGCCGCTGCCGACGGCTCGACGACGGACGCCGCGACGGCCGACGACTCGCACCACGAGGCACCGGCAGCGACTCTTCCTACCGTTGCAGCGGTGTGATGCGTCGGTAACGGCGCAATTCGTCGTCACTGGGGTGTTCTGTCGCGGCCGGTGACGGATGCTCGGAGCCGGCGGCGGCGTCTGGGCGGCGAGTCGACCCCGCGGCAGTGGGGTCGGTCACGGTGCGTGGGGGAAAACCCGATGCGGGGTCGGAGGTCTTCGTGCTGTCGGCCGCGACATCACTCCCGTAGCGTTATTGCTATGAGTGAGAAGACCCCCGAGAACCCGCAGGATCAGGAGCCGCAGGGCACCGATCCGGTGGAGCCTCAGACCCCCGACGTCACCCCGGACGCCACCGACCTCGCCGGTGCCCAGGACGCACCTGACCCCGCCGAGGCGGCCACAGCCGACACATCTGACCCCGCCGCCGGTGAGCGCGAAGAATCCATCAGCGCCGAGGCGATCGTCAATGCCCCGCCGACCGCCGAGATCGATGAACCTGAGGCCAGCCGGGCCGGAGAGTTCCGGACCAAGCCGCTCGATCTCGACATGCCGTTCGCCACCGGCTCGACGCGTCAGTATCCGCAGCAGCCGCAGGGATACGGGCCGTCGCAGGGGTACGGGCAGCCGCAGGATCCCCAGCAGCCGACGCGGCAGTACGCACAGGCTCCGCAGCCGGGACCGGCTCCGCAGACCGGGCAGACTCCACCACCCGCACAGGCTCCGACGGCCCATCTCGCATCCCCGAACTACGCGGCAGCACCCAGCCGCTCCGGTCCTCGCGTCTCCCCTTCGACCTCCTACGGCCCCGCCGGACAGCAACCCCACCAGCCGTACCAGCCCGGTCAGCCCCAACAGCCCTACCAGCCCAGGCAACCCCAACAACCTCGCCAACCTCGACCACCCCGCCAGGGGCAGCCTCCGATGCCACCTCCACGGCCACCTCGGCGAGGGAGGCAGCGCACCGAACCGGTCGCCTTCGCACCGGTCACCGGCTCATTGCCGCTGACCCGGGACGACGTCACGGAGATCCCCGCCGACGGTCCCATCACATGGCCCAAGCGGCCGACGGGGTTCATCGGGGTCGCGAACCTCGTCCTCTCGGCCGTGCTCGCCGTGATCTGGGCATGGATCCCGATCGGGCTCCTGTTCACCGGCATCGGCGGCATCTTCGCCCTCGGCCTCGGCGTGCTCGCACTCCTCGTATGGGTCCTCGTCCAGCAGGGCGCGAACGTCGTCGAACGCTACCGCGCCGAACTCATCTACGCCGATAAGATCCCCGTCCCGAAGATCGAAAGCAGCAACCGCGAACCCGGCTTCGGCCGCTTCCTCCACAACCGGTGGCTGCAGGTGAAATCCGGGGCCTTCTGGCGCTCGACCGCCCACCACTACATCAAGATGCTGGTCGGGGCGATCATCGTCGGCGGCACACTCGCCGGCATCTGCGGATCCCTGCTCGGCATCTTCTCCGCCATCAACCCCGACGGAGTCAACACCTTCTTCATCGGCGAATCCATCGAAGGACCCGCCCGCCTCGGCGTCGCCATCGGCTCGGTCATCGTCCTCGCCAGCTCCCTTGCGATACTGTGGTTCGCCCCGCTCCTCGACCGTGCCCTCGACCGGGCGCTGTTGGCCCCGGCCCGCACCGTCGCCCTCCAGGCCGAGGTCACCGAACTCGACCGGGCACGCATGGCCGGCATCGAGGCAGCCGCCGCCGAACGCCTGCGCATCGAACGCGACCTCCACGACGGAGCCCAGCCCCGCCTCGTCGCGCTGACCATGACCCTGGGGATGGCGAAGTCGAAGATCGACACCGACCCCGAACGCGCCAAGGAACTCGTCTCCGAAGCCCACACCGAGGCCAAGGGCATCGTCAACGAGCTGCGTCAGCTCGCCCGCGGTATTCATCCGGCGGTGCTCACCGACCGTGGACTCGATGCCGCCGTCTCCGCGCTCGCCGGACGCTCGACGATCCCGGTCGACGTCGACGTCCGTCTCGAAGGTCGGATCGGGCGGGAAGCCGAAGCCGTGTCCTACTTCGTCGTCGCCGAATGCCTGACGAACATCGCCAAGCACTCCGGCGCCACCAAGGCCAGCGTGTTCATCGCCCCGATCGACACCGGCGTCCAGATCGTCGTCACCGACAACGGTCAGGGTGGCGCCCGCGTCGACCGGACCGGACGGCACACCGGCATCGCCGGTCTCATCGACCGCGTCGAGGCCGCCCGTGGCACACTGAACCTGACCAGCCCCGCAGGTGGGCCGACAACCATAGTTGTGGAGGTGCCATGCGCATCGTAATCGCTGAAGACTCTGCCGTCCTGCGGGCCGGACTCGAACGACTCCTCGCCGACGCCGGACACGAGATCATCGCCGCCGTCCCCGATGCCAACGAACTCCTGGCCGTCGTCCACAACGATCCGCCGGACCTCGCCGTCATCGACGTGCGCATGCCCCCGACGTTCACCGACGAGGGAATCCGCGCCGCCGTCCTCATCCGCAAGCAGAACCCTGACGTCAAGGTCCTCGTGTTCAGCCAATACGTCGAGGAACAGTACGCGTCCGAGCTCATCGCCGAGAACACCGGCGGCTTCGGCTATCTGCTCAAGGACCGCGTGGCCGACGTCGAGGACTTCCTCGCAGCCGTCGACGAGGTCGCCTCCGGAGGCACCGTCCTCGACCCCGAGGTGGTCTCCCAGATCCTCGTGCGCACGCGGAAGAAGGACGGCCTGTCGACCCTGAGCCCGCGGGAACTCGAAGTCCTCCAGCTCATGGCCGAAGGCAAATCCAACGCCGCGATCGCCCGCACCCTCTACCTCAGCGCCGGAGCCGTTGAGAAGCACATCAGCTCGGTATTCACGAAGTTCGGTCTCACCGCCGACACCTCGGACAACCGCCGCGTCCTCGCCGTCCTCACATTCCTCGGAGCCTAGAATGCCTGCCACAGTTCGCATCAGCGAATCCGCCCGACTCGGTCTGCGCACGGTCCTCATCGTCCTCGCCGCCATCGTCCTCCTCATTCCCGTGGTCGTCACCGCCGCCCACGGCGCCTCGCGTCTCAACTACGGCAAACTCGAATCCTCGCAGCCGCTGCCGGAGACGATGAAGGAACTCAAGGTCAGCCTCGATGCGGGCGCCTCCGTCGACGTCCGCACCGATGACGACGCCGATCCCACCGTGAAACTCCGCGCCACCGGGCCCCGCGATGCCGCGCCGGACCTCAGCGTCGACTCGCGCGGTGGTGTCGCCGAGGTCGGTCTGGACGAGCACCGGAAGCTCGAGAACACGCGGGTCACCGTCACCGTCCCCACCGAGATCGCCGGTGACCTCAAGCTCAGCCTCGACAGCAACTACGGCACCTTCGACGTCGACGGCGACTACCGCGAGATCATCGCCGATACCAACGGTGGGGCCCTGTCCGTCACCGGATCGGCCGACCGCATCCACACTTCGACCGACTGGGGAGCGACCTCACTCGAAGGCACCTTCGGAACCGTGGAGGCGAAGACCGAGGTCGGCGCCATCGACGGCGAGGATCTCACCGTCACCGACCACCTCGACGCGGTCACCTCGACGGGCACACTCGACCTCGCCTTCACCGACGAGGCGATCCCGTCCGGCGGCATCAAAGCGAAGACCGAGGAAGGATCGATCGATCTGCGGCTTCCGAACCTCGAACTGGTGAATGAAGAGGCCGATGAGAATTACCTCTACCGGATCAATGCGAAGTCGACCGACGGGTCCGTCGATCTGGCCTCGGATCTCAAGAAATACGATGTGTCCGAGGACCCGAAGGACGACGAGGACACGACCCTCGTGCCGATCTCGGCCACCGCCGACACTGGTACAGTCACGGTCAACCAGAACTGAGAAGCAAGAATCGGGAAGCGACCGGCGCACGGGCGGGCTCATTATGGGCCCGCCCGTGCGGCGTCTGAGAGGTCAGCCATGCAGATCACCGTTTACGGAGCCACCGGAACGTTCGGGGCCCGACTCGTCGACCAGCTGGGCGAGCGCGGACACACGGTCATCGCCGCCCACCGCGGAAGCGGAGTCGACACGTTTAACGGCAATGGCGTCGCCGAGGCGGCCGAAGGCAGCGATGTCCTCGTCGACTGCGTCAACCGGGTGACGATGAATGGGCGCCAAGCCGTCGACTTCTTCTCCCACAGCTCCCGCTCGATCGCGCTTGCCGCGGCCGAACGGCCGGGCACCACCGTGGCCTGCCTGTCGATCGCGTTCCGCCCCGAGGTCGGCGAATCGAAGCTGCTCGGCTACTACCAGGGCAAAGCGGTGCAGGAACGCGTCTACCGGCGAATCGTCCCATCCGACGGGCTGCTGATGTTCCGCTCTGCCCAATGGTTCGAACTCGTCGACACCATGACGGTTACGGCGGGCCCGGTGCGCTTCGTGCCGAAGATGCGCGTGCAGGCTCTTGCCGCCGCCGAGGCGGTGCGGATGATGGCGGAAACCATCGACACCGGCGAGACCGGCACAGTCGAGGTCGCCGGACCGGAAGTGAGCGACTTCGCCGAGATCGCCCGTCGTCTCAGCGCGCAGCGAGCTCAGTCGGCGGGCGCAAAACCGCCGAAGGTCATCGGCCTCCCTCTTCCGGGTCCGATGGCCCGCGAGGGACTCATCCCACCGGCGCCGAGGACGTCGGCCGTGACCGTCGACGAGTGGTTGCGCACGCTCTGAGTCCTGTGTGAAGCGTTGAGCCCGGCTCTGATTCCGCGGCAAGGCGTATCATCCATCCCGGAGGTACACATGGATTGGATGGAATACGGACTCGACGGAGTCGATGCGGTCAGGGTCGTCGTCTCGTGCGTGATCTTCTACTTCGGCGTCATCCTGCTCCTGCGCGTCTTCGGCCAGCGGACTCTGGCGAGCCTGTCGAGCTTCGACCTGGCCGCGATCATGGCCATCGGGGCGATCATCGGCCGGTCCATCCTCGGTGACACTCCGACGTTGGCCGGCGGTGTTCTGGGTCTGGCGACCCTGCTCATCCTGCAGGCTCTGACCGGGCTCGGCCGCCGCTTCGGAGTGATCCGCAGCGTCGTCAGTTCCCCGGCCGTCGTGCTCATGGCGGGGAGTGAGATCCTCGCCGACAACCTCTCCAGGACGCACGTCGACCATGATGAACTGATGGCGAAGCTGCGCTCGGCCGGCATCCGCAACCGTGATGAGGTCGCGTGCGCGATCCTCGAATCGACCGGGCAGATCAGCATCATTCGGCGCGGTGTCCCCATCGCCGAGGAGATGCTCACCGGGGTCGTCGGCGCTGAGCGGGTGCCCCGCGAAGGCTGAGCCGCACTGTTGACCTCACGGCTGTCCTCCAAGGCGGATTCACTCCAGTCCTCAGTCCAGGCCGAGCACCCGTGCCCCGTTGTCCCACAGCACCGAACGCATCCAGTCGTCCCCGAGGCCGAGCCCGGCCAGGCCCGAGAGCTGATCGGCGTAGGGATAGGGGATGTTCGGGAAATCCGAACCGAGGATGATCTTGTCCTGCAGCGTGGCCAAGCGTTCACGGTAGGCGGGGGCCACCTCGGCGGGGGATTGGAAATATCCCGAGACGTACATCGTCGTGTCGAGGTGAACACCCTCGTAGGTTTCGGCGAGGTCGGCGAACTCGTCGTGCTCCGGCATGCCCATGTGGGCGATGACGAACCGCAGTGTCGGGAAGCGCTCGAGCACGTTCGCGACCGCCTTGGGGCCGGTGTACTCACCCGGCAGCGGACGAGAGCCCGCGTGGATGACGATGGGCACCTGCGCCTCTTCGAGGGCCTGCCAAGCAGGGTCGAGCACCCTGTCATCGGGGGAGAAACCGCCCACCTGGACGTGGACTTTGAAGAGCTTCGCACCGGCGGCCAGGGCGGCGGGGACGTAGTCGGCGGCTTCGGGTTCGGCGTAGAGCGTGGCGCAGTGGATGACGTCGGAATGGGCGGCGGCGAACTCGGCGTTCCAGTCATTCAGCCAAGCGGCCATGCCCGGCTTGTGCGGATAGGTCAGCGCCGGGATCGCGCGAATGCCCAGGCCACGGACGATGCGCAGTCGGGTGTCGGTGTCGTATCGATAGTGGATCGGCCAGGGCTGACCGTAATTGGCTTCGGCATTGTCGAAGTAGGCCCACACCTTGTCAAGCACGTTCTGCGGGAGGAAGTGGACGTGGATGTCGGCGAGTCCCGGCAGGCCGAGCGCCGCGAGGTAGGCGGGGATCTCCTCATCCGTGCGCGGGGGAGCGGTCATCGCCTCGGCGGCTGCTTCACTGGTGGCTGCGTCATCGGAGTCGTTCATGGCCCCACTCTATGACGTGGCCGTCCTCAGCGGGCGTCCATGACCGCGGCATAGACTGCCCGCATGAGCCTGCGCGATCCCTACCCGATCACCGCTCCGACCCTGGTCAGACCCGTCGGCCAGGCACCGTATCTGGCACCCGGTGAGACCGTGACCTGGACGTTTCGCCGGTTCGACTTCCAACGCGACCACGCCGAGGTGGCCCGACCGATGCAGGTCATCGCCGATGGACCCGAAGGCCTCGTCCTGTGGTTGGCGGGCGGCATCCCGACCCAGGAGACCCGCATCGTCGGATGGGAGGACACGAACCCGCACGACGTCCCATTGGCTGCGCGGTTCCGGCCGCCCGCCGAAGCTCCGACCAGGATCAACGTCGAGGGAGCGTGGCGCGGGCGCGGAGTCCTCAAGATCGTTCCTCCGCAGGTGCCGTTCTCCGTATGGGTGCTGCTCAAGGACGACGAGAGCGGCGGGGTGCGCGCCGAGTGGTACGTCAACCTCGAAGCCACGCACGTGCGAAACGATGATGCCCTGTTCACGAGCGACCACATCCTCGACATCATCTTTCCTCTCGCTTCGATGCCGCTGCACACTCCTGACGGCGGGTTCGACGTCACCGGGGCGGTCTTCAAGGACGTCGACGAACTCGCCGCGGCCGCGAGCTTCGGGGCCTGGCCGGCTGAGTGGTCGGAGATCATCCGCGCCAATGGTGCGGAGCTGCTCGACCGCCTCGGCGATTTCGCGTGGGCCTTCGACCCCGGCTGGGAGACCGTCGCCCGCAGACAAGCGGGCGAATCGGCGGCCTCGGTCGGTGAGGATGCGGACCCGTCCGAAACGGGTAGGTCGGGGCGAGCGGCACTCGGGGCCGCCTCGGCGAGAGAAAAATCGTTCGATCAGGAACATCGATCGGTCCCGAACGGTTGCTATGACAGACAGTTCCGATGACACCGACGTGTCGATGACACGGATCAGCCGATGAAAGGAAACAGCCAGATGACGACCAACCACCGGATTCGCCTGAACTCACGCCCCGTAGGCGCACCCACCGCGGAGAACTACCTCCTCGACGAGGTGCCTGTGCCCACCCCGGGTGAGGGTCAGGTGCTGCTGCGGACCCTCTACCTCTCTCTCGACCCGTACATGCGCGGTCGGATGTCGGACGCGAAGTCCTACGCCAAGCCTGTCGAGGTCGGCGATGTCATGGTCGGTGCGACCGTCGCCGAGGTGGTCGAATCGAATTCTGATGACTTCGCCGTCGGTGACATCGTCCTCGGCTACGGCGGATGGCAGGAGTACTCGGTCGAGTCGACCGGGCATCTGCGCAAGATCGACCCGGAGCTCGCACCGATCTCCACCCACCTCGGCGTGCTCGGCATGCCCGGTTTCACCGCATATGCGGGCCTGCTCGAGATCGGCCAGCCGAAGGAAGGCGAGACCGTGGCCGTGGCCGCCGCCACCGGACCCGTCGGTTCCGTCGTCGGCCAGATCGCGAAGATCAAGGGGGCGACCGCAGTCGGCATCGCAGGCGGGCCCGAGAAGGTCGCGCACCTGAAGGAACTCGGCTTCGACGTCGCCCTCGACCACCGTTCGGGCAACCTCAAGCAGGAGCTGAAAGAGGCGGTCCCGCAGGGCATCGACGTCTACTTCGAGAACGTCGGCGGCGACGTCTTCAACGCCGTGCTGCCGCGGTTGAACACCTTCGGTCGCGTTCCCGTCTGCGGGCTCGTCGCGAACTACAACCTCACCTCCCTGCCGGAGGGACCCGACCGTTCGGGTGCCCTCATGGGCCAGATCCTCACGAAGTCGCTGCTGGTCCGCGGCTTCATCCAGTTCGAGTTCGCGGAGCGTCTCACGGGTCAGTTCCTCACCGATATGAGCGGTTGGCTCAAGGAGGGCAAGGTGCAGTTCCGTGAGGACATCCGTCCGGGACTCGACAAGGCGCCCGAGTACTTCAACGATCTGCTCACCGGTGGCAACTTCGGCAAGATGGTCGTCGCGGTGGGTGCCGAGAGCTGAGGCTCGTCCGTCTGCCTGAGAACTGACACCAGTGCCCATTTCCTGCTGCGGGGAATGGGCACTGGTGTTTTCCGGCCGGCGGACGCGTCTGTTATCGAGTTCAGGACGGCGAATATTCGACGACGGGGAACGAATTCCGGACGATCTGTCGCAGATCGGCCAGGGAGGCGTTCTCAAAGACATGTCCGACCGCTCTGGCTTGGATCAGCAGGTTGCCGATCGCAGTCGCTTCGACGGGGCCGGCGATGACGCGGCAACCGGTGCGCTCGGCGGTCAGTCGGCACAGCAGTGTGTTCTGTGATCCTCCGCCGACGATGTGGATCGTCTCGACCGTTCTGCCGGTCAGCTCCTCGGCGGTCGCGATCGTCGAGGCGTACGCGGCGGCGAGCGATTCGAGGATGGACCGGACCACCTCGGCGCGGGACTGCGGTGGCTCCTGACCGCGTTCGACGCACCACTCGCGGATGCGGGTGGGCATATCCCCAGGTGGGGTGAAACGGTCGTCGGACGGATCGAAGACGGTCACCGGTTCTTCGACCTCGGCTGCCTCGGCGAGGAGCGTCTCGAGGTCCGAGCTGCGTTGTGCGTCGGTGGCATCCTGTTCCCACTGACGCATCGACTCGCTCAGCAGCCACAGTCCTGAGACGTTCTTGAGGAACCGGACCGTGCCGTCGACACCGCCTTCGTTCGTGAAGTTCGCCAGGCGGGCGTCCTCGGTCACGACGGGGGCGTCGATCTCGAGACCGACCAGAGACCAGGTTCCACTGGAGATGAATGCGCAGTTCGGTCCCTCCATGGGAACGGCCACCACCGCCGAGGCGGTGTCGTGGCTGCCCACGGCCGTGACCTGGATCGGTGCGCGAGCTCCGAGACGTTCTGCGACCGGCTCGGTGAGGTCCCCGAGGCGCTCGCCGGGGGAGACGAGTGCGGGCAGCAGGCCGGACGGCAGTTCGAGTCGACTCATCAAGTTGACATCCCAGGTGCCTTCCGTCACCGACAGCAGGCCAGTGGTCGAGGCATTCGTCAACTCCGTTCGCATCTGACCGGTGAGCCAGTAGGCGATGAGGTCCGGGATGAGCAGGGCTCGGTCGGCGAGAGTCAGGAAGCCCTCCTCGGCTTCGACCGCGAACTGGAAGACAGTATTGAAGTCCAGGTGCTGCAGGCCGTTGTACGCAAAGAGCTCCGTGGGACCGATCCGGTCATGGACGATCTCGACACCGCGAACGGTCCTTCCATCCCGGTAGTGATGAGGGATGCCGAGCAGCTTGCCGTCGCGCAGGAGTCCATAGTCGACGGCCCACGAGTCGATGCCGATGCTGGCGAGCCCCGGACTCGCACCGATCGCCTCACGCAGGCCATCGCTCAGACCGGCGAAGAGTGATTGGATGTTCCAATGCAGGCTCTCGCCCAGTGGCTGCGGCACATTCGGGAACCGTGCGACATGCTTCATCCGCAGCACACCGTCGGTGACTCCGCCGAGGATGACGCGACCACTCGTGGCGCCGAGGTCGACGGCCGCGAGCGTAAGCCCAGAAGGCCTGTCGACGGTCGAGTCCGACATCACCGCAGGAAGGCGGCGGCCACGCCGGCGTCGACGGGCACGTGCAGACCGGTCGTGTGCGAGAAGTCGTCGGTGCACAGAGCGAAGACGGCATTCGCGACGTTCTCCGGAACGACCTCACGGCCGAGGATGGTGCGCTGGGCGTAGAACTTGCCCAGGTCCTTCTCCTCGACTCCGTAGGTCTTCGCTCGCTGGGCACCCCAGCCTCCGGCGAAGATGCCGGATCCGCGGACGACTCCATCGGGGTTGATCCCGTTGACGCGAATGCCGTGTTCGCCGAGCTCGGCGGCGAGCAGACGCACCTGATGGGCTTGGTCGGCCTTCGTCGCCGAGTAGGCGATGTTGTTCGGGCCCGCGAACACCGAGTTCTTTGAGGAGATGTAGACGATGTCGCCGCCGATGCCCTGGTCGACGAGGATCCGTGCGGCGTTCTTCGACACGAGGAACGAACCCTTGGCCATGACATCGTGTTGGAGGTCCCAGTCGGCCTCGGTCGTGTCGAACAGCGACTTCGACAGGGACAGCCCGGCGTTGTTGACGATGAGGTCGATTCCTCCGAATGCGAGCACCGCCTCGGCGAGTGCCGACTGTACCCCCGCCTCATCGGAGACGTCGGCGGCGACACCGATGGCGACATCGGAGGAGCCGAGCTCCGCGGCGGCGGCCTCGGCCTTGTCGCGGTCGAGGTCGGCGATGACGACGCAGGCGCCTTCGGAGGCCAATCGTGTGGCGATCGCTTTGCCGATGCCCGAAGCCGCCCCGGTGACGAAAGCGACGCGGGAGGCCATGGGCTTCGGTGCCGGCTTCCGTTTGAGCTTCGCCTCCTCCAATGCCCAGTATTCGATGCGGAACTTCTCGGCTTCGGAGATCGGAGCGTAGGACGACAGGGCCTCTGCACCGCGCATGACATTGATGGCGTTGACGTAGAACTCTCCGGCCACCCGTGCGGTCTGCTTGTCCGCGCCGTAGGAGAACATGCCGACGCCGGGGACGAGGATGATGGCCGGATCGGCTCCCCGTATGGCCGGGGAATCCGGTTCCGCGTGGCGATCGTAATAGGCCTGGTAGTCGGCTCGGTAGGCCTCGTGCAAGGCGGGCAGCGCTGCGATGATGTCCTCGACCGAGGTGCTCGCAAGCAGGTCGATGACCAGCGGTTTGACCTTCGTGCGCAGGAAATGGTCGGGGCAGCTCGTGCCGAGCTCCGCCAAGGCGTTGAGCTTGTCGCCGGCGAGGAACTCGAGCACGGCGGGATCGTCGGTGAAGTGACCGACCATGGTCTTATCCGCCGAGGCGAGCCTGCGCAGGTGCGGTGCGAGGGCGGCGGCCTTGGCCCGGCGTTCGTCTGTCGGCAGGCCCGCATAGTCCGGTCGGACCTGACCGAAGGGGTCGGGCCGGCCGTGCTCCTCGATATAGCGTGCCGCAGTGTCGATGATCCAGCGTGAGTTCTCCTCGGACTCCGCAGAGGTGGCTCCCCACGCCGTGATCCCGTGACCACCGAGGATGGTGCCGATCGCCTGCGGGTTCGCCTTGCGGATCGCAGCGATGTCGAGTCCGAGCTGGAAGCCGGGCCGACGCCAGGGCACCCACACGACCAAGCCGTCGAAGATGGTCTGCGTCAGCGCCTCACCGTCGGCGGCGGTGGCGATCGCGATCCCCGAATCCGGATGTAGGTGGTCGACGTGCGCGGCGTCGACGAGACCGTGCATGGCGGTGTCGATCGATGGTGCTGCTCCGCCCTTTCCGTGCAGGGTGTAGTCGAAGGCCGCGACCATTTCGTCTTCCCGCTCGACGCCCGGGTAGGTCTGCTCCATTGCTCTCAATCGGTCGAGTCGGAGCACCGCCAGTCCTTCGGGGGTGAGCGTGCCGAGGTCGCCGCCCGAGCCCTTGACCCACAGCAGTTCGACGGTCTCACCGGTCACCGGGTCGATGTCGGTGCCTTTGGCAGAGGTGTTGCCGCCGGCATAGTTCGTGTTGCGGCGGTCGGCCCCCAGCGAGTTCGAGCGGGCGATGAGTTCGTTCACTGTCGGGTTGGTCATGGTTCTCCTCGGAGGGTGGTGCGAATGGCGAAGTGAGTGGCGGGTGGGGGAGGGGCCGCTGGCGGGCGCGGGGTGCCCCGGTGTCGACCGGGACACCCCCGTGTGTACTGGATCAGGCGCCCCAGCCGGCTTGGGTTCCGCCGACGCGGTCAGCGGCGATCTGCTCTTGGTAGCCGCAGTCGCGGAACGCGCGGATCGGGTCGGCGGGCAGACCGCGGGAGACTCTCCACTCCGCCAGATCCGGACGAACGTCGGTGTAGAACGCATCCATGAAGATGTTGTTGGCGGTGATGACATCACCGTCCAGCTGAGCTTCCTGCAGGGCCGCGGTGTCGAGGAGGAGTGCGCGGGCGGTCATCTCCTGAACGTTGAGCACCGACCGGATCTGGCCCTCGATCTTGTTCTCCACGTTGTGGCACTGGTCGAGCATGAACGCGACGTTCGGGTTGTTGAGGCCCCCGCCGCGAATCACCTCGTGGATGATGCGGAAGAGCTGGAACGGGTCGGCGGCACCGACCATGAGGTCGTCATCGGCGTAGAACCGCGAGTTGAAGTCGAAGGAGCCGAGCTTGCCCAGCCGCAGCAGCTGCATGACGATGAACTCGATGTTCGTTCCCGGCGCGTGATGTCCGGTGTCGAGGCAGACCATCGCCCTCTCGCCGAGAGCGGCCACTTGGGCATAGCTCGTACCCCAGTCGGGGACATCCGTGTGATAGAACGACGGTTCGAAGAACTTGTACTCGAGTACCAACCGCTGATCGTCGCCGAGGCGGTTGTAGATTCTGCTCAGCGAGTCGTGGAGTCGGTCCTGACGGCCGCGCATATCCGCCTGGCCCGGATAGTTCGAGCCCTCTGCCAACCAGATCTTGAGATCGCGCGAGCCGGTGCGGTCCATGACATCGATGCATTCGAGATGATGATCGATCGCCTTCGTGCGGATCGCCCGGTCTTCATGAGTCAGTGCTCCGAACTTGAAGTCGTCGTCCTGGAAGGTGTTCGAATTGACGGTGCCGAGTCGGACCCCGAGACCTTCTGCGTGCGTGGCCAGCTCGTCGAAGTCGCAGAGGTCCCAAGGGATGTGCAGTGCCACCTGCGGCGCGAGGCCGGTGAGTTCGTGGACCTTGGCGGCGTCGGCGATCTTCTCGAACGGGTCCCGTGGGGTGCCTGGAGTGCCGAAGACCTTGAACCGGGTGCCGGAGTTGCCGAACGCCCACGACGGCAGTTCGATCGCCTGCGCGGTTAGCTGGGCGGTGATGTCGGAGAAGGTGCGGGGAGTGCTCATGGGAGTCACGGTTTCCTTACTGTTGCTGTGGTGCTGAGTTCTTGGTGAGTTGATCCTCGAGGTGGAAGACCTCTCGCAGCCGTTCGGGACCGGCGTCGAAGGATCCTCCTGCCGCGAAGTACGGGGACATCGACTCCTGCCAGGCGGCATTGATCTCCGTGAGCTCCATGCCCTTCTGCGCTGCTTCGTAGTCCTCGGTCTCGAGATAGCCGATGACCATGCCACGCGGATCGGCGAACAGAGAGTAATTGCGCCACCCTGTAGCTTCGAGAGCCTCGAGCATCTCCGGCCACACTGCTCGGTGAGCAGCGATGTAGTCCTCGAGGCGGGCGGGGTCGACCTGCATGCGGAAGCACACGCGTTCCATCTCAGGACTCCCTGACCGCTGGGGTGCCGTCGGGACGGATGTTGCCCGCGGCCGCCTCGGTGGCGTGATCAGCGTCGAGAAGTCGTCCGTAGCGTTCGATCTCGATCTCCTCGAGGGTCTTGTTCTGCGTCTTCGGTGCCCAGATCATGCCGATGAGCAGGGCCGCGATGAGGAGGCCGAGGATGAGGACGCCGACACCATGGATGCCGGTCTTCTCGAGCATGAGGGGGAACCACAGGGAGAGGACGCCGACCATGACGCGCACGATCATGAACATGAAGCCCTGCGCGGAGGCCCGGTAACGGGTGGCGAAGAGTTCGGCTGCCCACAGTCCGTAGAAGGCCTGAGCGCCGATGCCCGAGGAGACGCCCCAGCCGATGGCGAACGTCAGCAGTGAGAACCAGCCGGCTGGACCGTAGATGAGAACGGCCCAAGCGATGACGCCGAGCCCGGCACCGAAGCCGTAGAGCCACTTGCGGGAGACCTTGTCTCCGTAGCGCATGAAACCGAAGAAGGTAGCGGCACTGGTCAGGCCCCAGACGAGCACCTGCAGCAGGTACTGCGAGCGGGCATCGGTGAGTCCGGTTGCTTCGTAGATGCGCGGCTGGAAGATGCCTGCCTGCCCGGCCACGGTGTTCCAGAGTCCGTAGACGCCGATGAGGAAGAGGAGTGCGGTGAGATTCTTCCTGTTGGCGAACATCTCGAAGAAACCGCGGTAGGTGCTGACGCTGTTGGGATTCGCATTCTTCTCCGTCCACCGGCGTGACTCAGCGAGACCGCGACGGACCCACCAGGTGATGAACGCGATGACGAAGAGGTGGGCGAAGATGATCCGCGAGCCGAGCAGCCCCATGGGCTCGAGCAGTGCAGCGAGCAGGAAGCCGATCATCGGTCCGATGGACCAAGCGAGCTGGGCGACGCCGACGTGACCGGCGCGACGACCGTCAGGAGCCTCCTCGGCGATGTAGGTCCATGCGGCGGTGACGCCGGCTCCGACGGCGATGCCGGTGAGGACGAAACCGATGAGCAGTGAGGCGAAGTTGAACGCGAAGATCGCGAACAGCGTGCCGAACATGTATAGCAGCAGGTCGTAGGTGTAGATGAACTTGCGGCCGTAGCGGTCGCACAGCGGTCCGCCGATGGCTGCTCCGATGGCAGCGCCGAACGCATTGGCGCTCAAGGCGCTGAGCAGACCGACGGCCATGCTGTCGAGACCGAACTCGGTCTGCCACAGGCTCATACTCGTGGCGATCGCGATGATCGAACCGGCCTCGATGTAGTTCGACATGGCCACGGCGACCGTGGCCTTCCATTTGGACGACGTCGTTGTGTCCCTCACAGGTTCCTCCGGGATGCTTCGGTACTCGCAACGGATCGCTCGAGCTCTGACGGTGTGGTGCCGACCTGGTGATCGGTGCAGATGTGGTGGTGTTCGTCTGCCAGGCGGTGACGACGAAGCGAATCAATGTCTACAATGAATTGAAACGTTTCAATCTTGTTGCTGGGAACACTAGCATGTCGTCCGGATCACATCAAGGCGGTGACTGACGACGGGGTTGTGCCGTCGGTATCGGGCACAATGAGACATGTTCCTGCTCGTGGTGACGGTCAGCCCGGGCGCCGTCTGCGAAGGAGACTCATGGCGAAAGTGAGTATGCGCGAGGTCGCCGACCATGCCGGAGTCTCCGTCGGGACCGTGTCCCACGTGGTCAATGGCTCATCAAAGGTGGCGGCGTCGACCGCTGAGAAAGTGAATGAGGCGATCGATGAGCTCGGCTTCGTTCGCAATGCCGCAGCGAGACAGTTGAGATCGGGCCACAGCAGCAGTTTGGGGCTCGTCGTGCTCGACACGTCCAACCCGTTCTTCGCTTCGGTCGCCCATGGCGCCAGGCAGGCGTGTGATGAGTCGGGACTGTCGTTGCTCATCGGAGATTCAGGCACTGATGAGGCACGGGAGTCGAAGTACGTGGACCTGTTCGCTGAACAGCGAGTCAATGGCCTCCTGGTGACGCCGACCGGTTCCGATCTGTCCCAGCTCGAATCCATCGCCGGTCGTGGGACGCCCGTCATGCTCGTCGACCGTGCATCGAACGGCTACGCTCTGTCGTCGGTGACTGTGGACAACGTCGCCGGAGGACGGATGGCGCTCGACCACATCCTTGCCGGCGGCTGCATGCGCCCGGCCTTCATCGGGGGGCCGCAATCTCTGCCGCAGGTCGCTGACCGATTGCTCGGAGCACGGGAGCGTGTGGCGGGGTCAGGGCTTGACCTGCCGGTGTTCGGCACCGAGGAGCTGACCATTCTGGCCGGTCGGAACGCGGGGGAGAAGGTCGTCGCCCTGCCTGACGGAGAACGACCCGATGCTGTCTTCTGCGCCAACGATCTGCTTGCCGTCGGCTTCATGCAGGCGGTGCTCATGTTCAGCGATCTGAGAATCCCCGACGACATCGCGATCGTCGGTTATGACGACATCGACTACGCGTTCTCGACGATCGTCCCACTGACCTCCGTGCGACAGCCGGCCGAGCTCCTGGGACGGACTGCAGTCGAGACGCTGCTGCAGGAGAACGCCTCTGTCTCCAGTGAGCACCATGATCGAGAATTCACTCCAGAGCTCGTCGTTCGCGGTTCGACCCGTCCGATCTGAGGAGCCGAAACCCGCTGACTACGCGAAGTGCGCGAACACCTCGGCGGGGTCCAGGCCGAAGCTCAGCGCCAGGGTGAGCACGATGCGAGCCTTGCGGGCGTCGAGGATTCCGGCGGGGATGAGTCCGGACTCGAGCAGACCGATCTCGCCGCCGGGATATCCGTAGGTTCGGTGCAGGCTGGCACCCGAGCCGGTGCGGGAAGCGAGCACGACGGGCATCGACTCGGCCAGACGGGCCACTGCAGGCAGCAGCTCCGCGGGGACGTGCCCTCCGCCGACGCCCGAGAGTACGGCACCGGCGAAGTCGGACCCGGCGAAGAGATCAAGGGTGTCTGCCGGCTCACCCATCCCCACCTCGGCGAGAGCGACCTTCGCCAAGCGATCCGGACGTTGCAGCCCCGCGAACGGCGACGTCGGAGCCTGTGGGGCGTGCGGAAGGTGGAGGTCATCCTCGCTCAGCCAGCCGATCGCCCCGAGCACGGGCCCGGAGGAGAATGCCGCCGTCGAGGTGGTGTGCGACTTCGAGACGAACCTCGGATCGTGGACCTCGTCGTTGAACACCAGCGTGGCCGGAAGGCCTTTGACCTGGTCGGACAGGGCGGTGAGCGCAGCGGCACGGACGTTGGCGGGGCCATCGGCACCGGGCAGAGTCGGATTGCGCATCGCCCCAGTGACGGCGATATGGGTGCCCGAATCATTGAGCAGCCAGAGCCCGAAGGCCGACTCTTCGAGGGTGTCAGTGCCCTGCGTGAGCACGATTCCGTCGGCCGAGCTCGTGCGGGCGAGCTCGACGACATCGAAGAGCATCTCAAGAGTGACATTCGCGCTCGAGACCTGAGCGACCTGGATGAAATCGGCCTGCAGATTCGGCCACACCTGATCGAGTCCGGCGGCCGCGGCGATCTCGGCGCCGCCGAGCGCGGGGGCAACTCCACCTGCGGCATTGGCGGTCGAGGCGATCGTGCCGCCGAGGGCGGCCAACAGCAGGTGAGGGGCGGTCTGCGAAGAGGTCTCAGGCATGATTCGAGTCTAACGTCAGTTCTCATGTCACAGCCGTTTGCTAGTCTCCACGCATGGAACCCGCTACCGTGCTCCGCCTGGCCCATGAGCAGGCCATGCAGTACCCCTCGGTCGACATCGACCATCCCTTCGGGCCGGAGAACTCCGTGTACAAGGTGCGCGGGAAGATGTTCATGATGGCCTATCGGCTGCGTGGGGTCCCCAGCATCAACCTCAAGATCGACCCCCTCGATGGTGAGGTGCTTCGGGATGCCTATGCCGAGATCACTCCGGGCTATCACATGAATAAGAAGCACTGGATCACCGTGGCCGGCGGCGCAGAGGAACCCGGGGACCGGTTCGACTCCGACCTGCTCCACGACCTCGTCCTCGAGTCCTACTGTCTCGTCGTCGCGAAGATGCCGAAGAAGGATCGTCCCGTCGATCCCGTGACCTTCGGTGGGAGGGGCTCCGCGGACTGAGTTGTGGAACGATCCGGGGCGTGGGGCGAGAAGCGGGCAGAGAAGTAGGCCGACCGTCCGGGAATTGGCGCGCACCTGCCCGGGCGTTGAGAATAGTTCCTATGTCCGCCCTGTCATCCGCACTCGCCTACCGGCGACTGCTCGAATCGAATGCCACTCTGCGCATGCTCCGGGCCGACAACCTCGCCGTCATGGCCGGGACCCTCGACGCCCACCTCGGACGGCCGGGTACTCGGATGAACACCGAGGACCTGCACGAGAGCATCGACGCCGACCTCGAAGAACTCCGCGACCACTTCGACCTCTCCCTGCGCACCGCGAAGGCGTACTGCGACGACTGGCGACGAGCCGAGATCCTCGTCCGCAGACCCGCGACCGGGGCCAGAGGCGAGACCTACGAACTCTCCGCCGCCGGCTTCGACGCCATCCGCATGCTCGAACAGCTGCGCACTCCTCCACAGACCGCCACCGAATCCCGCCTGGTCAGCCTCGCCCAATCCGTGCACCAACTGGCCATCGACACCGATCCCGACAGCTCCCGTAGGCTGGCCGCCCTGCGCGCCGAACGGGACCGCATCGACGCCGAGATCGCCCGGGTCCGCCGTGGCGACCCTCGGTCCGTCGTCCTCGACCGCCGGCGAGCGAACGAACGCGTTTCCGACATCCTCCAGCAGGCGCAGGGGCTGCCCGCCGACTTCGCCCGCGTGCGCGCTCGCTTCGAAGAGCTCAATCAGGAACTGCGGATCTCGATCCTCGCCGCCGAAGACTCCCAATCCCAGGTCCTCGACGAAGTCTTCCGCGGCGTCGACCTCATCGAATCCTCCGACGAGGGACGCACGTTCTCGGCATTCTCCGCCCTCGTCCGCGACCCCGAACAGTCCGCGGCCTTCGACGACGACATCGCCGCCATCCTCGACCGCGACTTCTCCGCCACCCTGTCCCTGGCCACCCGGCGCTCCCTGCGCACCCTGATGCGACAGATGAAGGACGGATCCCGCGAAGTCTCGGACATCCTCACCGAGTTCGCCCGCGGCCTGCGCCGCTACGTCCACTCCCACGAATTCCAACGCGACCGCGTCATGCGCACCCTCCTCCAAGAGGGCCTGGCCGCCGCGGCACCGGTATCGCAGGAACTCAAGCCCTACGACGAGATCGGCATCGACCTCGAACTCTCGAGCGTGTCCCTCGGCAGCGTCGGCGAGGTCATCCTCCATGACCCCGAGGAGTTCAACGCCGGAGACGAGCTCGGCGAGGCCACCGACTCCGAGATCGACTTCGCCGAACTCATCGCCGTCGCCCGCGAATCCGAAATCGACTTCGCCGAACTCACCGAGAACATCAACTCCGTTGTCACCTCTGCCCACGAAGCCTCCGTCGCCGAGGTGCTCGAGACCTTCCCCGCCACCCAGGGGTTGGCGAGCGTCGTCGGACTGTTGTCCCTGGCCAGTACGTACGGCCACGTCGATCACGACAATCGCGAAATCCTCACCTGGTCCGGCATCGACGGCATCGCCCGCACCGCCGCGATCCGCCGCCACTACTTCACCGAAGGCATCACCCTATGATCCCCACCGACCACGTCGAACCCACCGAGGCGGCCGCCCGCAACAGTGCCCACCCGACCTCACCGGCCGGTGACGACAGGACATCCGCCGAGGTGGGGGCCGCCTCGGCGAGTGAATCCTTCGGGAACGGTGCCGCCCACAACCCGTCGGGACTGTGGTCCGGTGACACCGGAACCCTGGGGGAGCGGACCCGGCGCGTGCTGCTCGAACTGCTCAAAGGCCCCTACGTCTCCGGCGTGCAGAGCCCGCAGCTGTGGTCAGCGCTCGTGGCCGACGAAGGACTCGTCCGCTCGCGCCTGCACGACCTGTTCCTCGACCTCGTCATCGACCGCGTCGACGAGTTCGCATTCACCCGCAAGATCGTCACCGACGAGATCGACGCACCCGCCGCGGTGCGCAGCGAACGGCTGACCTTCCTCGATACGGCCATGCTCCTCGTGCTGCGGCAGATGCTGCTCGCCGCGCCCGGGGAGAAGCGCGTCATCGTCGATCGCGACGAGGTCTACGAGCGGCTCGCGATCTACCGCACCGGCGACGAATCGACGTTCCAGCGCAATCTCAACGGCGCCTGGTCGCGGATGAGCAACCGGCTGCGTGTGCTGCACAAGGCCGGCGAGGATCGGTACGAGATCTCCCCGATGGTGAAGTTCCTCATCGACGAGGATCGAGTGCGCGAACTCATCGACGTCTACGAACGCATCGCCGCAGGTGAGACCGAGGCTGGTGAGGATCTCGGCGATGCAGTTGCTGACACAGATACCGATGCTGATGATGGCGCTGAGGATGAGGCAGACACCGAGCCGGGCTCGGACTCCGACACCACGGCCGAGCCCGAGGAGGGCGACGCGTGACCGAGGCACTCTTCCCGCTCGATGCGGCCTTCGTCGCCGATCAGGCGCGAGCCCGTGGGGCGAACCGTCCCGATGTCGGCAGTCAGTGGCGGCTGAGTGAGATCCAGATCGCCAACTGGGGCACCTTCGACGCCGACATCCACCGCATCCCCGTCTCCCACAAGGGCCACCTCATCACCGGACCCTCGGGTTCGGGCAAGTCCTCCCTGCTCGACGGCATCGCCGCGGTCCTCACCCCGGACAAGTGGCTGCGCTTCAACGTCGCGGCCCAGACCGCGGGTGCCCGGCTCGACCAGCGCAGCCTCGTCAGCTATGTCCGCGGGGCCTGGACCCGGACCGCCGACACCGAAGAGGACCGGGTCGTCAGCAAATACCTGCGCCCCCGTGCCACCTGGTCGGGCATCATCCTCCGCTATGACAACGGCACCGACCGACCGCTGTCCCTGGCCCGACTCTTCTTCATCAAGGGCTCGGGCACGAAGACGACGGACCTCTCCGACGCGTGTGTATGGGAACGCGCCGAACTCGACCTCGCCGAACTCCAGCACTATGCCCGCTCAGGACTCGAAACCCGTAGGCTCAAAGCCGACCGGCCCGATGGTCACCTCGAACGGTCACCACGGAAAGTTCTACGCGCGGATGCGCAAGACCTTCGGCATGGCCGACGAGTCCGCCCTCCAGCTGCTGCACAAGACCCAGTCGGCCAAGAGCCTCGACAGCCTCGACCGGCTCTTCCGCGACCATATGCTCGAGACCCCGGCGACCTTCGACCTCGCCGACACCGCCGTCGCCCAGTTCGGCGACCTCAAGGATGCCCACGACCATGTCGTCCAGCTGCGCAAACAGCGCGACCACCTGCAGCAGCTGCGCGAGGCCGCCGCGAGCTTCGAAACCGCCAACGACATCGCCGCGAAGTCGATCGCACTGAGCGAATCCCTGCTGCCCTATCAGAAGCGCCGCGAACTCGACATCCTCCGCACCGACCTCTCGGCTCTGACGAGGCGGATCGTCGAACTCGAAGTCACCGCCGATCGGGCGGGCCGCGACTACACCGCCGCCGTCGACGAATATGACCTGGCGAGGCGGGCCACCCTCGAACTCGGAGGCTCGGAGGCCGAGCACCTCCAGCAGCGCATCGACTCCGCCGAGACCGAACGCCGCGCCATCGCCGAACGCTGGGCCGGACTGGCCCGCCAGCTCGAACAGGCCGGCATCGATTCCGCCCCGACCACGGCCGCGGAATTCGCCGAACTCCAGGCCCAGATCGCCGCCAGCCTCGACGACGACGCCCAGGTCGCCGGCCCCAGCCACGCTGACCACGACCGGTTCTCCCAGGCTCGTGCCCGGGTCCGCGAACTCGAAGGCGAGATCGAATCCCTGCGCCGCTCGGGTTCGACTGTGCCGAACAACCTCATGGCGATCCGCTCAGAACTCGCCGCCGGCACCGGGCTGAGCGAGAAGTCCCTGCCCTTCGCCGCCGAACTCATCGAGGTCGACCCTGACGAGGCGCGGTGGACCGGGGCGATCGAACGCGTGCTGCGTCCCATGGCGCTGACCGTCCTTGTTCGGTCCGAGAACCTCTCCGCGGTGCGCACGTGGGTCGACGCCCACCACATCCGCGGCCGTCTCGTGTTCGAGGAGATCCCGCACACCGTGCCTGGTCCCCGCCCCGTTGGCAGCGAGAAATCCTTGGTCAACAAGGTGCATGTGTCCGACACTGGGTTCGGCGACTGGGTGCGGTCCACCCTGTCCGAACGCTTCGACTTCGCCTGCGTCGACCACCCCGACGAACTCGACGACCACCCCCGCGCCGTCACCGTCAAAGGCCAGATCAAGACCTCACGCACGCGGTACGAGAAGGACGACCGCCGTCGCATCGACGACCGCAGCCAATGGGTCCTCGGCGATCGGGAAGCCAAACTCGAGGCCCTCATCGAATCACTCAAGGAAGCCCAGGCGGAGCTGGCGGAGGCGGAACAGGTCGTCGCCGCCGCTGACGCGGAGACCGCACAGGCCCACCGCCGGCGCGGCATCCTCGCCGGCATCCGCGAACAGGCCTGGCGTGACGTCGACCGGGACAGCGCCGCCGAGAAGGTCGCCACACTCGAACGTCAGTTGGCCGAACTCGAAGACGCTGACGGTGATCTGCAGCAGGCGATCGGTGCCGAACGCGAAGCGAAGGCGACCAAGGACGCCGCCGAGACCGCACGCTCCGAGGCCGACTACGCCCTGCGCCGGGCGAACGAGGAATCGACGGGGCTGCGGTCGGGCATCACCCGGATCGAAGACGACGTCAACGCCGGTCGCATCCCCGAGGTGGACGGCCACCTCGGCGAGGAATTGGATGCCCGGTTCCGGAAGATCCAACGCAGCATCAAGCGGGAGAACCTCGCCGAGGTGGGGCAGCAGGTCTCGCAGACCCTGCAGGAGGAGAAGGACCGAGCCCAGGCCGAAGCGAGCCGGGCCGGTCAGTCCGTGACCCGGTTGGCCGCGGAGTTCAAGGCCGCATGGCCGTCTGTGTCCTCCCAGCTCACAGCTGAGGTCGACGATCGGCGAGCGTATCTGGCGATGCTCGATGAGATCGAGGCGCACGGTCTGCCCGATCATGAGAACCGGTTCCGGGAGCTGCTCCAGCAGCGCTCGCGCGACCTCATCGGCGAGCTGCTCAACGAGATCCACGCAGCCCCGCGCGAGATCGAGGACCGGGTCGCCCCGATCAACTCGTCGCTGCTGCGGTCGCAGTTCGACGAGGACCGGTACCTGCGGCTGAAGGTCAAGACGCGCCGGTCGGAGACCGTCAACGCCTTCATCGCCGATCTGCGCTTCGTCGCCGCCGGCAGCTGGGGTGAGGACGATATGGAGACCGCGGAGAAGAAGTATGACACGCTCGCCGAGGTGATGCGCCGATTCGCCTCGAGCGAGCACGTCGACAAGGTATGGAAGACCCAATGCCTGGACACGCGGCTGCATGTGTCTTTCCTCGCCGAGGAGATCGACGACCACGGGCGTGCGCACGCGACCTACGATTCGGGTGCGGCGATGTCCGGCGGGCAGCAGCAGAAGCTCGTGATCTTCTGCCTGGCCGCGGCGCTGCGCTATCAGCTGGCCGACCCGGACGAGGCGATCTCGAAGTACGGCACGATCATCCTCGACGAGGCCTTCGACAAGGCCGACACCCGGTATACGCGGATGGCGCTCGATATCTTCATCGAGTTCGGCTTCCACATGGTGCTCGCCACCCCGCAGAAGCTGCTGCAGACGATCGAACCCTATGTGGGGGCGGCGACCTCGATCGAGAACCCGAGCCGACAGAAGACGCTGACCTCGACGATGGTGTGGGACGAGAAGGACGAATCCCCCGCCGAGGCGGTTGCCGAGAGTGCGTCCGACACCTCCGCTGAGTTCGAATTCGAGGAGTCCGACGGCCGATGACCATGCTCTCCGTCGCCGAGGCTCGGGCACAGGTGCGCAAGCGTCTGTCCTCGTCGATGGCGGCCTGGGCGGCGGAGGCGGTCGGTGAAGTGCGCGTCGAGCTCGCCCTCCAGCCGCCGACGGAGAAACAGGTGCTGGCCGATCAGAATGCCGCAGCCGACTGGGCCGCGAGCTGGCGGGCCGTTGATGAGAAGGCGAGCGGAACCGTTGCCTCGGGACTCGAGATCGACTGGGAGGAACGCAACTGGGCACGCATCGGCCGCCAACGTGTCCCCATCCGACTGCGCCTGACGACGCCCGACGAGGTGGCTGCCTTCGTCGGCGGCGAAATCGCTCGCGACTGGCGGCGACTGCGCGATCGTGCCGCGTCGATCCGGCGGCGGTTCGCAGATGCCGGCGGGAGTCGGACCCGAGACGAGTTGCCGGACGGTGATGGTGATCCGGACAGTGACGAGGATGCGGCCGGTGACGCCCTCGCCACAGCCATCCGAACACAGGCGAAGCGGATTCTCGGGCTCGGTGATGCTGCCTTCACCACAGTGGTCGACGTCGTCGACTGGCTGCGCGGCCACCGGCTCGGTTCGCTGCGACCTCGGCAGCTGCCCATCCGCGGAGTCGATTCGAAATGGTTCGAGGCTCACCGCAGTCTCGTCACCGCACTGCTTGCAGGGATCGGCCACGCCGACGCCATATCCGTCCTCGATGCCGAACCGCGGTTGCGTCTGCGCATCCTCGACCCGGCGCTGCTTCCCGGCGCAGATGTTGCGACCCCGAGCGTCGCGACTCCATGCGTCGCCGGCTCAGGCACCGCCTCCGCGAGTGCCGACCTACCTTCCGGCCGCCTCGCCGACATCACCGCACCGATCTCCCAAATCAGTCGCCTGCCGCTGCTGCCGAAGGTGGTCTTCGTCTTCGAGAACCTCGAATCCGTGCTCGCCATGCCGGCCTGGCCCGACGCGGTGGCCGTGCACGGATCCGGCTATGCCGTCGACCAAGTGGCTCGCCTCGACTGGATCGCGGGAACCCGCACCATCTACTGGGGCGACCTCGACTCGCACGGCTTCGCGATCCTCAACCGCCTCCGCAGTCACCTGCCCACGGTCGAATCCGTGCTCATGGACGAGGCCACTTTGGTTGCGCATGAAGACCTGTGGGTGCCCGAACCGAAGCCGAGCACCGGAACGCTCCCACGGCTGACCGGTTCCGAAACTCGCACCCTCGACCGCCTCCGCACCGAAGGCAACGTCCGTCTCGAACAGGAACGGATCCCCTGGGAGACGGCACTGAACCGGCTGCAGTCCGCGGTCGGGGATACGACGGCGGGCCACCTCGGCGAGGGACCTGATGGTCACCGATAGGCCGCGCGGAGGACTGACCGCGCTGTGCCTGGCCGAGCTGGTCTGCTGGGGCCTGCTCTACTATTCGCTGCCGGTCGCGGTCACGCCGATCTCCGCGGACATGGGATGGAGTCACACGACCGTCACGGCCGCACTGACTCTCGGCCTCATCGTCTCCGCGCTCATGGGACCTGCGGTCGGGCGGATGCTCGACGACCACGGGCCCAGGCTGATCATGGGCACGGGCACGCTCATCGGCGTCGTGGCACTCGGTCTCGTCGCGATCGCCCCGAACCTCCCTGTCTTCTTCGCCGCCTGGATCCTCGCTGGCTTCGCGCAGGCTGCGACGCTCTACCCGCCGGCCTTCGCCGTCATCACCCGCTGGTACGGACCGGAGCGGACGAAGCCGCTGACGATGATCACGCTCGTCGGCGGGCTCGCCTCGACGGTGTTCGCCCCGATCATCGCCTGGCTCATCGACGCACTCGGCTGGCGCGGAACCTATGGCGTCCTCGCGGGGCTGCTCGCGGTCCTCGCGCTGCCGATGCACTTGTTCTTCCTCAACCGATCTTGGACCGACGAGGAGGCCGAACGCACCGAACGCCCGAGCCGGGCCGAACTGCGCACAGTCACCCGCCACCCCCGGTTCATCACCCTCCAGATCGCCGTGGCGTTCGCGACCTTCACCCTCTTCGCGGTGACGATCAACATCATCCCGCTCATCATCGAACGCGGAGCCGGCTACAGTCTGGCCGCCATCGCGCTCGGGCTCGTCGGGTTCGGGCAGGTGGCCGGACGCTTCGGCTACCCGAGCCTCGAGAGGCATTCGTCGACCCGGACGCGCACGGTCATCCTCTTCGCCGCGGGCGCGGTGGGACTGTGGCTGCTCGCCTTCGTGCCCGGCCCGATCTGGCTGCTCATCGGCATTGCGATGGTCACCGGGGGAGTGCGCGGCTGCATGACCCTGCTGCAGGCGAAGGCGGTCTCCGACCGGTGGGGGACGAAGAACTTCGGGGCAGTCAACGGCGTCTTCGTCGCCCCGATCACCGCCGGCACGGCGCTGGCCCCGGTGGCGGGCCCGGCGCTGGCCGGAATGCTCGGCGGGTACCCGATGATGGCGGTGACCATGGCTGGCCTGCTCACTCTGGCGACGGTGCTGTCGGCGCGGACGTGATGGTGGATTTGGGAATCAGATGGGTCGAGATAGAACTTTCAGCAGTCGCGAGTTGATGAATAGACGGTCTCTGCCCACTTTGACAGTGTCCAACATCGACTGAGACACGAGCTCATTCAGCCATTTGGAAGCAGTTGGTCGAGAGACCTGCCCACGTTCGATGACATCGACGATTCGGCAATAGGGGCGCTCGAACAACAGGTCGAGCACGTCGGAGTTCGCGCCGATTGCAGTCTTCGTCTTCATTTCGGAGCGGAAATCGTCTTGAAGCCCTTGGACCTTGTCGATGAGATCAAGCGTCAGGTTTGCTGTCTGGCGGACTGCTTCGAGCATGAAGAGAATCCACTCTTCCCACGCAGAGTCTCTCGTGACCGCGAGCAGAAGTCGGTAATACTCATTTTTGTTTTCGATGATGTATCGGGAAAGATACAGCACCGGTTCCCGCAGCAGTTCGGATTCGATCAGCATGAGGATGTTGAGAATTCTTCCGGTCCGACCGTTCCCATCGGGGAATGGGTGAATGGCTTCGAAATGGTAGTGAGCTGCCGCCATGACCACCAGAGGGTCGAGCTTGTGGTCCCCGTGCACAAAGCGTTCCCAGTCATCGAGTTTATCGGCGATGACGCTGGGACCGTCCGGTGGAGTGTACCGAATGGTGTGTGCGATTGGGTCTCCGATGAATGTGCCGGGAAGATCGCGGATGCGCATGTCCCGGCCGCTGAGGCTCGAACAGACCTGTGTCGCAGTGATGGTGGACAAAGGGCGAGAATCCAGTGCCTCGATCCCCGTGTACAGTGCAGTTCTGTAGCGAAGTGTCTCGCGTGTTGCAGGGTTGGCATGGGCACTCTCTACCGAGGCAAGTTGGAACAGCTCGTCGGTAGTCGTCACGATGTTCTCGATTTCCGAGCTCGCCTGCGCTTCAAGCAGCGTGACCGCGTTGAGCAGTATCGACGGATTGGGTAGGCGGTGGATTGCCTGGTCGAGCGCGGCCAGGCCGGCTCGTGCCTCTGTCGTCGCCTTGAGGACCTCGCGGGATTCGAGCTTCTCAATCGGTGGTTCTCGCAGTTGATTGTATGGCTCAGTCGGTGTCCACATATGACAAGTCTATTGCCAGGTTCAGGGAACGTGTAAAAAATTGGCCGAATTTTTTACACGTTTCGGAGATATGGAAAATCGCTTGTCATGTTCTTCAGGGTCGATCGAGTGCAGGTGCGGACGTTCCGGCGGGCCACCTCGGCGAGGTTGCTCCCGCGTATTCCCGCAGGCGAGCGTGAGGAATCGGACAGCCTCGGTGCGGGTGTGCGGGGCTAGACTGAGGGCGAGGTCAAGGCCCCATCGCGGGCAGCCCCGCCGGGTACCGTGGCAGTGCCCCGGCGTTCGTGTTTCAACGGAAGGAAGTCAATGCCCACCGTCGCAAGAAACATCGTCGATACCCTCGTCGCCAGCGGAGTCAAGCGCGTCTACGGCATCCCGGGAGACTCGCTCAATGGCTTCACCGATGCGCTGCGAGTCAATCCGCAACTGGAATGGGTGCATGTCCGCCATGAGGAAGCCGCCTCCTTCGCCGCCAGCGGTGAAGCTGCGCTCACCGGTGAACTCGCTGTCTGTGCGGGCAGCTGCGGTCCGGGCAACCTCCACCTCATCAACGGACTCTACGACGCCCAGCGCTCTCGTGTGCCCGTCCTCGCCATCGCCGCGCACATCCCAAGCGACGAGATCGGCTCGAACTACTTCCAGGAGACCCACCCGACCGAGGTGTTCCGCGAGTGCAGCGTCTACGTCGAACATGTCGCCCACGCCGATCAGATGCCGCGTTTGCTGCGCATCGCCATGCGCGAGGCGATCGAGAAGCGCGGCGTCGCCGTCCTCGTCATCCCCGGTGACATCGGCCTGTCCGAGATCGATGCCGCCGCCGAGGTGGTTAAGGGCTACCCGTCGCACATAATCCCGGCCGAATCCCAGATCGAGGCCGCGGCGAAGGCGCTCAATAAGGGCAAGAAGACGACGATCCTCGCTGGTGCCGGCACCGAGGGTGCCCACGACGAGCTGCTCGCAATCGCCGAGAAGCTGCAGGCGCCGATCGTCCATTCGCTGCGCGGCAAGGAGTTCGTCGAGTACGACAACCCCTACGATGTGGGCATGACAGGCCTGCTCGGATTCTCCTCCGGGTACGCCGCGCTCAAGGACTGCGACACCCTGCTCATGCTCGGCACCGACCTGCCCTACCAGCAGTTCTACCCCGAGGACGCGACCGTCATCCAGGTCGATGTACGCGGCTCCCAGATCGGGCGGCGCACGAAAGTCGACATCCCGCTCGTCGGCACGGTCGCCGACACCGTCGAGGCCCTGCTGCCGCAGATCAAACCCAACCGCAGCAGCACGCATCTCAAGGCGATGACCAAGCACTATGCGAAGACCCGCAAGGATCTCGACGAGCTCGCGACCCCGTCGAAGCGGACCATCCACCCGCAGTACCTGACCCGGCTCATCGACGAGATGGCCGATGACGATGCGGTCTTCGTCCCCGACGTCGGATCGCCGGTGGTGTGGGCGGCCCGTTACCTGACGATGAACGGCAAGCGCCGCCTCATCGGCTCCTTCAGCCACGGTTCGATGGCCAACGCGCTGTCGCAGAGCGTCGGCGTGCAGTCGGCGTTCGACAGCCGGCTGACCATTGCCCTCGCCGGCGACGGTGGACTGTCCATGCTGCTCGGTGAGCTCATCACGCTCACGCAGAACAAGCTGCCGGTGAAGACGGTCGTGTACAACAACTCCTCGCTCAACTTCGTCGAGCTGGAGATGAAGGCCGCCGGCTTCGTCACCTTCGGCACCGACCTGGCCAACCCCGACTTCTCCGCCATCGCCGAGGCGGTCGGGATCAAGGGCTTCCGTGTCGAGAAGTCCAAGGACCTGCCGAAGGTGGTCAAGGAGTTCCTCGCCTACGACGGACCCGCTGTCCTCGACGTTGTCACCGAACGCCAGGAGCTGTCGATGCCGCCGTCGATCACCGTCGAACAGGCCAAGGGCTTCGCCCTCTACGCCATCCGCACGGTGCTCTCGGGTAAGGGCGACGAGCTCGTCGACCTCGCCCGGACGAACTTCCGCCAGCTGTTCTGAGGCTGGGGTTCGGGCAGGCCCGGGGTCATGAGCGAGCTAGGTGTGGCGAAAAGTCTGGAATCCACGGAGATCCCAGACCTTTCGCCACACCTAACCGGCTGGTAAGCAGGGGAGAGGGTCAGAAGACCCCTGAGCCCGCTTCGCGGCCCCACTTTCGACTTCCCGCCTCAGCCGAGCGAGTACGGCGCCAGCGCCTGCGCGGTGACGAGGGCCGCGGTCATGGCCTCGTGGCCTTTGTCCTCCTGGGCGCCCTCCAGTCCGGCGCGGTCGAGTCCCTGCTGTTCGGTGTCGCAGGTGAGCACGCCGAAGCCCACGGGTGTGCCGGAGTCGATGGCCACCCGGTTGAGGCCGTCGGTGGCGGCCTGGCAGACATAGTCGAAGTGGGGGGTGCCGCCGCGGATGACGACGCCGAGAGCGACCACCGCGTCGAAGTGCGGGGCCAGCCGGGCTGCGGCGACGGGCAGTTCGAAGCTGCCGGGCACGCGGATGAGGGTGGCGTCGGCACCGGCCTCGGCGGCGGCGCGTTGGGCCCCGTCGACGAGTCCGTCCATGATCTGGGTATGCCAGGAAGCGGCGACGATGGCGACGCGCAGGTCGGCGGCATCGACGGTGAGCTCGGGTGCTCCGGAGTGGGCCATGATGGTGTCCTTTGTTCTGGGCTCGGAAGAGCCGGTGGTGGCGATTCGGGTGGGCCGAATGCGTCCGTGGTGCGAAGTTGTCGTTGATTCGAGTCCGTGCGCCGGTGTACACAGAATCGGCGCACGGCCGTAAGGGAAGCCGCCGCCTCAGCTGGCGACGGCCCCGGCGGAATCTTTGCGAGAGGAATCCCCGCCGGCGGAGTCTATGCCGGAAGCCGGCGTGCCCGTCACAGACGGCAGCGTCAGCGCATGGTGCATGCGTTCGCGCTTCGTCGCCAGGTAGTGCGTGTTCTCCGGACGCGCCGCGACCTCGAGCGGCACGACCGCCTCGACGGCAATGCCCAGTTCCTCAACGGCCGCGGTCTTCGCCGGATTGTTCGTCAGCAGGCGGATCCGCGTGAGCCCGAGCGAGCGCAGAATCGACGCGGCGGCCCGGTAGTCGCGCGCGTCATCGGCGAATCCGAGGTCGAGATTCGCATCCACGGTGTCCCGTCCCTGATCCTGCAGAGCGTAGGCGCGCAGCTTGTTGCTCAGCCCGATCCCGCGCCCCTCATGCCCGGTGAGATAGATGACCGCCCCGCCGTGCTCGGTGATGAGGTCGAGCGCCCGGTCGAGCTGCTCCCCGCAGTCACACCGGTGCGAACCGAAGACATCCCCGGTCAGGCACTCCGAATGCACCCGCACGAGCGGAGCGGGTCCGTCGACAGTCGAATCGAGAGACCCCGCGAACACGCCGAGGTGGTCGTGCCCGTCGATCGTGAATGCGCGCGCCCGCAGGCTCCCGTGCTCCGAGGGCAGAGGAACCTCGGCCGTGGTGGTCAGGGGCTCGTCGCCCGAGGTCGAAAGAGCGGAGGAGGGCGCCGAGGAGCCGGCCGCTGAGGAGTCAGCCGGGGATCCGGTCGCAGACGATCCCACCGAGGCAGCCGTCGAGGCAACCGCCGCCGACGTCGCGCCGACCGTCTCCGCGGACTCGCCGCGCGCATCCCGCTCCTCCAGGTACGCGATGAGCTGCTCGATCGAGACCATGACCAGCCCATGGGCATCGGCGAAGTCGCGGACCGCATCGAAGCGCATCATCGATCCGTCGTCGTAGACCACCTCGCCGATCATCGCCACCGGCTGGGCGCCGGCCAGACGCGCGAACTCCACCCCCGCCTCGGTGTGGCCGGGACGTTCGCGGACTCCGCCGTCCTTCGCGATGAGCGGGAACACGTGACCAGGCCGCGAGATCGCCGTCGGGACCGGATCGGCGGCGGCGAGCACCCGCCCGGTCTGCGCGCGTTCGGCGGCGCTGATCCCGGTGGTCACGCCCACGGCATCGCAGCTGACGGTATACGCGGTGCCCTTGGGGTCTTCGTTGTCGAGAACCATCGGCGGCAGCTGCAGCGCGGCGGCGCGGTCGCCGGTCATCGGGGCGCAGATGACGCCCGAAGTGTACCGGACGAAGAAGCCCATCGTGTCCGCGTCGGCGAACTCGGCGGCCATGATGAGGTCGCCTTCGTTCTCTCGGTCCTCATCGTCGACGACGAGGATGGGCCTGCCCGCGGCGAAGGCGGCAATCGCCTTCTCGATCGGGTCGAGGCGGCTGGCGTGAGCGAGAGAATCAGTCATGATCGGCTCCTTGCTGTGTGCGATTGTGCGTCGGCGTTGATGAGTTCGCCGAGGTGGGGCCGGGGTCGGCGGGGACCCCGGAGTCGGTCTGGGCGTCGTCGCCGACGCGGAAGGACAGGAGGCGCGCGGTGTACTTCGCGAGCACGTCGACCTCGATGTTCACGGCCGCGCCGACCTCGAGTTCGCCGAACGTCGTGTGGGCCAGGGTGGCCGGGATGAGTCCGACCTCGACCCAGGCGGCTTCCTCGCTGGGTTCGGACACCGCGGTCAGAGTCAGGGACACTCCGTTGAGGGCGATGGATCCCTTGACCGCAGTCAGCGGAGCGAGCTCGGTGGGGATCGCGATGCGCAGCGTCGACCAGTCGGCGCGGTCGATGCGGTCGACGAGTTCGCCGCGTCCGTCGACGTGGCCCTGGACGACGTGGCCGTCGAAGCGCCCCGAGGCGGGGATGCAGCGTTCGAGGTTGACCCGGTCTCCCGTGGTCAGGGTGCCCAGCCCCGTCAGGCGCAGGGTCTCGCCCATCACCTCGGCGGTGAAGTGACCCGGATTCGCCGAGGCGGCCCTCCGTGTCGAGGTCAGGCAGACTCCGTTGACGGCGAGGGATCCGCCGAGGTCGAGATCGGCGACGAGTTCGCCCGCGTCGATGGTGATCACGGCCGAGTCGTTCGTGTGGTCGATGGCCTCGACGGTGCCGAGTCCTTCGATGATTCCGGTGAACATGTGCCTCCGTAGTGTTTCAGTGGTGAGTGGTGGTCCGCGGGTTCTCCGTGGCGAAGTGGAGCAGAAAGTCAGGACCGAGGCGAGAGACTGCGGGCACCTCGGTGTCGTCGGGGACCAGTCGCAGGGCATCGCTGAGAGTGGCGATGTCGAGGCCCTCGACGCTGCGACGGCCCGGCCCGATGAGCAGGGGCGCCTGATAGCAGAAGACTTCGTCGACCACTCCGGCTGAGAAGAAGGACCCGAGGATGCGCGGTCCTCCTTCGACGAGGACGTGCCGCACACCCTCGGCGAACAGACGGTCGAGCGCTTCGCCCACGTCATGTGTGCGCAGCTGCAGGGTGTCGGGGTTGAGTGCGAGGAAGGACTCGGCCGGCAGCTCCGATGTGCCGAGTACGACGGGTCGAGGCTGGTGCGGCAGAGCTGACCCGTCGGCGCCGCGGGCATTGAGCCGGGGATCGTCGGCCAACGCCGTACCCGTGCCGACGAGGATGGCATCGACGCGGGAGCGGACCTCATGGGCGTGCGCCCGAGACTCGGCCGAGGTGATCCACCGGCTCGTTCCGTCGGCGGCGGCGACACCGCCGTCAAGACTCTGCGCGATCTTCACCGTGATGAAGGGGCGGGACTCGGCGGTGGCGGCTGCCCACCGGTCGTTGAGGGCGCGGGAGTCCTCCCGGTGCAGGCCCGAACGGACGCTCAGCCCCGCCTCGGCGAGGGTCTGCCCGCCGCCGGCGGCCACCGGATTCGGGTCGTCGGCGGCGAAGACGACGGAGGGGATCTCGGCGTTGATGATCGCCTCGGTGCACGGCCCGGTCCGCCCCTGGTGGGAGCAGGGCTCGAGCGTGACGAACAGCGTCGAGGCGGCCAGATCGATGTCGAGGTCGTGGGCGGTGGTGATGACGTCCACCTCGGCGTGGGCAGTGCCGGCGCCGGCGTGATGGCCGGTCACGATCTGCCCATCTGCGGTCAGTATTGCGGCGCCCACCAGCGGATTCGCCCCACGGACGCCCTCGCGGGCAGCCTCGAGGGCGGCGGTCATCGCCGTGGATTCGAGTTCGGTGAACTCCGCTGGGGCCGTGAACTCCGCGCCCATGAAAAAACCTCCCGAGCCGTCGCCGGGAGGGAGGATATTGCGGGTGCAACCATCAGGGTGTCTCGGATGCGTGCGACGGTGCGGTCGAATGCACCGAAACACAGCGGCCGAGGCCACCATGCTCCTCCCATCCAGACTCTGACTGTCGGTTTCGGAATCTCACCGAATCAACCGCCTGCACGAATGCGAGCGGGTCGCGGACTATGACCGCCGGTACGGAATTTCACCGTCCCCGGAACATGTGAGGCCAGGTTAGCACGACCATCGCCGAGGTGGTGGTGGCGTCCGTCACATGCTGACACACGTGGGTGGGGTCGGGGAGTTTCGGACGTGCGACTGGAGGGGATGCGGGGTGGGAGCGGTTGCGAAACTGCATAACCTGGGTATATAAATGAGTTATGGATGATGTGAATTCGGCAGAGCTCGTCTCGCGACTCGTCGTCGTGTCCTCTCGCCTGACCAGAGCGTTTCGACGCGTGATCGGCAACGAGAGTTCCTTGGCGGCCCTGCGGGCGCTCGCCGTCGTCGAGCAGTATCAGCCTGTTCGCGTCGGCCATTTCGCGCAAGGGTATCTGAGCTCGCAGCCGGCGGCGACGAAACTCCTCGCGCGACTCGAGGAAGCCGGACTCGTGCTCCGAGAGGCGAGTCCGACCGACGGGCGGGCGTCGCAGTTCTCGCTCACCGACGCCGGACGGGAGCGACTGGCCGAGAACCGTTCGATCATGATCGACCAGATGGAGCCCTACTTCGAATCCCTCTCGCCCGAGGAGCGGCTGAGCGTCGATCATGCGCTCGGCCTCGTGTCGGCCTTCCTCAAGGACCGTCACCCGGTCGATGGGATCGACGACGCCGGGCCCCAGAATGCGGTCGGAGACACCGTATTGGACGGCACTGCGTCGGACGGCGCCGGATCCACAGACGTCGAGCCCGCCTGAACCGGGCGCGACAACCACTGAACCACACACTGCACCACAGGAAAGAGGTCGCGGACACCGCATGAGAGCGTCAACAGAGAACGAAACAGCGCCGGACGACGGCGGATCGGCGTCGATTCTGCATCAGCCGCGAGCCGTCTGGGCTGTAGCCTTCGCCGCGGTCATCGCGTTCATGGGCATCGGCCTCGTCGACCCGATCCTGCCCGCGATCTCGGCCGAACTCGACGCCACGCCCGCCCAGTCGATGCTGCTGTTCACCAGCTACCTGTTCATCACCGGCGGCATGATGTTCTTCACCAGCTACCTGTCCTCGCGCATCGGCGCGAAGACCACGCTGCTCGTCGGTCTCATCCTCATCGTCGCGTTCTCCGCGCTCGCCGGGTTCTCCGGCTCCGTCGACCAGATCATCGGCTTCCGCGCCGGTTGGGGGCTGGGCAACGCGCTCTTCATCTCCACCGCCCTGTCGACGATCGTCGGCGCTGCCTCCGGTGGCGCTGAGAAGGCGATCATCCTCTACGAGGCGGCTCTCGGCGTCGGCATCGCCACCGGCCCGCTGCTCGGTGGACTGCTCGGCGGCATCTCGTGGCGCGGACCGTTCTTCGGCACCGCGGTCCTCATGGCCATCGGCTTCATCGCCATCGTCGTGCTGCTGCCGGGAGGAACGAGTTCGAACGGAGCTTCCGCTGAGCCGATCAAGCTCAGCGCGACCTTCCGCGCACTGGCCCGCCCAGGCGTGGCGGTGCTCGGTGTCTCCGCGCTGATGTACAACTTCGGCTTCTTCATCCTGCTCGCCTACAGCCCGTTCCCCGTCGAGGAGGCTGCCGCGAAGATGGGCATCGAGAACTTCGGCGCCATGGGACTCGGCTACGTGTTCTTCGGCTGGGGCATCTGCGTGGCGATCACCTCGGTGTTCGGCGCTCCCCTGCTGACCAAGCGGATGGGACGTCGTCGCAGCCTCATCGTCACCCTCGTCGCGCTCGCGGTTCTGCTCGGTGTGATGTCGTTCCTCGTCGAATCCCTTACGGGCCTCGTCGTCTGCATCGTCATTGCCGGCATGCTGCTCGGTGTGCTCAACACCGTGTTCACCGAATCGGCCATGGAGGTCAGCGACCTGCCCCGCCCCGTCGCCTCGGGCACCTACTCCGGTGTGCGCTTCGTCGGTGGTGCCGTGGCCCCGATCGTTGCGGGCTCCGTGTCCGAATCGATCAGCGCCGGAGCCCCGTACCTCTTCGGTGCCGGAGTGGTCCTGCTCTCGGTCGTCGTCCTCTCGATCGGCTGGAAGGCGCTGCGCCGCGTCGATGGCCACATCGACGAGACGCCGGTCGACGAAGCCTACGCGCTGACCGGCGGAGACGCCTGAGCACAACCGTTTCGGATCGGCGCCCGAGGAGATACTCCTCGGGCGCCGTCGGCTCATGCGCAGGGTACGTTGGTGCCTGTGTTGCAGATCTGGCACGGGGAAAGTCTGCAGAACAGGGAAGAGTAGTGCAGAATTGATATCGCGCTACCTGCCAAGCGGCTGAGAACTTCCGGTCCGCTGCTGCAGGAAGCTCACGACAGACTCATTCCCGAAAACGAAGGCCATCATGTCCTACGACGCGAACGCAGCATACAACTCAGGGCCCGGAGCTCCCGGCCAAGGAATGCCAGGCGCCGGCGCCCCCGGATACGGCGGACCGGGCTACGGTGGAGCACCGCTCGGTGCGTCCAGCCCCGACGACCTCTCCCTTCCGCTCTATGGTGCGAAGTTCGGTCAGGCGGTCAAGCGCTTCTTCAAGAACTACGCGAAGTTCTCCGGACGCGCCTCGCGCAGCGAGTTCTGGTTCTCCTACCTGTTCCTGATCCTCGCCGGGCTGATTCCCTATATTCTGCTGATCGTCGGAATCGTGATGATGTCGGTTTCGGCGTCTGCGGATCCCTACAATCCGACTCCCTCTGGCGGTGCCATCGCGCTCATGAGCATCGGCGGGATTCTGTTCGCCGTCGTAGTGTTGGGAACGATCCTTCCGCTTATCTCCGTTGCCGCTCGCCGTTTCCATGACGCCGGCTTCTCTGCGCTGCTGCTCCTGATCTGGCTCACGGGGGTCGGCGGAGCCGTCATTCTGGTCCTGTGCCTCATGCCTTCGAAGCCCGAGGGTCAGCGCTTCGACGCCTGAATCTGGCTGGAGCGCTGCGCTCCGCCGCTGACGGCTCCTCGAGCTGCGAGAGTCTCACACCTCGTTGTCGCTAACTCCTGCAGCTGCTCGGGTATCACGCCCCGTCAGCGTCACCTCACACCGTTGCAACGGTATGCAGTGACGCGGACGGGGCGGTTTCGTGCTGTCGGGGCGTTGTGCTGCCAATGGGGCGTTCTGCTGTCCGGCCCTCAGTCGCAGCGCTCCAGGCTCTACGTCGCCGCCGCGATGCTCGGGAACCAGGTGACGATCGCCGGGACGCAGACGAGCAGCACGATGAGGGCGAACTCGATGAACAGATAGGGTACCGCTCCCTTGACGATGTCGCCGATGTCGAGTTCGGGCACGACAGACTTCATCGTGTACAGATTGAGTCCCACGGGAGGCGTGATCACTGCGGTCTCCAGTGTCACGACGAGGATGACACCCACCCAGATCGGATCATAGCCCAGCGCTTCGAAGATCGGCAGGACGATCGGGGTGACCACGAGCAGCAGCGACGCGGCATCGACCAAGCAGCCGAGCAGCGCGATTATGAGCAGGACGATGATGGCGATGAGCGTCGGCGGCAGGCTCAGATCACCCACGGCACCGGTGAGGACCTCGGGGGCGCGAACGACGACGAGGAGCTGGGTGAACGCGAACGCGGCGCCGACGATGATGAGCAGGCTGCCGGAGATCTTCGTCGTCTCCACGAGGATCCTCTTGATGTTCGTCCAGGTCAGCGCCCGGTCGATGAGGCCGACGATGAGGGCAGCACCGATCGCACCGATGGCGGCCGCCTCGGTGGCGGTGGCGATTCCCGTGTAGATCGAACCGAGCACGATGAGGATGAGCACGAGGGCCGGGGCGATCTTCCACAGTGCACTGAGGCGGGTCGACCACGACACGGTTTCAGTCGTTCGCGGAGCCAGATCCTTCTTCAGAGTCGCAGCGAGGACGACGAAGCCCATCATCAGCACGGCCAGCAGCAGCCCGGGAATGAGCCCTCCGGCGAAAAGCTGGCCGACGCTCGCGCCGCTGATGGACGAGTAGAGGATGAACATGAGGCTCGGCGGGATGAGCATCGCCAGCGCGCCAGAGGCGACGACCGATCCGGATGCGAAACCTGGGTTGTACCCGCGTCGCAGCATCTCGGGAACGGCCATGCGACCGACGACCGCCACGGAGGAGATCGAGACTCCCGACATCGCGCCGAAGACCGTCGACGACCCCACCGAGGCCAAAGCGAGGCCGCCGGGGATTCTGGCCAGCCAGGCATGTGCGGCCCGGAAGATCGCCTGCCCCAGGCCGCCGACGGCAAGGATCTCGCCGAGGAGGATATACATGGGCGCTGCGACGAGAGAATAGCTCTCCAGCTGGCTGACGAAGGCGATCGGCACCTGTTCGAGGCCGGCGACCCCTCCGACGAGGAAGAGTCCGAACAGTCCGGAGACGCCGAGGGCGATGAAGATCGGTGTGCGGATGAAGATGAGCGCCAAGAGCAGGATGACGGCCCCGGTGACGACGAGCGCTTCAGTCATCGGCGTCCCCTTTGGTCGGGTTGGTGGAGCCGGTCGGGTGGGTGGAGCTCTGCGCGTTCGCGTCCGTTGCGGCGGAATGAGACTGCCACGGCAAGAGGATGACGACCAGAGCGAGAACGAGCAGCCCGATGGCCAACACCGCATAGTCGATCCACACCGGAAGGTTGAAGCTGCCCGAGGTCTGCAGGCCGGCGACGAGGAAGTTCCCTGCAGCACCGGCCGCCGTGAGGCCGACCACGATGCTGAAGAGCAGGGTCACGGCCGTCGTGACGATGTCAGCGAGCAGTTGTCCGCGCGGGCTGAACTTCCGATAGAAGAGGTCCATGGAGATATGAGACCGGCTCGCCGCGATGTTCGGGATCGCGAACGTCACGATGATGACGAGTCCGAGCATGCTCACCGGCAGGGACCACTCGAGCGGACGTGCGAAGAGGTAGCGCATGATCACGTCGTAGCCGGTGATGAGCATGACGGCGACGATGATGAGTCCGGAGAAGATCCTCATCGCCGCGGTGACACGCACGAGGCCGTCGGCGATCGGTCCGAGGATACGGTTCTCCCGCCTCGGCGAGGTGGTTGCCTGGTCATCGATCGGCCGCTGCCTGTCCCCGGAGCTCATGCCGACCTCACCATCGTCAGTGCGCGGTCGGCCAGTTCGGGATCGCCGACCTTCTTCTTCCACCAGTCGAGGACCGGTTCCGTGGCTTTCCGGAATTTCGCGGTCTGGGCGTTGTCGAGGCTGAGGATGGCGACTCCCGAGTCCTCGATTCGACCGCGGTAGTCCTTCTCGTTCACGGCAACCTCGTGGGCGGTTCCATCCTCGGCCAGTGCCCGACCGCCGGCGACCAGCGCTTCTTGGGTTGCGGCGGGAAGGCTGTCATACCACCGGACATTGGCGTAGGCGTCGACGCTGTAGTCGCCGAAGTGCGCCTCGGTTCCGTATTTGAGCACCTTCTGCAGGTCGCGGGAGATGACGGTGCCCATGTAGCTGACCATGCCGTCGATCGTGCCCCGTTCGAGTGCTTCGTAGAGTTCGGCCGATGACAGGGACACCGGGGAGCCGCCGAGGGCGCGGATCGTCTGCCCCTCGACATGACCGGCCGTGCGGATCCGCAGCCCGCGGACGTCCTCGGGCTTCTCGATCGGGCGGTCGACGGTGAACAGCCATTCGGCCGGCGTCGGCATCGAACCGAGTGAGACGAGTCCACGCGGCCGCAAATGGTCGTTGATCAGGCGCATCAGCGGTCCGTCGAAGGTCAGCGCACGTCGGATCTGGTCGAAGCCATCATTGACGAAGGGGAGTTCGCAGGCGCCGAGGATGGGGTAGCTCGTCGAGACGTAGGAACTCGTCTGCACCACGATATCGGCGACTCCTTGGAGCAGACCGGGGACCGTCTGCTCGGCATTGAGCAGGCTGCCGGAGTCGAAGAGATCGATGCTCACACCCTCGGTCTTCTTCGCGGTGTCGACGAACATCTCGATACCCGGATAGAGATCCTCATATGCCGGGGTGAGAAAGGTGGAGAACCTGATGTCCGACACCGACTGTCCGCCCCTGGTCGCCGAGGTGGTGCCGGCGGTCGTGCAGCCGGCCAGCAGCAGCGGCAGACCCGCCAAAGCGAACAGACCGCGTCGGTCGACGGGTCTGCCGCGCAGGGGACTCGGCGCAGATGGGTCCACGGGGGATCTCCTCCTTGAAATTCTCAGGACCGTGGGCGGGTCGTGACGGGGTCGGGGTCGAGCGCAACGTCCCCGGGCGGCAACGTGCGACGAAAGGACCGGTCAGGTCCATCGAGCCGCCGTCATTCGGCAAGGACGTATGTGCTGAGACTTCCGACCGTCATCGTACTCGGTCGCCTGTTCGCTGCTGACGGCTGTCTGCAGAACGGACTGCTGGCGCTGCTTCGCACCGGTGCACCGGTATGAAGTGTCGCCGGCGAGAGGTGATGACGTCCGGTGTGCGAATAGTCGCCAGTGGTGCGGTCTTCTCTTGGGCCAGATACAGGCTGGAACGACGGTGTGCGATTGCCGACACTTGTGGCTCGTCAATGCCCTTCTATGAGAGAATTCACTGGTGTTACCGAAGGGTAACAAGTCAGAGGCCGACCCGCTCCGCGTCACCCAGACGGCACGGTGCCGTAGTCTGCAGACACGTGGGCGGCGCAGATACGCTCGAATCAGACAAGGTCGACTTGGGCACAGAGGATTGGGAGCCAGGGCAATGGAGAGTACGACGGACACTCTCGCCGAGGATGCCGACACCGACTCGACGGCGATTTCGCTGCAGGGGTGGTCGCTGTCCGGCAAACAGGGCAGCGTCTTCGATGACATCGACCTCGACGTTCCGACCGGTGCCATCGCGATCGTCCGCGGACCCGCGGGCAGCGGCAAGACCTCCCTGCTGCTGTCCCTGGCAGGAAGGATGCAGGTCTCGGAAGGGCAGGGCCGCCTCGGCGAACTGGATATCCGCAAGCAGGCCCGCGCGGTTCGCGGGCAGGTGGCCGTCGGGCACGTTGCCGGGCTGACGGACCTCGAGGACAACTTCACGGTCGCTCAGCACGTGGCCGAACGTCAGATCATGCTGCAGCCTTGGTATAAGCCGTGGGTGTCGAAGTCGTCGCTGCGGGACATCATCAGCCTCATCCGGCAGACCTTCGCTTCGGCCACCGAATTCATCGATGCGCTCCCGGAGGGGACGTTCTCGACCGAGGACGCTCGGGAGGCCGACTTCCTCATCGACGACGACGGTGAGGTGTTCGTCTCGGAGCTGAGCGAGCTGCAGAAGTTCTTCCTCGAATTCGGTCTGGCGAGTCTGAGCCGACCGCCCGTCGTCGTCATTGACAACATCGACTACCTGCGCGAAGCCGCCGACCGGGCTCGCGCCTGGGCCGGACTCCTCATCTATCAGCAGCTGCGGCAGTCATGGGAGCCCGACAACCCGCTGACCGTCATCGTCTCCTGCGAAGACGCCGGCGAATTCGACATCGCCTCACGATCACTCGGCTCCGAGGCCGAACCCGCAGCGGTCATCGAACTCGAGCTGACCGCTCGCCGCCCGAGCCGGCACGGCTCGCGACACTGAACTTCCGACACTGAACTCCCTGCACCACGATCTCGATCCCGAGGAGATTCCCGCATGTTCTCCCTTCCCTGGTTAGAACTCTCACGGTTCAAACGGCACACCATCACGCGCCTGGCGATGGTCGTCATCGCCGTCATCCCAGCCATCTACGGCGGCCTCTATCTGGCCTCGAACTGGAACCCCACGGACAACCTCGACAAGCTGCAGGCGGCAGTCGTCAATGAGGACACCGGGGCAGAGAAGCCGAACTCCGACGGGGAATCCCTGCATGCCGGCGATGAGCTCGTCGATGAGATCACACCGAAGGGCGAGGGCGGCTTCGACTGGACCGAGACCAGCCAGGAGGAGGCCGACGAAGGTCTGGCCGAGGGCAAGTACTTCGCGATCCTCGAGATCCCCAAGGGCTTCTCGAAGAACCTCGTCTCCACCGGCGGCGATGACCCCGAACGGGCAGGACTGCAGCTGCGCACCGACGATGCCCACAACTTCATCGTCGGCCAAGTGGCGAACACCGTGCTCACCGAGATCAAGTCCGGACTGAACAAGACGACCACAGCCGAGTACGTCTCCGAGGTCTACGTCGGCTTCAACGACATCCACTCCCAGACCGAGAAGGCCGCGAAAGGCGCCTCGGACCTCCATGACGGTGCCTCCGAACTCCATGACGGAACCGGCTCGCTCGTCGACGGTACGACGAAGCTCGACAAGGGAGTCGGCACTCTGCAGACCGGGATCATCGACCTCGACGACGGTACCGGAAAACTCGTCAAGGGCAGCGGAGATCTCAAGGACGGTGCCGATACTCTGGCCGACTCCACCACTGAGGCGAAGAACGGTTCGAAGAAGCTCGCCGATGGTGCCGGGCAGGTCGCCGACGGGACGGGGCAGCTCCGCGATGTCGCCGACGATGCCACGGACAAGGCCGACGATCTCAAGAAGAGGGCCGACGACCTCGTCGACGGGACTCGTCCGAAACTCGAGCGGGCCGAAGACGACTTCGAGACCGCTCGCACATCGGTCAACGGCGACGTCGACGACCGAGTCAAGAAGCTGAAGGAGAAGTACCCGGACGATCCCGATGTCGCGAAGCTCGCCGACGATGTCGACACCCTCGGCGGGGACCTCGACGACGCCCACTCCCGGGCGAAGGACGCCAAGGATGAGGCGAAGGACCTCGAGGACCGGGTCAAGGACGCAGTCGATGACGTCATGGGCAAGATCCACGATGCCGATAAGAAGATCGGCCAACTCGACGACGGCGCACAGGAGGTCGCCACAGGTGCGGACGATCTGCACTCGGGGCTGGTCAAGCTCGACGCCGGCGCAGGAAAGCTGGCCAAGGGTGCCGGGGACCTCAATGACGGGATCGTCCAGCTCAAGGACGGGACCGCGAAGGCGAAGACGGGCGTCGGTGACCTCAAGGACGGTTCCTCGCAGCTCGTCGACGGTTCGACGAAGCTCGACAAGGGAGCCGGAAAGCTCGAGGACGGTTCGGGAGACCTGGCCGACGGGCTCGAGGACGGCCTCAAGCAGATCCCGACGTATGACAAGAACGATCGTGAACACCGTTCCGACGTCGTCGCCGTGCCCGTGGATGCGGATAAGGTCAAGGACAATGCCGTCAATGCGTACGGCGAGGGCCTGGCTGCGTTCTTCGTGTCATTGGCGCTGTGGATCGGCGGCATGATCACCTACATGGTGCTCAACGCGATCCCGTACCGGGCATTGGCGTCGTCGGTATCGTCGACGAGGATCGCCTGGGCGGGCTACGTCCCCGGGCTGCTCTTCGGCGCGGCGCAGGTCGCGGTGCTCTACCTCGTGCTCACCTTCGCCCTCGACTTCTCAGCTGGGGCGTGGGTGGGGACTCTGCTGTTCTCGATCCTCGTAGCCGCGTGCTTCCATTCAGTGCATCAATTGTGTGTGGCGGCACTCGGCGGCGTCGGCAGGCTCATCGCGCTCGTCTTGCTGATGATCCAGATCGCCTCGGCAGGAGGGACCTATCCGGTTCAGACGGCGCCGGGCATCTTCCAGGCCATCTCGCCGTTCCTGCCGATGACGCATGCGGTCAACGGGCTGCGTACGCTCATCGCCGGTGGTGACATGTTCATCGCGGCGCAGTCGGCGGTCGTGCTGCTGCTGATGACGCTCATCTGCCTGGCCGCGACCGTCGTGGTGTGTGCGCGTAAGCGGATGGTCACGCTCACCCAGCTCCACCCGAGCCTGAGCTTGTAGGAGGTGGCGGGTCACCTCGGCGGATTGTCTGGTCGATCCACCGTGATCCGAGCGAGGGAATCGTGGCGGATCGACCAAACAACCGGGTGCGAGGCGAGGAATCCGATCCGCTGGCCGAGTTCAGGTCATTCCGTGCGGGAATCGCAGCCTGAAATCCGCACGCATCGTCCGGAACTCCGCTGGGCATCCCGTCTCGCCAGCGCCCCGCCGCATCCTATCCGAGCGCCAGTCGCACGGCGAGGATGACGAGGACGACGGCGATCGCGACGTCGAGGACCTGCCACACACGCGGCCGCGCCAGATACCCCGAGAGCCCGCGGGCACCGTAGCCGATGGCGAGGAACCAGCTCACCGAGCCGAGCATCGCCCCGATCGTGAACGGCCAGACGTTGCCGGGGCCCTGCTGGTTGGCCAGGTTGCCGAGCATGACCACGGTGTCGAGGTAGACCCCGGGGTTGAGAAAGGTGAGCGCGAGCGTGGTGAGGATGATCGAGCGCAGACTGCGCTGTTCGGTGTCGGCCTTGAGTCCGCTCGCCTCCCGTGCAGACTTCAGGCTCGTCCACGCGAACCACAGTAAGTAGGCCACACCCAGCCAGCGCAGCACTTCGAGCGCCCACGGTGCGAGGAGGACGATCGCACCGATGCCCACGGTGCCCGAGCCGATGAGGACAACGTCGGCGAGGATGCAGATCGTGAGCACGACGCCGAGGTGTTCGCGTCGGATGCCCTGGCGCAGGACGAGCGCGTTCTGTGGGCCGACGGCGATGATGAGCGACCAACCGGCGAGCAGACCGGAGACGAGATGAGTGAGCACGGAGGCCACACTATGCTCCGAAACGAATGAAGAAAAACAACAATCTCTTCATGTGATGCAGAATTGCTTCATGAACATCGATCATGTCAAAGCGCTCGCCGCCGTTGTCGACGAGGGGACCGTCGAGGGCGGCGCGTTCGTCCTCGGGATCACCGCCTCGGCGGCGAGTCAGCGCATCCGCGCGCTCGAGTCGAAGCTCGGGCAGGTGCTCATTCGGAGGACGAATCCGATCACCGTCACCGAGGCGGGAACCGCTGTCCTCCGCTATGCTCGCCAGGTCGAGCTGCTCGAGTCCGAAGCCCTCGACCGGCTCCACGGGATCGCCGCTGATGTTCCGGATGGAGCCGGTGTCCGCGACGGGCGGCGAGAGCCGACGGTGCTGCGGATCGGGGTGAACGCCGACTCCCTGGCCACATGGTTCCGGCCCGTCTTCGCCGAGGTGGCGGCCTGGGACGATGTCGTCATCCGCATCGATGTCGTCGACCAGGACAAGGCCCTGCCGCTGCTGACGTCGGGGGAGGTGCTCGGGACGATCACCTCGGCGGAGGCGAGTGCCTACGGCACTCAGGTGCAGCGGCTGGGGTCGATGCGCTATGTTGCGGTGGCCACACGATCACTGCTCGAACGGCACGGGGGAGTGGTCACTACTGGGGATACTCCCCACGCCGAGGTGGATCTTACGACCCTGCCCATGGTGAACTTCGGCCGTGACGACGACCTGCAGTTGAACTTCCTTGCGGCCGCGGGAGTGAAGGGAGTGCCGCCGACTTCAGTGGTGCCGAGCTCGACGGAATTCGCAGCAGCCGTTGCCGTCGGGGTCGGCTGGGGCATGATCCCGATCATGCAGCTGGACGACTTCGGCGATCACCTCGTCCCGATCACTGCCTCACCGGCGGTCGACGTTCCGCTCTATTGGCATCACTGGACGTTGGCCTCGGACAAGCTCTCCCGACTGACCGCGGCGCTGAAGGCGGCAGCCGAGGTGATGCGGTGAGGGGTTATGTGTGATTAGGGTCAAGCGTTGTCCTGTCCGAACTCGGCATAACGTTTCATCGATTCGAGTAATGGGGCGGGTGTCAGCATGAATTGCGGCTCGAGTTCTTCCCACCCGGGTTCCTTCGCCCTCTTGCTGTAGGCGACGTGCGCGGCGTCGATGGGTATTGATTCGTCGTTGCCAAGCCCGTCTTCGCCCATGAGTGAGAGGTGATAGATCCATGTGGAACCGTCTGCTTCGATGTGACGAAATGTCGCTTCGAATACCTGCCGTTCAGCGGGAAGGCTTTCCTGCAGTTCTTCGGGCCTGCTGTTGAGCATGCCCATCCACTCATCGAAGGTGTCTTCTTGGCCGGGGCGAATTCGGGAACGGCTCAATTCGAGGCGCATGCCCTTCGGGACGGATGGAGGCATCGGAAACCCGATGAAGTTTCGTGGGGTGGGGGTGAACGGCATCTGGAATGTCTGTGCATCTTTGGACATGGTTCCAACCTAACGGTTCGGTTCGGTGGGGTACCTGCGAGCGTACTGCAAAGACCTGCCCAGCTGCCTCAGTTCTGAACCAGAATCAGTTGCTCGGCTGATGAAGACTGCGTCCCAGCTGGCGGCCGAGCGTGGACTGCAGAGGCGGGGATTTCGATTGGCGTGGAACCTCGGCCTCGACACCAACCAGCGGATTCTGCATCCGCATCTCCACCTCGTGGGTGGTGCACAGCTGCAGGACATGTTGGCTTGATGTGCCCTCGCGGAATTGACTCGTGGAAGAACCGCCCGGGCTCTTACCAAGCATGTAGCACCAGTGCTACTCTTGACTGATGAATGCAGAGGGAGCGCAGGCCGAAAGTCTTTCGCAACGTGAGCTGCGCAATGAGTCCGGGAGGGTCCTTCGCGCAGTCAGTGAAGGGCAATCGTTCGTGCTGACCAACCGGGGTGTGCCGGTCGGCCGCATCGTGCCTTTAGACGCCCCTGCTCCTCGGCTGACGATCGCTCGACCGGCCAAAAGGGTGGGTGGCTGGACCGTGCGTGATCGCCGGCCGTCGACGGACAACCGCGCCATGACGGAGATCATCGACGAGCTCCGTGAGGAGCGTCTGTGAGCGACCCGTCGATCGTTTACGTTGACACCTCTGCACTCGGGGCCCTTCTTGTGGCTCAAGCGGAGTCCGACGCTCTGGTCGACTGGCTGAATGGAACCTCAGCCGAACTCGTGTCGAGCGACCTACTCGAAACCGAACTGCGTCGGATGGCCGTGCGAGAGGAGCGTGATCAGGCAGAAGTCTCTGTGCTCCTAGGAGGAGTCTCCATCGCAGCTCTCGATCGGGCGGTGTTTCGCTCGGCCGGACTTTTGCCCATGCCGTATCTGCGGAGCCTCGATGCGCTACACCTGGAGGCCGCGCTGCGACTGGACGTCGATGCCCTTCTGACCTATGACAAGCGTCTCGAGGAGGCAGCACGGTCGGTGGGCCTCGAGGTCATCGCTCCTCGCTGACTGGGTGAATCTGTTCCACGGTACTGATCATTCGTCGCGCTCAGCTGAGGAGCTTCTCAATCGTCCACCTGAGCTGCGCGTGTGCGACGTCGACAGTCATGGTCTCCGGCGTGATGATCGAATGCAGGGCGATGCCGTCGATGGTCGTGAAGAGTGCCTTTGCGATCGGAGCCACCTCGTCTGTGGCGATGTGCCCTTCGTCGGCGAGCTGGTTCAGCCATTGGTGCATGCTGTCATAAGTGACCGTGTGCCCGTGCTCGAGGAGTCGCCTTGAAACTGCGCGCGGCTCGGGTCCGAGTGCGCGCAGGTGCATGGAGAACCAGACCTCGAGCTGGATATCCCGATGCTCATGAGTCGGCAGGAACTGAGCGCAGCACTCGTAGAGGCGATCGACGGGATCGATCGACGAATCATCGATCGAGAAGTCATTGATGACGGTGTCGATCGACTTGCGCGCAACCGCCTCGTGGAGATCGGACTGTGTCGGGAAGTAGTGGCGCAACGTTGATGCTCCGACGCCCGCTTCCTGCGCGACCGCGCGCACGCTGAGGTTCGCCTTCCCGGGTTCCGAGCCCTCGGCCAGCCTGATCGCGGCGGCGATGATGTCGTCTCGCTTCGACATTCGTCCTCCCTGCTCCGCCCTTGACAGCTCTAGTTTCGCTCAGTGTATAGTACAACGTACTAGCACGCTGTACTAGCAATCAGGTGCGGCGTTCGAACCATAGAGTGCCCGAACGACCAGAGGCCCCGAGACGAAAGCTGAGCCCCATGATCGAGAGCATCCAGAACTTCGCCGCATCCTTCCCCGACTGGCTGCAGTGGGTGGGTGTCATGCTCGCCTCCGCGATCCCGTTCGTCGAGTCCTACTTCGGTGCGGTCATCGGTGTCGCTATCGGCCTCCACCCTGTTGTCGCTATCCTCGTTGCAGTCATCGGCAACGTCGTCTCGATGCTGATCTTCGTCTATGGAGCAGGAGCGATCCGCGACAAGGCGACGAAGAACAAGGAGGTCGAGGAGAAGCCGAAGCGGCAGCGGCTCAAGCGCATGTTCGACAAGTTCGGCGTACCGGGCGTCTCGCTGCTCGGCCAGACTCTCCTGCCTTCGCAGATCACGTCGTCGGCGATGGTCGGCTTCGGTGCGAATCGCAACGTCGTGGCCTTCTGGCAGATCATCTCGATCATCCTCTGGGGTGTGCTCTTCGGAGTGCTCGCGACCCTGGGCATCGAGCTTGCGCTGCGCTGAGTTCCCGCGGTAAGCGGCGCGGTCGGCGGGCCTCGAGGTCATTTCGCCCCACTGACGGGACGGTTCTGTGACACCCTTCGGTGGGCAGAATGGTCGGAAAATTCTTGATGACCCCCGACCATTTCGCCCACCCGGTGTGGCAGGACGAGCGGTGTCTGCTGAGTCCTGTGTGCTGCTCCGGGCAGGCTGCGTCAGTGCCTCGACCTAAACTGGGCCCATGACGGAAAGCACCCCGACATCCCCACAGGCTCCCGCCGCACCCGACGCCTTCGCCGTCGAAGCCCAGCGGATCCTCGCCGAGCTCACCGCCAACCCGAACGCGCAGTTCCGCGACGGCCAGCTCGAATCCATCCGCGACCTCGTTGAAGCGAAGAAACGCGTCCTCGTCGTCCAACGCACCGGGTGGGGAAAGTCCGCCGTCTACTTCGTCGCCACCCGCATGCTCCGCGCCGCAGGAAGCGGTCCCAGCCTCATCATCTCCCCGCTGCTCGCCCTCATGCGCGACCAGATTGCGGCAGCCGAACGTGCCGGAGTTCGGGCTGCGAGCCTCAACTCCTCGAACGTCACCGAATGGGACTCCGTTCTCGACGACCTCAAAGCCGGCAGCCTCGACGTCCTCCTCGTCTCCCCGGAGCGGCTGAACAATCCGCAGTTCCGCGACGAAGTCCTGCCGCAGCTTCTGAGGTTCCTCGGCCTCATCGTCGTCGACGAAGCCCACTGCATCTCCGACTGGGGCCACGACTTCCGCCCCGACTACCGCCGCATCGGACACATCCTGGCCGAACTGCCGCACGACACCCCGGTCCTTGCCACCACCGCAACCGCGAACTCCCGCGTCGTCACCGACGTCGCCGAACAGCTCGGCAACGACACCACCGTCGTCCGCGGCGAACTCGCCCGCGATTCCCTGCGCCTTGGCGTCCTGCCCGGACTCGACGCGAGTGCCCGCATCGCCTGGCTGTCCTCGCACCTGAACGACTTCACCGGATCCGGCATCGTCTACACACTGACCGTCTCTGCCGCCGAAGACATCACCCGCATGCTGCGCGAACAGGGCCACGAGGTCCGCGCCTACACCGGCCGCACCGACGCCGAAGAGCGCGCCGAACTCGAGGGCCAGCTCAAGGACAACCGGCTCAAGGCGCTCGTGGCCACCTCGGCGCTGGGGATGGGCTTCGACAAACCCGACCTCGGATTCGTCATCCACATCGGTGCCCCGTCTTCGGCCGTCGCCTACTACCAGCAGGTCGGTCGCGCTGGCCGCGCCACCGACTCCGCCGATGTCCTCCTGCTGCCCGGGGCGGAAGACGAACAGATCTGGGAGTACTTCGCGACCGCGTCAATGCCGAACCAGGACGATGCGAACGCCGTGCTCTCCGCCCTCGCCGAGGCGGACGGCCCCCTGTCCGTGGCCCGCTTGGAGACGCTCGTCGGAACCAAACGCTCCCGCCTGACCCTGCTTCTGAAGACCCTCGAGGTCGAAGACGCCGTGACCAAGGTCAAAGGCGGCTACGTCTCGACCGGTCAGGGCTGGACCTACGACCGGGAACGGTATGAGAAGGTCGCGGCCGTGCGCGCCGAGGAAGCCAGAGCCATGCTCGACTACGAAGCGACCGGGCAGTGCCGGATGGAGTTCCTCATCCGCCAGCTCGACGACCCCGACCCGCAGCCATGCGGACGCTGCGACAACTGCGCGGGCGTGTGGTTCTCCGCCGAGATCTCCGACGAACAGCGTCAGGCAGCGGCCGGGAACCTCCACAAGATCGGCCTGCCCATCGAACCGCGCAGCACCTGGCCGAGCGGCCTGGCCAACATCGGCGTCCCGCTCAAGGGCCGGATCCCCGCCGAAGAACTCGCCGAGGAGGGTCGTGCGATCGCCCGCCTGTCCGACCTCGGGCAGGGACAGAGCCTGCGCTCATTCCTCGCCCCCGATGCTCCCGACGCCGAGGTGCCCGGGCAGATCGGCAAATGGTGCCTCGAAGTTCTCGGGCAGTGGGACTGGGCCACCCGCCCCGAGGTGGTCGTGTCGATCCCGAGTGCCCGACGTCCCGTGACCGTGCGATCCCTGGCGGCGAATCTGGCCGCGGCCGGTCGCCTCGTCGACGGGGGCGAACTGCTGCAGGTCGGCGAGCACGGCACCCCGGACGTCAACAGCGCCTTCCGCGTCAAGGACCTCTTCGAGGCCTTCGTCGTCCCGCCCGAAGTCGAGGAGATGGTGGCGGGGAAGTCGGTGCTGCTCGTCGATGACGAGGTCGTCTCCCGGTGGACGATGACCATCTGCGCCAGGCTGCTGCGGAAGGCCGGGGCCACCTCGGTGCTGCCGTTCGCACTCGCCCTGCGGGCTTGAACCCGGGCCTACGGATTCTGCTGGAGCTGGAGCGTCGCTCCCTCGGGATCGGCGACAGTGGCGATTCGGCCATAGGGTGAGCTTTCGGGGCCGGCGAGGACCGTGCCGCCGAGTTCGGCGACCTTCGCCGCCGTGGCGTCGACGTCCTCGACGTTGATGTAGGTGCGCCAATAGGAATTCTGTGCCCATTCGCTGGCATCAAAGATTCCTGCGACAGCTTCCTCGTCGGCCCCGTGGGTGGCGTACGGGTATCCTTCCATCTCAGTGATGTCGAAGGAGAAGACATCCCGGTAGAACTCGTTCGCCGCCTCGTAGTTCGTCGTCATCAGTTCGAACCACACGGGGGTTCCGGGGGTGAGCGGAGTATCGAAGCCGGAGAACTCACCGGGCTGCCACATCCCGATGGGCGATCCCGTCGGATCGACGACGACAGCCATCTGACCGAGCGGACCGACAGGCATGGGGCCGACGACATCCGCAGCACCCGCGTCCAGTGCTGCCTGGTGGACGCGGGCGATGTCGCCCGTGTGCAGGTACGTCGACCAAGCCGTGGGCATCTCCGGGCTCGGGGTGCCGTCCATGTTCATGGCTCGCATGGCACCGCCGACGGGATGACCGTCCTTCGTGATCATGTTGTAGTGGCCGAAATCAGGGCCCTGGTCGGTGAATTCCCAACCGAAGAGCTGGGTGTAGAAGTTCTGACCGGCTTCGAAGTCCTGACAGACATAGTCAATCCAGATGGGCTGGCCTTCACGGGGGTTGGCAGGCATTGCGTCTCCTCTTGCGGCGGTGTTGAGGTGAGTTGCAGTTGTCGGTGCCGACAGCAGGGGGATGACCCTACTGCCAGGCGCGCGTGAAATCCGCGAAGCAGTCGGTCAGCGCCGCCTGCAGAAGCGGACCGAAGGTCACGCGCCCGACCCCGAGCTCAGAGAGCTGAGCGAGGTCGAGTTCTTCGGGCACCGCGCCTTTGATCGGGTGGGCGGTGACATTGAGCGGCAGAGTGATCTGCGCGAGGATCGACTTGAGAGTGCCTGTATCGGGAAGTCGTACGGGGTAGACGGAGTCCGCGCCGGCTTCAGTGCACAGACGGAGACGTCGGACCACCTCGGCGGTGGGATCGTCGAAGTCGCCAGGGTATTTGAACACGTCCGTGCGGGCATTGATGACCACGTGCACGCGTTGGGCCTCGGCGGCTTGGCGCAGGCTCCAGATGTACTCGGCGTGCTCCTCGGGGCTGCGCATGCTGCCCCGGCTGTGCACGGTGTCCTCGATGTTCACACCCACGGCGCCGGCCTCGAGGAGGCCGGAGATGAGCTCAGGAGCGGGGGTGTCGTAGCCGGATTCGAGGTCCGCGGTGACCGGAACATCCACCGCCGAGGTGATCCTTGAGATCCCCTCGAGCGCTTGGTCGAGCGTCATGTTCTCCCCGTCCTCGTGTCCGAGGGAGTCGGCCAGTGGGTGGGAGCCGATGCTCAGGGCGTTGAACCCGACGTCGACCATCGCGCGGGCCGACCAAGCATCCCAGACGGTCGGCAGCACGAGCGGATCGTCCTGGTGATGTCCCTGGAGCAGAGTGAAGGCGCGTTCGGCGAGAACCGTGTAATCGACCATGGACAATACTGTTCCATCTCGAAGGCACGACACGCCAGGGGTCCGACAGGATCACCGGAAGGTTTCAGGCTGCTGCGGTGATAGCGTGAACGACATCCGAGGTTGTCGCACGGAGGGACCGAGGTGGCCGGGTCCGGCACCATTCGCGTTTCGCCCAAACCCGAGCGGGTGTGGGCACTGCTCGCTGTGCTCGCCGGAGCGCTCGCCATCCTCATCGAGATCCCCGCAGCCCTGGTCTCCGAGGGCTCCTATTCCTTCGCGCAGCAGTCGATCAGCCACCTGGGCATGACCGGATGCGGGGAGTGGGGTGACGCCGAATCACCGATCGAAGTGTGCTCACCGGCTCATCCGTTGGTCAACGGCGTGTCCATCATGGCTGGGGCGATGCTGGGGATCATCGCCTTCGTCTGGCACGACTGGATCGCCCCGACCGTCTGGGGTCGATGCGGGTCGTTCCTGCTCGCCGGCGGCGGCATCCTGTTGGCCGGAACCGGAATGGTCCCGGCCGATATCGACCCCACCACCCATGCTGTATTCGGCTTCGGCGGCGCCGCGGTGCAGAACCTCGGCCTGCTGGCAGCAGGCATCGCGCTGATCCGGTGGCCAGAGAGGCGGTGGATCGGGCGCGTCGAATTCGGCGTTCTGACGACCGGACTGGCAGTGTTCGGGCTCGTCGGAACCCTGCTCATGGCCCTCCCCGAGGAGTGGGGCCTGCCGATCGGCATCATCGAACGCGTCGCCGCCTACCCGTTCCTCGTGTGGTTCATCCTCGCCGGGTGGATGCAGCTGCGTGACGCCGCGAGACGCCGGCGGGAGCTGGAAGCCGGGGACTGAACGGGCTTCCAGTCGTGAAGTTCCACGGCTGCGGGGTCTGCGGCGGAGTCCTACAGCCGCGGAGTCCGCGGCGGCACCGTCCGCCGGTCGCCGGTGGCTTCGAAGGCTGCGGCGATCTCGATGAGCGAAGAATCGTCCCAGCCGCGGCCGGCGATCGTCAGGCCCACCGGGATCCCGATGTCGGCCATCGTGCCCATCGGCACCGTCACGGAAGGGATGCCGAGGTGACGGGGTACGAGGTTGCCGTTGGCCACCCAGGTGCCGTTGCGCCATCCGAGATCAGCCGAGGCCTCGTCGACGTCCATATCCGCCGGTCCCACATCGGCCATCGCCGGGAAGATCACCGCATCGAGGCCGTTGGCGTCCATCCACTCCTCGAGGTCGATTCGGCGGGTCTCCTCGAGACCGCGTACACCGGCTTCGAGCTCCGGAATGTCCGTGATCGTCGTGTATCCGTTGGTCCGCACCTGCTCGGGGTAGGTGGCGATGTCATCGTCGAAGCCCGTGTACCGGTCGGGCAGCGCGCCCGCCGGGTGGGGGAAGATCGACGCTCCGTCCACCTCGGCGAGGGAATTGAGGTTCGGGTCCCCGTTCGCGGAGAGGAAATCGTCCCACGCCCACGATGAGAGGTCGTTGATCTCCCTATCGAGGTACTCAGGACTGACGAGTCCGCGGGTGCTGATCGTCGGAGCGCCGAGGCGGTCGCCCTCGTAATTGCTCACGACAGGGAAATCCGTCTCGACCACCTCGGCGCCGGCGGCTTCGAGATCGGCCCGTGCGGCCTCCCACGCCTCGATCACCGAGGCGCGGGTGTCGATCCGTCGGCCCGTGGGTCCGCCGATGCCGCCGTCCGGATTCGTCCCGGCCTCCTCATCGGCGTTGATGTACATCCGCGGCACTCCGAGACGCTTGCCGGCGAGAATCGAGCGGGCCGCCTCGGCGCTGCTCGGCAGCAGAGAGGCATACGAGTCCGGGCGCACGGCACTGGCCTGCGGGATAGTCACCCACGGTTGCACTCGCCAGAAGTCCCCGCGGGTCTCGGTGTCGTCGCCGACGATGACGTCGAGGACTTCGATGAGGTCGGCCATCGTGCGGGTGTGGGGAACGACGACGTCCATGGTGGGTACGAGCGGCCAGTTTCCGCGCACGCTGATGACCCCGCGGGACGGCGTGTAGGCGATGAGCGCATTGTGCGAAGCCGGTGCCCGACCGGAGGACCAGGTCTCCTCTCCGAGGCCGAAGGCCGCGAAGCTCGCCGTCGTCGCCGTGCCCGATCCGTTCGACGATCCGGAGGCGAAGGCGCTGGTCAGCCAGTCGGCGCTATACGGGCTCTCGGCGCGACCGTAGAGTCCGCGTTGCATTCCGCCATTGGCCATCGGCGGCATGTTCGTCAGGCCCAGGCAGATCGCCCCGCCGGCGCGCAGCCGTTCGATCGTGGACGCATCCTTCTGCGCGACGAGGTCGGCAAACGCCGGGGACCCGGACGCGACGGTGAGACCGGCGACCATGTATGAGTCTTTTGCGGTGTACGGGATCCCATCGAGGGGGCCGAGCACCTCACCGCGCGCTCGCCGCTCGTCGGAGGCGGCCGCCTCGGCGAGGGCCTGCGGGTTGGCCACGATCACGGAGTTGAGCCGGGTCTCGGTGTCGGGGCCGTCGAAGGCGGCGATCCGGTCCTGGTAGGCCTCGACGAGCTCCACCGAGGTGGTGCTGCCATCTTCGAGGGCGGCTCTCAGGTCGGCGATGGACGCCTCGACGACATCGAACTTCGACATGATCATCCTCCGTGCGCTCGGCAGTGCGCGGCGCACTCGACGGTGCGTGCGCGAGGTGGCTGTGTTCCCGCCCAGACTAGCGCCGATTCGGTCGGGCTGCGCTGCGGAATTCGTCGCCAGGGGTCGCCGAGGACTGTGCAGGCAGCCGGCGGGAGTGGCGGTCGATGCCAGGCATCGCCTGCGGTCGGTCGAGATTCTGCCGGTCGGTACGATCGAGGTATGACGGTCAACGCGATCATTCTCACCGGCGGGCGCTCCCGGAGGTTTGCAGGCGTGCACAAACCCGGAGTCGACGTGGGTGGACAGTCGACGATCTCACGGATCCTTGCAAGTATCCGTGGCCTCGACGAGGGCGCCGAGGTGTGGGTGGTTGGACCGCGGGACGGGCTGTCGGAGGCGGAGCGGGACGACGTGCGTGAAGTACGGGAGGAGCCCGCGTTCTCCGGCCCATTGGCCGGGATCGCGGCCGCCATGGCGGCGATGCAGCCACTGGCCGTGGAGGGTGCGCCGCATCCTGCCGCGTCAGCGGTCCCACAGGCAGACGTCACTCTCGTCCTCGCGGGGGACATGCCGATGATCACGGCGGGCCACCTCGGCGAACTCATTCGCACCTGCCGGGAGACCGGAGGGCCGGCGGCGGGCACGGACGACCGCGGGAAGACGCAGTACCTCTGCGCCGCGTGGCCGACCGAGCTGCTGTGTGCTCGCCTGGCTGACATCGGCGACCCCACCGACGGTGCCGTGAAACTCCTCTTCGCCGTTTTAGAGCCCGCCGTCGTCGACGTCGATCCGCACGTTTTGAAGGATTTCGACACCGCAGCCGAACTCGACGAGATCCGAGCTCGGCTGGAGTGACCGATGCGGTCCCTGATTCGGGAACCGATGCGGGCGGCCGTCGATCCTGCTGAGGACTTCGGCGCGATCAGGCTGCCGCTCAGCCCTGCCTACGCTCCGCCGCTCAGCCCTGTCGGGCCTTGAACTTCGGGTTCTTCTTGTTGATGACGAAGACGCGTCCGCGTCGACGCACCACCTGTGAACCCGGCTGCGACTTCAGGGAGCGGAGGGAATTGCGAACCTTCATGAGCGTGACTCCTTACTGAGAATGAGTATTATTAGCGTCAATACTACGACCTCATCGGGAAGGAAGCGAATGCAGGAACCAGTCGACCGATCGGGGGAGCCGGGCGTGCGGATGCCAGGGCCGGCCGAGCAGATACCCAGGCTGGCTGAGCGGAAGTCGGGGCCGGTCGTGTCTGGGATCGACGCGATCGCCGTCGTCGGACTCTGCGCTCACGAGCGCCGCCGCTATGCGATGGACATGGCCAGGTCCCGGGGCTACGTCTTCGTGCCAGCCGAGCAGACCGAGCAGGGCATCGACGCCATCGACCGCCTCGTCGGCCTTCTCGGCATGACTGCGGGTATTCGCGGATTCGTCCTCGAATACGCCGACGACACCGCGTGCCCAGAGGTCATCGGGGCGCTGAGCGCGGCCGATTCGCCGGCGGTGCTCTCCGATCTCGTCTGCGCCGTCGACCTCACCTGTCTGTCCGGCGACCTCGAGGACGAGGATCGCTGCATTCGGCTCGTCGGGCAGGTCGAGTTCGCCTCGACGCTGGCCCTGTTGGGGGCGGGCGACGGTGAGCCGGCGGAAGCCGTCGACCTTATCGCCCACCTCGCTCCTGAAGCCCACCGATTCGTCCTCGACGGCGACTCGGTGCATGAGCCCGTGTGCTGGGATTTCGGGCAGCGCCCGCCCTCGGCCGGGTGGACGGCCATCCTCAACTCGGAGTTCAGTCCTCCCGGCTGTGCGAAGCGCGCCTCCGGCTTCCGTTACGAGCAGGCGCGGCCGTTCCATCCGCAGCGGCTGCAGGCAGTGCTGACCGCCGCGCTCGGTGAGGGATGTTGGGGACGAATCATCCGGTCGGCAGGGTTCGCGCGCCTGGCATCGCGTCCGTACGTGACGGCCCACTGGGATCAGACGTCGACGCGACTCATGCTCGCGCCGCTGACGGCCGGGCCCTACCTCGGCGAAGGTGCCGAACTGCTGGCGCTGGGACAGGAGCTGGCCTTCATCGGCATCGACCTCGACGAGGCAGGGCTGCGGGAGGCGTTGGAACGCGCGGTGCTCACCGACGCCGAGCTGCTCGCCGGACCCATGGCCTGGCTGGAGTACCCTGACGACTTCCCTGCATGGGACACAGCACACCGAGGCTGACGCTCTCCTGCCGCTGGTGCGCCACGAGCTTCCAGCTTGGTCAACCGACAACAGCTTGGCCCATGCACCGAGCTGCTGTCGGTTCACCAAGCTGTTGTGCGAGTTTCGGGCCTCAGTCGGCTGCGGCGGTTCGGCAGTCGGCGCAGATGCCGAAGATCTCGAACACGTGGTGTGTGATCTCGAAGCCGTGGGAGCCTGCGACGGTGCGCATCCAGTCCTCGCTGGGCGGGTCGATCTCGACGGCGGTACCGCAGCGTTCGCAGACGAGATGATGATGGTGTTCGGCCTGCGCGCAGGCGCGGAAGAGCTGCGTCTCACCGATCGTGATCGTATCGGCGTCACCGCTGCGACCGAGTGCGTTGAGCTGACGGTAGACGGTGGCCAGGCCGACGCTCGCACCGTCGTCCTCGAGCCGGCGGTGGAGCTGCTTGGCCGAGACGAAGCGGGTCTCTGATTCCAAGGCGTCGCGGATGAGGGCCTTCTGTGCCGTGCTGCGTGTCTTCTTCTCCGGAGCTGCCATGGCTGGAGACCCTCCTCGATGATCCCGAGCGAACCGCATATGCGTGAGCGTGCATATGCGGAAGAAATAATGAAACACGTTACCATTAACGGGCGAGAAATCGAGCGGACAGCACCAGCACAGGGGGAGACATGGGCGGAGCTCAGCGCAGACCAGCGATCCCGGTCATCCTCCTCACCGGCTACCTCGGCGCCGGTAAGACGAGCCTGCTCAACCACCTGCTGCGCCACCCCGATGCCCGCATCGGCGTCATCGTCAACGACTTCGGCGAACTCAACATCGACGCCGGGCTCGTCGTCGGGCAGGTCGACGAACCGTTCTCGATCTCCGGCGGGTGCATCTGCTGCCTGACCGATGACTCCTCACTCGAGGACGCGCTGGTGGCGATGACGGACCCGAGCCTCCGCCTCGACGCGATCATGATCGAAGCCAGCGGCTTCGCCGAACCGCTGACCCTGGCACGGATGGTCACGCGCATGGGCCGCCACCGGTTCCACCTCGGCGGGGTCATCGACGTCGTCGACGCGACCATGCACTTCAAGACCGTCGATACCTCGCACCTGCCGCCGCTGCGCTATGCGGCCACCACATTGGTGTTGGTCAACAAGCTCGATCAGCTGCCCGAATCCGACCGCGACGCCGCGATCGAAGCCGTTCGCGACCGCGTACACCAGCGCAACCCGCGCGTGATCGTCATCGGCACGCACCACGCCCGCCTCGACCCCGCCCTGATCTTCGATCCCGGAGTGGGGGAGCGCGACTACGCCGACCGTCGCCGAGGTGGGGCCTCCGACGGGGACGAATCGATCCAACCCGAACTGCCCATCCGGGAACTGCTGCGCCAGGCCTACGCGGAAGCAGCGACCGAGCAGACCGGCGAGGACGAGGCGGTCCTGCCGCACCGCCATGCCCAGTCCGTGACCGTCACCGGCACCGGATGCGCCGACCCGGACGCGGTGATGGACTTCGTCGAGGACCTCCCGTCCGGGGTCTACCGGGTCAAGGGCACCGTGCTCGTCGAAGTGGGACCCCGTCGGACCCGGTTCGGTGTGCAGGCTGTGGGTCCGAACGTCTACGTGTCCGAGCAGACCGGGCAGGCCCCGGATCTGCAGGACGCCGACAGCGTCCTCGTCGTCATCGGTGAGGATTTCGACATCGAGGCGGCCCGCTCCGCCCTCACCTCCGCGCTCAGTCCGGGCGCGGACCACAAGACCGGCAATGACCATGAAATCGGTGCCGGCCTCACGACCGGCACTGCCCGCGCCGAACGCCTCCTCCACCACGTACGCTTGCACAGCTGATCAGCGCTGACGCGGGCGAATGCGGCGGCCTCCGCTGGCCGACAGTCGACACCCCGGTCCGACAATCGACCCTGCACGCGGGCAATCCTCCGGGACCTCTCCGCATTTCCTGAAGGCGGTCCGGAGGGAAACACCCGCGCCCGAGCTCGGCCGGGAAACCTAGGGTCGAACCAGAGGCCGGCGATCGAGCGAAATCATCCCTTTGGGGGACACGGTTGACACCATTCGGCCGACGCGAAGACGCCCCTCGACCCGGAAGACTGAATACGCTGCCCCACGGCCGACCGCACCGAACCAGCCGGAAGCAGCCCGACCGACACCAGCCCGACCGCAAGCCATCACTCCCGAACCCGGAGGAACCCGTGTCCCTGATCACCCGGATGAGTCTGAAGAACCGCCTCATCGTCGGACTGCTCACCCTCGTGATCGCCGTCTTCGGCGTCGTCGCGACCACCTCGCTCAACCAGGAGACGATGCCCTCGGTCGACCTGCCCAGCACCTCGGTGCAGGCAACCGTGCCCGGCGCCTCCCCGGAGGTCGTCGAAGAGACCGTGACGAAACCGCTGGAAACCGCGCTCGAGGGGGTCGGCGAACTCGAATCGGTGACCACCTCCACCTCGTCGGGGATGATGACCGCCGAGGTGACCTGGCCCTTCGGTGAAGACTCCGAGAAGATGACCGACTCGATCCGTTCGGCCGTGGACGGAGCGAAGGCGGACCTGCCCGACGACGCCGAGGTCGAGGTCCTGTCCTACCAGATGGATGACGTTCCGGTGTCGATGTTCGCCGTCTCCGGCGGAGATCCGAAGACGCTCGGCGACCGCCTCGAAGCCGACCTCGTCCCCGAGCTGCGCGCCCTCGACGGTGTCTCGAACGTCGAGGTCACCGGTCAGGACGAACAGCGAGTGACCATCTCCTTCCGCCCTGAGGATGTCGCGGAGCACAACGTCGTCGAATCTTCGGTCCCTGACGAACTCGAAGCCGCCGGCACCGTCGTCCCCGCCGGTCGCAGCAGCCAGGGCGACACCTCGATGGCCGTGGAGGTCGGCACCGAGGTCGACGCCGTCGAACAGATCGAGAAGACGCCGCTACGCACTCAGGACGGCACCGTGCTGCTCGGCGACGTCGCCGACGTCGACCTCGACTCGATCGACAAGACCTCACTGTCCCGCGCCGACGGCGAGGACTCCGTGACCGTCTCGGTGACCAAGGACCAGGACGCCAACGTCGTCGACGTCTCCCACAAGGTCGCCGACACCCTCGACCGAGTGGGTCCGACACTCGGCGACGACACGGAGTTCTCGACGATCTTCGACCAGGCGCCGGAGATCGAGAAGTCCATCCACGACCTCTCCGTCGAAGGCGGACTCGGCCTGATCTTCGCGATCTTCGTCATCCTCGCCTTCCTCGGCTCCTTCCGCTCGACCATCGTCGCCGCGATCTCGATCCCGATGTCGCTGCTCATCGCGATGATCGGCCTCCAGGTCGGCGACTACACACTCAACATCCTCACCCTCGGAGCCCTGACGATCGCCGTCGGCCGCGTCGTCGACGACTCCATCGTCGTCATCGAGAACATCCGTCGGCGGCAGGGCACAACCGACCTGACCATCAACGACATCGTCGCCAGCGTCAAACAGGTCGCCGGAGCCATCACCGCCTCGACCCTGACCACCGTCGCGGTGTTCCTGCCCATCGCCTTCGTCGACGGCATCGCCGGACAGCTCTTCCGACCCTTCTCGGTCACAGTCTCCCTGGCGCTGTTGGCCTCGCTGGTCGTGGCGCTGACGATCGTCCCGGTCTTCAGCTATTGGGTGCTGCGCCGCAGCCCCAAACCGCTTTCACCCAAGCGGCAGGCCGCCACTGACCGCAGCTTCGAGCTGTGGACCGCCAAGCAGCACAAGAGGGCTGTGGCCCGGGCCGAACGCCGCCAGAAGACGATCGAGAAGAAGAACGCGAAACGCGCAGCCAAAGGTAAGGACCTGCTGCCGGACGCGACCGTCGAGCCCGTCGTCTCACCGGCACCGGGGGACGGAGAGGCCTCCGGTCGGGTCGACCGTCTCCAGCAGCGCAGCCTGCCCGCCATCATCTCCGCCCTGCACCATCCCTGGCGGACGATCGCGTTCTCCGTGATCATCTTCATCGTCACGATGATGGGTGCGACCTTCCTCAAGACCGACCTGCTCGGTTCGGCTGGAGCCAACTCCCTCTACATCACCCAGACACTGCCGGCCGGGGCATCGCTGGAAGCCGGAGACAAAGCCGCCAAGCGCGTCGAAGCCGTCCTCGGCGACGACCCGGATGTCGACACCTACTCGACGACGGTCAACGGCCCGGAATCCGGAGCCGAGAACCAGTTCAACGTCACCCTCGCCGAGGATTCCGAGGCCGAGGTCGCGACGAACCGGATCCGCACCCAGCTGGGCGACCTCGGTAAGGACGCCGGTGACATCGACGTCCAGGACGCCGGCGGATCCGTCAGCGACGAGGTCGAGGTCACGCTCTCGGGTACTGACTTGGCAGCACTGCGGAAGGCCGCCGACGAGGTGACGACGACAATGGCGGACACTGACGGTGTCCGATCCGCCCGGAACGACCTCGCCGCCGATCAGCCGGTCATCGAGGTCGACGTCGACCGGGAGAAGGCCGCCGACTACGGGTACAGCCAAGCCGAGGTCGGCCAGGCCATCGCCGCCGCTCTGCATGGCACCGAGGCGGGAAAGCTGACCTTGAAGGGCAAGGAACGCGACATCTTCCTCGCCCCGACCCACCAGGATGCGACCCCGGATGAGATCCGTGCACTCGAGCTGCCCGTCACCGAGGTGCAGACGCAGAACGCACAGGAAGAGGCCACCGACAGGGTCGAGAAGAAGACCGACGCCCGCGCTGAAGAGGCCAAGCGCAAGGCCGCCGACGATTCGGCCGAACAGCTCGACCAGGCGCGCGAGGCCCGCGACGATGCCGCCGACCAGCTCGAAGAGGCCCGCAAGGCCCTGCGCGAGGCTGAGAATCCACCGCCGGCACCGAGCCCCGCCGAGACGGCCGCCGATCAGGTGGAACAGGCCCGCGAAGGAGTCGAACAGGCGGAGAAGGGCCTGAAGGAGGCCAATGACGCGATCGACGACCTCGTCGACGGTCAGCGTGAACAGGAGCAGACTCAGGAAGAGGAGCAGAGCCTCGCCGACGAGCAGGCCGCCATCCCCGACATCACCGGTGACCCGATCACCGTCGACGAGATCGCGAAGGTGAGGAAGGCCGAGACCCCAGCGACGATCGATCGCGCCGACGGCGACCGCCGAGTCACGGTGTTCGCGACCCCGGCCGAGGGTCAGCTCGAAACGGTCACTGCTGCCGCCACCGACCTGACCGAGACCATGGACCTGCCCGAAGGCGTGAGCTTCGACGTCGGCGGTGCCAGCCAGGAGCAGGCTGATTCCTTCGGTCAGCTCGGGGCGGCTATGGCCGTGGCGATCGTGCTCGTGTTCCTCGTCATGATCGCGACGTTCCGCAGCTTCGTCCAGCCGCTCATCCTGCTCGTGTCGATCCCGTTCGCCGCGACCGGTGCGGTGCTCCTCCTGCTGGTGACCGGAACGCCGTTGGGCATTCCCTCGCTCATCGGTCTGCTCATGCTCATCGGCATCGTCGTGACGAATGCGATCGTGCTCATCGACCTCATCAACAAACTCCGCGAGGACGGCCTGGACCTCATGGACGCAATCGTCCACGGCACTCGGCTGCGCTTGCGCCCGATCCTCATGACCGCGGCCGCGACGATCTTCGCGCTCGTGCCGATGTCGCTGGGACTCACCGGTGGGGGAGTCTTCATCTCACAGCCGCTGGCGATCGTCGTCATCGGCGGGCTCACCTCGTCGACGGTGCTCACCCTCATCCTCGTCCCCGCGCTCTACCTCCTCGTCGAACGACGCAAGGAGACCCGGGCAGCCCACAAGGCGGAGAGAAGAGAGGCGAAGCGGGCGGCCGAGGAGTGACCCCCTCAATTGCTACCTGACGGCGGCCTAGCAACCTCGCGCGAGGTTGCTAGGCCGCCGTCAGGTAGCAATTGAGGGGGTCCGCTAGGGCTTGTGGAGGCCGGGGAGAGCCGCTGCCGCGGTGCGGATGTGCTCCTCCGTCAATCGGGCCGCGCGCTCGCCGTCACCGGCGACGATCGCCTCGGCGATGCCTCGGTGCTGGGACTGGAGGCGGCCCATCAGCGTCGTCGGATCGTCGACCTGGTGGAACGAGGCGAAGATCGTCGTCCGCAGGGAGGTGCGGATTGCTCCCGTGAGGTCGGAGAAGAGCTGGTTTCCCGCGGCCTGGGCGATGGCGACGTGGAAGGCCGTGTCGGCGTCGTTGAAGACTTCGAGGCTGACCCCGGGGGTGTCCATGATCGCCAGCTGCGCGTTGATGACGGCCAGGGCATCCTCGTCGGCGCGGGTCGCGGCGAGCACGGCGCTCGACTGCTCGAGCTGGACGCGGGTCTCGATGACGTCGCTGAGGCTGAAGTTCGTCAGTGCCACGTGAAGGCGGAGGAAGCGGGTGAGTGCGGCGGTGGGCATCGCGGCGATGAAGGTTCCGGCTCCGCGTCCCGACCCGCCGCTCGAACGGACGACGCCGAGGCTCTCGAGGACGCGGAGGGCCTCGCGGACGCTTGCGCGACTGACTCCGAGTTTCGAGGCGAGGTCACGTTCGGCCGGCAGCAGGTCTCCCACACCCAGCTCACCGGCGATGATGCGCTCCTCAATCGCATCGATGACGAGCTCATAGGTCGACGACCTGCTCACAGGCTTCCACTCGGCATCGGCCATCACTCGCCCCGCCTCTCCATGTCGGTCCTTCTGCTCACGTGATTCTCCCACTCCTCGGACCAGGTCCCACAGGCCCGGTCCCACAGGCCCGGTCCCACAGGCCACGTCCCACGGGCCCACTCCCCGGGCCGCCTCGGTGCAGCCCATCGGATTTCGCGCGAATGCTTGACGCAGATCACACTCGGCCCTACCATCACATTAATGGTCTGACCTCATAAAGACCATCCCGGAACCGTTCGATCGTCCGCGACCGACGCGCATTCGCTGAGGAATCGCGCCGCCGTGAGCGAACACGAGCCTCGATGGAGACATCATGTACACACCCGACCTCGCCCCGATCGCCGACAGTCTGCTGTGGTCGTCGCTGCTGGCACTGCTGCCGCTGCTGACGATCTTCATCGCTCTCGGCGTCCTCAAATGGAAGGCCTATCTGGCCGGAATCGCCTCGGTCGTCGTGGCGCTCGCCGTCGCGATCTTCGCCTACGGGATGCCCGCGGGCCTGGCCGGGCTCTCGGCCACCCAAGGTTTCGCCTTCGGCCTGTTCCCGATCATGTGGATCGTCGTCAACGCGATCTGGATCTACGAACTCACTGTCCGCTCCGGACGGTTCGAGGACCTCCGCCTCGTCATCAACGTCATCTCGAGCGACCCCCGGGTGCAGGCGATCCTCGTCGCCTTCTGCTTCGGCGGCCTGCTCGAGGCGCTCGCCGGATTCGGTGCTCCCGTCGCGATCACCGGTGTCATGCTCGTCGCCGTCGGCTTCACCGCGATGCGCGCGGCCGTCGTGGTCCTCGTCGCCAACACGGCTCCTGTGGCATTCGGCGCGATCGCGACGCCGATCATCACCGCTGGTACCCTGACCGGCATCGACTACCAGGACATCGGCGCGATGGTCGGACACCAGACCCCGCTGCTCGCCGCCATCGTTCCGCTCTTCCTCGTCTTCCTCGTCGACGGCAAGCGCGGGCTGAAGCAGATGTGGCCCCTGGCGCTCGTCATCGGCATCGTCTTCGCTGCCGCGCAGTGGGTGTCGTCGAACCTGCTCTCGGTCGAGCTCACCGATATCGTCTCCTCACTCGCCGGACTCGCCGCCGCCGTCATCATGCTCCGCTTCTGGAAGCCGGTGGGAGGTCAGGACGCACTGGACAAGATGGCGATCGAACGTGAACACGAGGACACCGACACCCCCGATGCCGGCTCCGCCGCCGATGCCCTCAAGACCGCTGAGGGAACGAAGACACAGCCGCTGACCGGTTCTCGGGTGTTCTTCGCGCTCTTCCCGTACCTGCTCATCGTCGTCATCTTCTCGGTCTGCAAGCTCGTCCCGGCGATCAACGACTGGCTCGCCAGCACGGATGTCAAGATCCCCTGGCCGGGCCTCGACGGCAATCTGCTCACCGCCTCCGGCGAACCCTCGACGAGCACGGTCTACAACTTCCAGTGGCTGTCCTCGCCAGGCACGCTGCTGCTCATCTCCGGGCTCATCATCGCCGTGACCTTCGGCATTACGGTCAAGGACGGGTGGAAGACCTACGTCGACAACCTCGTGAAGATGCGCTTCGCGATCCTCACTGTCGGTTTCGTCCTCGGACTCGCCTATGTCATGAACTTCTCCGGACAGACGATCACGATCGGTACCTGGATCGCCGGGGCCGGTGCGCTCTTCGCCTTCCTCTCACCCATCCTCGGATGGTTGGGCACTGCCGTGACCGGTTCGGACACGAGCGCGAACGCGCTCTTCGCCACCCTCCAGCAGACCGCGGCCGAGAACGCCGGAATCGATCCGCTGCTGCTCGTCGGCGCGAACAGCTCGGGAGGTGTGGTCGGCAAGATGGTCAGCCCGCAGAACCTCACGATCGCCGCGACCGCCGTCGGCCTGCTCGGTCAGGAGTCTGCGATCTTCCGCCGGGTCATCTGGTGGTCACTGGGCATGCTCGTGCTCATGTGCCTCCTCGTAGGCCTCCAGTCCACGGTGCTGTCCTGGATGATTCCGGCCTGATCCGCACCTGACTTCCCCGGGTGCCGGACACGCCGCCGCACCCACCCCACCTGCCAGTACCCATTCCAACCCAAGACTGAGGAGCGATGTACATGGTCAAGAGACAGATCCCGCAGCCGGCTGAGATCTTCGACCTCATGAAGTTCAAGAAGTTCGAACTCGACCCGAAGAAGCGCCGCCTGGAGAACGCACTGACGATCGATGACCTGCGCAGGATCGCCAAACGGCGGACCCCGGCTGCGGCCTTCGACTACACCGACGGTGCGGCCGAGGGTGAGATCTCGATGGAACGCTCGGTCCAGTCCTTCCGCGACATCGAGTTCCATCCATCGATCCTCAAGGACGTCACGAACGTCGACACCTCCACCCAGATCATGGGCGGCAGCTCGGCGATGCCCTTCGGCATCGCGCCGACCGGTTTCACTCGTCTGATGCAGACCGAAGGCGAGACGGCCGGTGCCGGTGCCGCCGGTGCTGCGGGCATCCCCTTCACTCTCTCGACTCTGGGCACGACCTCGATCGAGGACGTGAAGAAGGCGAACCCGCACGGCCGCAACTGGTTCCAGCTCTACGTCATGAAGCAGCGCGACATCTCCTACGCGCTGGTCGAACGCGCGAAGAACGCCGGCTTCGACACCCTGTTCTTCACCGTCGACGCGCCCGTGGCCGGTGCCCGCCTGCGGGACACCCGCAACGGCTTCTCGATCCCGCCGCAGCTGACCCCGCAGACGATCCTCAACGCGATCCCGCGTCCCTGGTGGTGGTGGGACTTCCTGACCACCCCGAAGCTCGAGTTCGCCTCCCTGTCGGAGACCGGCGGCACCGTGGGCGAACTCCTCGACTCGGCGATGGACCCCTCGATCGACTTCGACGACCTCGCGGAGATCCGTGCCATGTGGGACGGCAAGTTCTCCGTCAAGGGCGTGCAGACGCTCGAGGACGCGAAGAAGCTCGCCGACCTCGGCGTCGATTCGATCGTCCTGTCCAACCACGGCGGGCGTCAGCTCGACCGGGCGCCCGTGCCCTTCGAACTCCTCCCCGAGGTGGCTCGTGAGATCGGCAAGGACGTGGAGATCATCATCGACACAGGTATCCGCAACGGCGCCGATATCGTCGCCTCACTCGCACTCGGCGCCGACTTCACCCTCATCGGCCGTGCCTACCTCTTCGGCCTCATGGCCGGCGGTCGCGCCGGTGTCGACCGGACGATCGCGATCCTCGGCGAGCAGGTCGAGCGCACCATGCGCCTGTTGCAGGTCGCCGACGTCTCCGAACTCAATCCCGGACACGTGACCCAGCTGCGCCAGTTCAACCGTGAGGAGCGGGCCGAGATCATCGGCTCTCGTCCCGCCGCGAAGTGATCGACAACCGATGATCGTCAAGCGATGATCGCCGAGGCGGCTCCCGACTCCGAATGACAGCGCCGTCGGTCCCGTCGGCGGTTCGATCGTACGAAGGGCCCTGTCCACGGACAGGGCCCTTCGTACGATCGAAGCAGCTGCACTCAGCGCATCACTCTGTCTGAATTCGTCCTCGATGCGGTCGAGGGCGTTCGTCGCCGAGCGGGAAGTCCGATGGCTGAAGGGTGTCATGGTGCTCTCTTGTGTATTCGTGCCAGCGGGTGAAAGCAGGGTGTTCGGTGAAAACGACCCTCGGTGAGGGTGGCTTAACTTCTGAGCATTTCATGAGGTTAGACTTCCCTTATGGCGATTTCTCTGCCTCGGAGCGCGGCGACGTTCGCTGCAACGACCTTGACCATTGCTCTCCTCGCGAGCGGATGTGCCGCCGACGGCGATAAGGGAGGAGGCGGTGAATCAGGAAACAAGGACGTCGCGACCGGCGGTGAGGCCTTCGGCACCGCGGACGAGGAGACTGCGAAGCTCGGCACCGATGCCGAGGCAGGGGAGTTCCCGCGCACGATCAAGCATGCGAATGGAACGACGGAGATCGAGGCAAAGCCCGAGCGCGTCGTCGTTCTCGATACCGGTGAACTCGACGACGTCCTCGCTCTGGGCATCAAGCCCGTAGGCATGGTGACCACAGAAGGGGCGAACCCGGTGCCGAGCTACCTCGAAGACAAGGTCGACGGTGTCGAGACCGTCGGAACGATCAACGAACTCGATCTCGAGAAGATCGCCTCACTCGAACCCGATCTCATCCTCGGCAGCCAGCTGCGTGCCGACAAGCTCTACGATGAGCTCGACTCGATCGCTCCGACGGTGTTCTCGATTCGCCCCGGCTTCCCCTGGAAGGAGAACTTCCGCCTCGTCGGCGACGCCCTGGGGATGGAGAGCGATGCCACGGCCGACCTCGAAGAGTACGCCGAGAAAGCGAAGACGCTGAAGAAATCCGTCGACGGAGACCCGACGATCTCGCTCGTGCGGTTCATGCCGGACAAGCTTCGCCTCTATGCGAATCAGTCGCTCATCGGCGTCATCCTCGGTGACGCCGGGTTCAAGAGACCGAAGAAGCAGGACATCGATGAGCTGGCGGTCGAGATCTCGCCGGAGAACCTCGATCAGGCCGGCGGAGACTATATCTTCTACACGAGCTACGGCGATCCCGATGCGACCGGCGAGGACAAGGCCCTTGAGTCGAGTCAGTGGAAGGGACTCGGTGCGGCGGAGAACGACAGGGCGATCCGCGTCGAGGACGATGTGTGGTTCCTCGGGCTCGGGCCCACCGGCGCCGGACTCATCCTCGACGACCTCGACGAGTATCTGACTGAGTAGTTCGAGCCATCAGAAGAATCGTAGGTTCTTCCGCCGCCTCAGTGGTGAGTGTGTCGGTGGGGGACGCACTCCCTGGTCAGGAGGAAACATTCCGTTAACATCGGCAGTGTAACCTGGCTGAAAGCGATCCCTCAGACCGCTTTTGACAATGACAGTTCGAGGTTCGGACAGCCGTTGGAACCTCCCGGATAAGCAGTACAGCACGCAGAAGTTCCGCACCATTGCCATGTTTCGGCTGCAGCGCCGCGGTCGGCCCTCCAGATCTACGGACCGAGACCGAGGACACTCCGATGTCACCATCACGCCCTTTCAGCTCCGAAATATCGCCCGCAGAGGCCGACACCTCCCCGAACCTCTTTCGCCGGCTCTTTCCCCACGCTCGGGCGGATTTCTCTGCCTCCATCGTCGTCTTCCTTGTAGCCGTGCCATTGTCTCTTGGTATTGCAGTGGCTTCGGGAGCGCCCATCACCGCCGGGCTGATCGCCGCGGCCGTCGGCGCGATCGTCGCCGGATCGCTGGGAGGCTCGCGGCTGCAGGTCTCTGGTCCCGCAGCGGGCCTGACCGTGATCGTCGCCGAAATGGTCGCACAGTATGGATGGCGGGTCACTACCCTCATCACGCTCGGTGCTGGGATCATCCAGATCATCTTCGGCCTTACCCGTCTCTCCCGATTCGCCCAGGCCATCCCGCCCGTCGTCGTCCACGGCATGCTGGCGGGCATCGGCCTCACTATTGCCCTCAGCCAGCTCAACGTCATGCTCGGCGGCGAGGCCGAGACGGGGGCGGTGGATTCGGTCACCGCACTGCCCGCTGCGATCGCGGCAATCTCCTGGCCTGCCGTCATCCTCGGTGGCACGGTCATCGCCGTCATGGTGTTGTGGCCGCGAGTGCCTGCAAAGCTCAGAGTTCTTCCGGCCGCGCTCGTGGCGATCATCGCGGCGACGCTGCTCTCCATAGCCTTCGCCGATGTGGTCCGAGTGCAACTGGGCGGTTCGCTCCTCGGCTCCCTCTCGCTGCCCGAGCTGCCTGACTCGGGACTGTGGGGCGGTGTGCTCTTCGGCATGCTGACCGTCGCGCTCATCGCCAGTGTCGAGTCATTGCTTTCGGCCGTCGCGATCGAGCGGATGAGGCCGGGGACCGAGACGAACACCGACCGCGAACTCATCGGTCAGGGAACGGCAAACGTTGTCTCCGGTTTCATCGGCGGACTGCCGATCACCGGTGTCATCGTGCGCTCGGCAACGAACGTCAAGGCCGGCGCGCAGACGCGTGCCTCGGGCATCCTCCATGGTGTGTGGATCCTGCTGTTCTCGATCGTGCTCGTCGGCGTCATCGAACTCATCCCCATGGCCGCGTTGGCCGGGCTGCTGATCATGATGGGCATCGGTCTCGTGAAGATAGCCGACATGCGTACGGCATACACGCATGGTGAGCTGGCGGTGTATGTGGTCACCGTCATCTGTGTCTCCGTGCTCAACCTCCTCGAGGGCGTGCTGTGCGGCCTTCTGCTGGCCGCCGTGCTGCTGCTGGTGCGAGGCGTGCGATCGCGGACGAAGTTGGCGACGAACGCAGATGGCAGCCGCCGACTGACGATCGAGGGTGCATTGAGCTTCTTGGCAGTACCGCGCCTGTCGAAGACCCTTGCCTCCATCCCTCCGGGATGCGATGTCACGGTGGTGCTCTCAACTGACTATCTTGACCACACCGCCTTCGAGCACCTGCATGCCTGGAAATCGAAGCAGGAGGCTTCGGCGGCGGAAGTGACGATCATCGAGTCCGGGGAGTCGAACGTCGGCGCCCCGCCAGGGCCGACCTACCACACGTGGAGTGAATGGCAGCGAACCGAGCACAGTACGATGCCACGTCGAACCAGGCTGCTGCGGGGAGTGGCCGCATATCACGAGAACGTCCGGGAGGTCATGCGCCCGACGATGTCGAGCCTGGCCGGCCGACAGGAACCGAGTGCCATGCTCATCACCTGCGCGGATTCTCGGGTGGTACCCCATATGATCACCCACAGCGGTCCGGGCGACGTGTTTACGGTGCAGAATGTCGGAAACCTCGCCACCGACCCGGGCGCCTCGGCGGCGATCGAGTTCGCGACATCGCAATTGGAGGTGCCGCTGATTGCCGTCTGCGGACACTCCGGCTGTGGAGCGATGGCAGGGCTGCTGTCAGGGGTGCCTGATTCGTCTGGATCCCTTGGGCAATGGCTGCGGACTGCTGATCCCGCACTCGAGGCGCTGCGTGCCGGCCACCCGGTCGCCGAGGCGTCTCTGGAGCAGGGCTTCTCCGAAGCGGACCAGTTGGCGATGGTGAATGTGGCGCTGCAGGTCGCGAGACTTCGTGCGAGGCTGCCCGAGACCGAGGTGCTTGGGCTGTTCTACGACATCGCCAGTGCACAGATCCTCGTCCTCGATGACGACGAGGAGACGTTCAGCCCCACGGGCGATTATGACCTCGCCTCGACGACCTCGACGAGGACCTGACGAAGTACGCAAAGAGGTTGCTCGTGGACACGGGTCAGGCTGCAACCCAGTCCATATGGTCGATCCAGTGCTCGATCAGTGCCCGATCGCCGTCGACGACGAGCGAGCGCGCCGAGGCGAGCGGGCGGCGTCTGCTGATGACGAGCATCAGTTCGACGGCCGGCCCCTCGACGGTCACGTCAGCACCTGGACCGGCGGACTCTGCGGTCGCGCCTGGACCGTGTGCGAGCACGATACGGTCCTCCTCTCGGCGGGCGATCCAGTCGCCGTCGGTATCGCTCGCGCGGAACCGGAAGGTCTGTCCGGTACCGCTCATCGCCTCGGCGAAACCGGCGACGTTCTCCCAGTATCCGCGGGACGTCATCGTGTCGAGCCAATCGTGCCAGAGCGCGGAGTCGCTCGGCGCCGGAGAGTAGGCTTCGAAGGCACTGCTCGGATCAGTGAGCCTCTCGCCGACGAGGACGGCCACCATGAGCTGTGTCGCGCCGATATGGTCGACGAGGTCGCCGAGATTCCACTCCGGGCATGTCGGTACGGGCGTGGTCGGATCGTTGTCGGCGGCCCACTGTGCGAGGGTGTTCGTCTGCCCGACGACAGCGTTGAGATAGGCGGGTGTGTCCATCATTGCACCTCCCGGTGACTGCACTGTCACCTGAGGCCACATGCTAGATCGGCTTCAGGCCCCGCACAAGACGTCTCACTGCTTGACCATCGACCTCGTGCCGAACCGTTGGCGGTAGCCGGTCGGAGTCAACCCGGTCTCACGCTGAATGAGCCTCCGGAGGGTGGTCGAATCGTCATAACCGACCGAGCGCGCAATGGATTCGAATGTCTCGCCGGTCGTCGCCAGTGCGTGATTGGCGCGCTCGACGCGAAGTCGTTGGATATAGCGCGTGATCGTCATCCCTGTTGCAGATCGGAATCGACGTTGGAGTGTTCTCGGATGAATCGACGTCGCCGCCGCCAAGCGGTCCAAAGTCAGCGCCGAGGCGAGCTCCCGGTCGATGACGCCTTGCGCGATACGCACTGCGTCATCGTGATGGGTCGTTGTCGGCAGCTGAGCCATATATGGCAGCTGCTCGGTCCGCGGAGCATCGGCAAGCATGAAACGCGAGGTACGGAGCATGACACTCGGCCCGAACAGAGATTCGACGAGCGACAGCGCAAAATCCAACCACGCCATGATCCCGGCCGCAGTGATGACGTCGCCTCCATCGATGACCATACGACTCGCATCAAGGCGCACAGCAGGGAATCGACGTGAGAACTCCTCGGCAAAAGCCCAGTGCGTCGTGGCGGCGCGATGATCGAGCAGTCCCGTCTCAGCGAGGACGAACACTCCCGCACACAGGGCGCAGAGGACGGCCCCATGCTCTCGCTGCTCCAGCGCCCAGTTTCGCAGGGCATGTGCCTTGTCCATCTGTGCCGGCGGGATCAGACTGGGCGGAAAGACGACGTGGGTGGGGCTGTTGGCGGTTCCGGGGTGAGAATCGTACGTGCATGTCACCTCGTCGTCGGCCCATTCCCAGTGGCTCACTCTCACCTGCTTGTGATCGCGACCGAGCGTCTCCAGCTGTTCGTTCGCGACGCGGAAGACGTCCGTGAGTCCGTAGACCGCCGCCAGCTGGCACTCGTTGTATCGGACGAGTGCGATCTCCGGCAACGAAGTGTCGCCATTGCCCTGGTTCGTGTCGTTTGCGACCATGGCATCATCATAGCCCCCTTCATAGCCTGGAGGGACAGGTCGGCTCTCCGCTTTCCGCCGACTTCATAGCAAGAGATCACCACATTAAGGAGCATGATTTCTCATGACCGAGGTCCCGCAGCCCATCACCCCGTACCTCGAGCCCGAAGCAAAGGAACTCGCCGAGGCGACCGCACCGCATCCGCGCATCTACGAGGTTCCGCCTGAGGACGGTCGCAAGATCCTGCTCGACCTGCAGAGCGGCGAAGGTGTGGAACGCCCTGACGTCGACGAGGAATGGGTCGACATCGACGCCGGCGAATGGGGCTCCGTCAAGACGCGCATCATCCGCCCACAGGGTGCGACCGGAGACCTGCCGGTCCTCTTCTACATCCATGGTGCCGGCTGGGTCTTCGGCGATGACAAGACGCATGACCGCCTGTTCCGTGAACTCACTGTCGGGGCGAATGCCGTCGGTGTCTTCCCTGTCTATGACCGAGCCCCGGAGAAGAAGTACCCGACCCAGGTCGAACAGAACTACGCCGTCGGTCAGTGGGTCGCCGCGCACGGTGCCGAACACGGCATGGACACCTCGCGCATCGCCGTCACCGGCGAATCCGTTGGAGGCGACATGTCGGCGGTCTTCACACAGATGAACAAGGATCGTGGAGGGCTCGAACTCAAAGCGCAGGCACTTCTCTACCCGGTAACGAATGCTGACTTCGACACGCCCTCCTACATCCAGTTCGCCGACGACTACTACCTCACCCGCGACGGAATGAAGTGGTTCTGGGATGCCTACACCACCGACGAATCGCAGCGACAAGACAAGTACGCGTCGCCGTTGCAGACACCTCTCGACGAACTCAAGGGGCTGCCGGAAACCCTGGTCATCACAGATGAAGCCGACGTCCTCCGAGACGAGGGGGAACAGTATGCGAACAAGCTGCGCGAGGCTGGTGTTTCCGTGACCTCACTGCGTGTGGCCGGCATGGTGCACGACTTCCTCCTCCTGGACAGCCTTCGTGACACCAAGGCCGCCAACGTGGCCCGCACCGTGGCGATCGACTTCCTCCACAACGCCCTTCACGAGGAAAGCGGGCCATTCGCGAAGTGAAGCGTTGCTGTGAACGTGCCTCCGGGCGCGCATTGACGAAAGTCAGTGCGCGCCCGGATGTGTTTCCTCGGGGAAATAGTCTGCCGGTCCGTCGCATCGCCGAGCTTCGACCCGAGAGAAGCCGCTACCGTGACTCAGTTCGAAGCCCACGGGTTCCACTCATCGGTTCTTGACATCGAAGTGCCCACGACGATGGTCGAACCGGCTGGCTATTTCAGCCAAGTGGTCTCGAAGCGTGGGCTTGAGTGGATGTGGACGGCTTCGTACCCGCCTTCGTGGGTGACGAACTTGTGGGGGGTCTCGGCCGGAACGATGAGGATCTGACCGGCATGGGCATCGATATCGTCATCGCCCACTGTAAACGTCGCGCCGCCTCGGCGGATGACGAAAGTCTCCGCGTATGGGTGGAGGTGGAGCCGAGGACCCCGGCCCGCCTCGGTGGTGGATTCGAAAATGAGGGAGATTCCGGGGCTCCCGGGGACCTCGCTGTAGTTTTCGGTCCAGTCCTCGCCGTCTCCGCGCCCATCGGCGCGATCTAGTATGTGGAAATTCATGGTTGCTCCTCAGCATGTAGGTGTTCGTGGTATGGATCGCGCTGGCGATGACTGTCGCCGATAGCGTGGCTTGACGACGCCGCGGGCAACCGCGGTCAGGAACGCGAGAGCGTCCCACAGGCTGCCGAGGATGAGCGACGTGCCGCTCGGATCGCCGGGGTGGAGGGCGGGTCGGATGGTTATGGCACCGACAGTGATGACCGAGAGGATGAGTGCGAGCTTGACGATCACCCAGGCGTGTCTGACGACTCCCCACCGAGGGTCGGGTCGACGACGAGGAAGCCGGCCGAATCCCCGAACTGAGGAACTCTTATCTGCCTGGTACTGGTGAGCCCGGTGCTCCTGCGATGAAGCTGTGTTGGATTCCTGCGATCCGCCATGCGTGGTCGATGCGCACCAGGTGGAACGTGGTTCGAGTGGTTGGCAGCGGATTGCCCCGGGCGGAGCCCCGTGTGTTCACGCGGGCAACGGCGATCGCTGAGGCGGAATACTCGCGGATGCTGACTTCGTCGAGCGAGAGCTCTTCGTAGTCGAGCTGCCCGTCTGTGAGGCGCTGTATCCAGGCCTCCTTCGGCAGTTGGAAGCCGACTGGCCCGATGCCGAGGAAGTCGTGAGTCAGTAGGCTGCTCGTCGTCGCTGCGTCACAGAGGCGTTCCGCGTCTGCCCATGCAGCGAGTGTGTCGTTGACTGTGTTCATGATCTCCCCTTCAATGTGTTCTTACGTTGCCGACTGCGCGGGAGGAGGAAGCCTGCGGCCACAATCCAGGCGAGCGCGGTGAATCGTCCGATCGGCACGAGTGCCTGGAATGGTTCGAGGGCCATGGTGAGGATGCTGAGTTCGCATATGGCGGCGATCACCAGACCGGCCCAGGCGAGGGGGAGAGGCAGCAGTCGCAGGATCAGGCCCGGGACGGCGATCCCGGCGACGAGGAGACCGAGGCCGAGCAGGTGAGCGAAGCCACCCGTCCCGAAGGCGAGAAAGCCCAGCGCACGGGTCAGCTCAGGGTGTGCGGCGACGGCATCATTGCCGGCGGTCCAGGTCAGCAGGGCAGAGATCGCAAGCAGCACAGAGGCGCTGGTTCCGCCGAAGAACGCGATCGACGGGCCCGGCACACGTACGCCGAGTCGTTGCAGACGTGCGTACATGGTTGCGGCATAGATGCCCAGGGGGACGGACGCCCCCAACTGAAACAGTGCCGTCAGCCGTGACGCAAGCCCGTGTCGGGCGAAGAAGTCCGGAGAATCGTCTGCGAACGGAGAGGAGATAAAGCTGCCGTGGCTGAGGGCGATCATCAGTACAAGGCTCGTCGCGAAGAGAACGAGGCAGACAGTCCCGACGATTCCAGGATGGGGCCCGTTTGGTCGATGGCGCTTCGCATGGGATTGATCGGCTTGGGGTGCCACGTATTCATTCATGCCATAGATCATACATGGTGTGAATGATTTATCAAGAGGTCTATTATGGATGCATGACGACAGCGCCGCAGCCACACCATCGAATCGCCTTCCTCCTCTCTCAGCTCGGGTCCGACGCTGCGAGCGGTTTTGAGCGGGCATTGCAGGCATTGGATATCACTGCTTCTGACGCGGGCCTGCTCCGCTTGATCGGGCGTGATCCGGGGGTCAGTCAACGTGCTCTCAGTGCGCAGGTCGGGGTGGGGCCGAGTCGGATCGTTGCAGTGCTGGATCGGCTTGAGGGGCGTGGCCTCATCGAGCGGCGCCGAAGCCGCGCTGACAGACGAATCCACGAGGTCGTTCTGACCGAGGAGGGCGAGCGGGTTCTTGGGAATATCCGTCCGCTTGCCGAGGCGCATGAGAGTGCGTTCACAGAATGCCTCGACGTCGAAGAAGTCGAACTTCTGCAGAATCTTCTTGCGCGGATCGCCGACTTTCGAGGGCTCTCGCTCGACGTACATGCGGGCACCTCGACGAGTTGACTGAGATTCCCGGCGGTCTGATCTGCGAAGTCGATGGGATTGCTTGCAGGGTATTGCATCTCCTGAGCTCGGCTGTACGATCGTACTGTGCAGTCGTACAGATATGGAAAGGGTGCAGAGTGATGAGTAAGCATGTTGCGGCGCTCCTCGTCGGTGCGATCATGGTCATCGGCGGGCTTGTGATGTATTTCGTTTTCCACGACGTCGAGACCCCAGTCGTTGGTCTGCGGCAGGCTGGTTTCGTGATTGCGGTGCTGGGGGTTGCGGAGTTGGCGGCGACCGTGTGGTCGATGATCGCGTCGAGGGACTGATGTCGTCTACCCGCATTGTCGATGGAGTTGTCAGTGTTCTTGCCGACCGCGGGGCAGGTGCCCTCAGCGTCCGCAGTGTGGCTGCGGCCGCCGGGGTGTCGCCGGCGCAGGTGCAGTACTACTACAGGACGAAGGGCGAGCTGATCCGGGCAGGTTTCAACCACGCCGGCGAACAGTTCGTCGCGGACATCAGAGCTGCTGACCCCACGACATTGCGTGACATCGTGGAGCAATGGTTGCCATTGGATAGTCCGCGGGAGCGGCGTGCTCGAGTCTGGCTCGCGTACGCCGCTCTGTCTGCCGTCGATGCTGAATTGGCAGCCGAGTCGGCGAGGCTCGACGAAGAGCTTCGCCGTTGGCTCGCGGGGAGGGGTCTTTCGGTGCACACGGCGTCGCAGCTGTTCGCGCTGATCGATGGCGTGACTGTTCAGTGCCTCGTGCTGCCGATGCCAGAACGCCGAGCCCTGATCGACCGCGTCATCAGTCCATTCATTGCGGAGCTCGGAGGCGGCGTCGCAGCTGGAGAACAGCTCTGATCTGTCGAGGAGTCCCCCTCAGGGTGGGTAATAAGCGGCAGCCGATGATTCGAAGTCGCCTGACCAGAGTCGGCCCCGCCCCGGGGAGACTTCCGTGGAGCGTCTGACGGCACCTCAGGCGAGAGCCTGGAGGTGGCGTAGGGTCCCACGGAACTTGTCAGCTGTGCACCGCGCTGATCTGCGGAATGACGGGCAGGATTCGAAACCGGCACGGCATTCGAATGCGGCATCCGAAGTCCAACTGCTGTCGGCAGCCGGGGGACTGTGCGATAACACTGGCGCGACGATTCGAAAAGGAGACGTTGGTACATGCGGGTTGAAACGGAACACTGAAATGAACAACGACATCGAGGACCAAGCTAGGCAGAAGACACCACGTAAGCGAACTCTGACAGTTCTGGGAAGCAGCGCCGCCTATCCGACGCCGACTCACTCCTGCAGTGGCTTCCTCATTGATTGGGATGGGTATCGGATTGTCCTCGACCTGGGCTATGGAACGCTTCCTCGGCTGCTGGCGCACCTTCCTGAAGCTCGTGTCGATGCGGTAGTGATCAGTCACGAACACCCCGACCATTTCATCGATCTCCACGGGCTGTTCCGTATCCGCCGCTACGGATCACGCCCCTCGACACGGCTTCCGGTGTACTGTCCCCGTGGGGTAGTTGACCGATTGCGCGGTCTCGAGCCAGAAGTTGATATGGGGGACGAGTTCGACTTTCACGAGATCCCTGCCGACCATCGACTGGGACCCTTCCAGCTGAGCTGCATCGAGCTGCCGCATTTCGTCCCCAATGTGGGAATCCGCCTTTCAGCTGCCGACATCGTCATTGCCTACACGGGTGATACCGGACCCGACCCCAATCTTGCGAAGCTGGGGGCAGATGCGGATCTGTTTATCGTTGATGCCACCGACCGACCCGGAGAGTTCGTAGCCGGCCAGCGCAATCTTCTGAGTGCCTCCGAAGCCGGCAGGTGGGCCACGCGAGCTGGAGCAAAACGACTCATGCTCACCCATTTCTGGCCCGGCAACGACCGGCAGGCAGCAGCAGGAGAAGCCAGGGCATCATTCTGCGGAGAGATCCTCGTTGCCACCGAGGACCTTGAAATCCCACTCAACTCTGGGAGGGGTCGAGACTAGTCGAACGCTACTCCAGCGGGTCCGAAGGATTGGCGGGAGCAGTCGATCGGCCTATCGGGAGGGCAGAGAGGCGACGAGGGCGTCAAGGAGAGCGACGTCTGTGCGGCCAGAGCGTGGTGAAGGCATTCGTGAGGGCGAGCCGTCATCGGGCAATTGCCAGCGGACACGTCCTGGCTCAAGAGCATCGACTGCTTGATACCAAGTCCGCAGATCATCGCCTAAGTGCGCGTGGAGTTCAAACGAGCGCCGGGCTCTTGTGGAGTCGGCGAGACGCTGTGCTCGCAGCACCTCCAGCGGCGGGTTTGACACCAGTACCAGGTCAGCGAAATCAAGCGTACCGGCTGAGAAAGTCTGACGGACTGCGGCCAGCTCATGGCGGAACCGCGCCCATGGTGAGGCCCCGATCCGGCTCAGGCACCAACTGTAGTGCAGCCTGAGGGGGCGCTGTCACAGATTGCCAGGCCCTCACTGGCCTCCAGGGCATCTGCCTGCCCCCAGCGGCTGCTATTGACGTGAGTCCAATAGCCTGCCTGAGCGGGCAAATCTGTGCCGTCCGGTTCGACTCCCGTAGGAGCGTATTCCTCGACAACTTCCAACTCGTGCTGGCGACACCAGGTCGTCTTTCCAGCTGCGCTTGGTCCCTCAACCGCGATGATCACACTGACATTCTCCACCACTTATCGAGTATTCGATATTCGTATCGAGATGACGAGGCCTCTCGCAACGACTTCCAGGACATCGTCGATGATGACCGATCCTCATGACTCGTTCGATCTGATGGGTGCCGGTGCCCGATAAACTCGCGGCATGGTCTCTTACGATTTCGACTCGGCGTCTCTCCAGTACGCAGGTGGGCGAGCCGAGCGATTCATCTCCGGCCTCTCACTCATTTCGGCCCCATTGCTGTGGACTGCCGGCCTGTTCCTCCAATGGTTAGCCCGAGCCAGAGCCGGCCTGACGCTAAGCGAACTCGGCGATCTCGACGCGGCAACATTCGCAGCACCGATGCTGCTCGAAGTCCATGCACGCCAGCCGGCACTGTCCACTGCGGGGTCGACTCTGCTGCTCCTGGGAATCCTGCTGCTGGTACCTGCTGCCTTCGCACTGTCACGCCAGGCCGCAGCTCAGGCACCATGGTCCGCGACGCTGGGATGCGTCCTGCTGACAGCCGGACTCATGGCACGAATGTTCTACCTTGGGGTGGATGCGACGGCTTTCAACGTCGTAGAGCGGTTAGGGGCAGAGGCAGCCTCATCACTGATTCTCGACGGCTACGGGGAACTGGCTTACGCATTCTGGCGAGTACCCGTCATCGCCTCCGCTGGGACGATCATTGGGTCACTGTTGCTGGCATTCGCGCTGTTCCGATCCGAGCGGTGGGGGCTGTTGAGGTGCTTGTTCATCCTTCCAGCAGGGTGGCTCGGCATGGGAGTGCTGAAAGAGCATGAGCCCGGGTTCGGAGGGCTTGCCCTCACCGTCGCCCTTCTCCCTTGCGGCTTCACTCTTCTGCGGGGGCGTGTGCCGCGCCCGCGTTGCCTTCTGCCCAAGGGGTTGGGCCGGTGGCGCAGCCTAGTCAGCTGGTGAGCCGACCCTGTCCATTAACAACCTCGTTGCCTGCGACCACCGTCCTCACACCGACATGAAATTGAGAACTCCGACATGGTTCCGGCACGAAACTGAGATTCCGCCATGAATCTTGGGAACCTACAACCGGGCTCGCCGGAAAAACTTCCCGTACCCGGAATAATCTCTCCCTCATCAAAGTTGAGTCTGGTGTACGCAACTTTGATGAGGCCGATTTGACCGTCGGAACCTCGAAGAGAATACTTGAGTCCGGTTGACTCAATGTGTGCGGTCGAGTGGTTCCGCCATTCGCCCCGCGGCAGGCACTGCCGTGGACGTTCGACCGGCGGCGCCGCCCGATCGCTCACATTCGAGTCGAAGGAACTCACGAACAAAGGAGAGAACACTATGGCACGTGCAGTTGGAATCGACCTCGGAACCACGAACTCCGTCGTCGCAGTCCTCGAGGGCGGCGAGCCGAAGGTCATCGCGAACGCCGAAGGCGGTCGCACGACCCCGTCCGTCGTCGCAGTCAACAAGAACGGCGACTCGCTCGTCGGCGAGATCGCCAAGCGCCAGGCCGTCACGAACATCAAGAACACCGTTTCCTCGGTCAAGCGCCACATGGGCACCGACTGGTCCACCGAGATCGGCGGCAAGTCGATGACGGCTCCCGAGGTCTCGGCCCGCATCCTCCAGAAGCTCAAGCACGACGCCGAGGAGTACCTGCAGGAGAAGGTCACCGACGCGGTGATCACTGTTCCTGCCTACTTCAACGACGCCGAGCGTCAGGCCACGAAGGACGCCGGTGAGATCGCCGGACTCAACGTCTCGCGCATCATCAACGAGCCGACCGCCGCTGCTCTGGCCTACGGCCTCGAGCGCGGCAAGGAAGACGAGCTCATCCTCGTCTTCGACCTCGGTGGCGGAACGTTCGACGTCTCGCTGCTCGAAGTCGGCAAGGACGAAGACGACTTCTCCACCATTCAGGTCCGCGCGACCTCCGGTGACAACCGCCTCGGCGGTGACGACTGGGATCAGCGGATCGTCGACTGGCTGGTCGAGCAGGTCAAGAACAACTACGGCGTCGACCTGACCAAGGACGCCACCGCTCTGCAGCGCCTCAAGGAAGCCGCTGAGCAGGCCAAGAAGGAACTGTCCTCCGCCACCAGCACGAACATCTCGCTGCAGTACCTGTCGATGAGCGAGAACGGACCCATCCACCTGGATGAGACCCTCACCCGGGCGAAGTTCGAGGACCTGACCAAGGACCTCCTCGAGCGCACCAAGGCTCCGTTCCACGCAGTCATGAAGGACGCCGGCGTGTCCGTCAAGGACATCGACCACGTCGTCCTCGTCGGCGGATCGACCCGTATGCCCGGTGTCACCCAGGTCGTCACCGAACTCACCGGAGGCAAGGAGCCCAACAAGGGCGTCAACCCCGATGAGGTCGTCGCGATCGGCGCCGCCGTCCAGGCCGGTGTCCTCGTGGGTGAACGCAAGGACGTCCTCCTCATCGACGTCACCCCGCTCTCGCTCGGACTCGAGACCAAGGGCGGCGTGATGACCAAGCTCATCGAGCGCAACACCCCGATCCCGACCAAGCGCTCGGAGACCTTCACCACCGCTGAGGACAACCAGCCCTCCGTGTCGATCCAGGTCTTCCAGGGTGAGCGCGAGTTCACGCGCGACAACAAGAACCTCGGCACCTTCGAGCTGACCGGCATCGCGCCGGCTCCGCGCGGTGTGCCGCAGATCGAGGTCGCCTTCGACATCGATGCCAACGGCATCGTCCACGTGTCGGCCACAGACAAGGGCACCGGCACCGAGCAGTCGATGACCATCACCGGCGGTTCCGCACTGCCGAAGGAGGACATCGAGCGCATGGTCCGTGAGGCCGAGGAGCACGCAGAAGAGGACAAGAAGCGCCGTGAGGCCGCCGACGTCCGCAACAACGCGGAGAACCTCGCCTACCAGACCGAGAAGCTGCTGACCGACAACGACGACAAGCTGCCCGAAGAGATCAAGACTGAACTCCAGGGCGACGTCGACGCCGTCAAGGGAGCCCTCAAGGGTGAAGACGACGACGCTGTGAAGGACGCCTACGACAAGCTCGTGGCCAACCAGCAGAAGATCGGCGAAGCCATCTACAGCCAGCAGGGTGGTGCCGAAGGCGCCGCTGCCGGTGAGGGCGAAGCCGATGCCGCTTCCGGTGCCGACGACGATGTCGTCGATGCCGAGGTCGTCGACGATGAGGATGAGGAGAAGAAGTAATGACTGCCGAGGGCAACGACAAGTCGTCCGAGGAGCCAGGCTTCACCTTCAGTGACAAGCGCCGGGTCGACCCGAACACCGGTGAGGTCCGTCCCGAGGCCGACGCCCAGTCGGCCTCGGCCGAGGCCGGCGATGAGCAGGCCACGGACCCGAATGCCGCTCAGACGGCAGAGGGATCCGCTGCCGACGCCAGCGACCTCGGAGTCGACATCCCCGCCGATGCCTCGAGCCTCGAGGACGCCGAGGCGGCCCCCGAGCCCGAACCGGGTTCGGAAGCCGCCGCGCACCTCGCGGACCTCAAGCGGATCAACGCCGAGTACGCCGCCTACCGGATGCGCGCCGATCGCGAACGCGAACGCGCAGCCGTCGGCGGCACGATCAAGGTCGTCGAGGCCCTGATCCCCGTGCTCGACGAGGTCAAGCTCGCACGCGAGAACGGCGACGTCTCCGGTCCCTTCGAGACCCACGTCAACAAGCTGATCGACTCGCTCAACAAGGTCGGCGTCGAACAGTACGGTGAGGTCGGCGACGAGTTCGACCCGAACCTCCACGAGGCGCTCATGCAGCAGCCCTCCGACGAAGTCGAGGAGCCGACGGTCTTCCTCGTCATGCAGCCGGGCTACCGCATCGGCGACCGCATCATCCGTGCGGCCCGGGTCGGCGTCCAGCAGCCGGAGGACTGAACGAACACCTTCGCCGAGGCGGCTGCTCGCCCCGACCGACAGTGAACTGTCGTACGGGGCCGGGGGCCACCTCGGCGGCGGTCCGGATCTTCGGGGTCATACCCCGGGGATGCGGATTGTGAGGAGACAAGTGAATAGATCGATGAGTGCAATGATTGGAAGGAAAGGAGGTGCCAGGTGAATACCGGACCTCAGAATGATTGGTTCGATAAGGACTTCTACAAGACCCTCGGCGTCTCCAAGGATGCTTCCGATGCCGAAATCAAGAAGGCCTATCGCAAACTCGCGCGCAAGTATCACCCGGACGCCAACCCCGGAGATGAGAAGGCCGAGGAGAAGTTCAAGGAGATCGGACAGGCACATCAGGTGCTCTCCGACAAGGAATCCCGCGCCCAGTACGACCAGGTCCGCGCCATGGGCGGAGGTGCCCGATTCAGCGCCGGCGCCGGAGGACCCGGCGGAGCGGGCGGCGGCGGATTCGACGACGTGTTCTCCGACCTCTTCGGAGGCGGCGGACGCACCCGGACCCGCACGACCTACGGCGGCGGGGGAGACGTTCCCCCGGACCTCGCCGACCTGCTGGGCGGCTTCGGCGGAGGCTACGGCGGCGGATTCGGCGGCGGCTACTCGCCGCCGGTCAAGGGCGGCGACATCAAGTCGAGCACCACGCTGTCGTTCACCGAGGCGATCAACGGAGCCTCGGTGAAGCTGAACATGCCCGGCGGGAAGCCGCTGACCGTGCGCACCCCCATCGGAGTCAAGGATGGACAGAAGATCCGCCTGGCCGGCAAGGGCAAGGCCAGCCCCAACGGCGGCGAGGCCGGCGACGTGATCCTCACCGTGCATGTGAAGCCGCACCCGGTCTTCTCCCGCGACGGTGACAACCTGCGGATGGAGCTGCCGGTGACCTTCGACGAGGCGACCCTGGGCGCCGAGGTCAAGGTCCCGACCCTGGGCGGAATGCCCGTCAAGGTCAAGATCGCACCGGGCACCCCGTCAGGGCGGACCCTGCGGGTGCGCGGCAAGGGCGTGAAGACGAAGAAGGGCACCGGCGATCTGCTGGCCGAGGTCGAGATCGTGGCGCCGAAGAACCTGTCGAAGGAAGCCAAGGCTGCGGTGGAGGCGTTCCAGGCGGCCACCGAGGACGACGATCCGCGCGACGGCCTGCTGGAGACGGCCAAGGCCAGTTGAGGTGGTGATGAACGATGCATATTTCGTCGACGGCGGCGGTGTATGTGATCTCGGTGGCGGCGGATCTCGCGGGAATGCACCCGCAGACTCTGCGACAGTATGACCGGCTCGGCCTCGTCATCCCCGAACGTACGGCGGGGCGTGGCCGGCGGTACTCCGGGCAGGACATCGCCAAGCTGCGGATGATCCAGCAGCTGTCCCAGGACGAGGGGGTCAACCTCGTCGGGATCAAGAAGATCATCGACCTGCAGAACCAGGTCGATGCCCTCCAGCACCGCAATGAGGAGCTCGAGGACGAGATCCGGACGCAGCAGGCGGCGAAGGAACGCGATGCGCGCGTCTTCGCCGCAGGCACCGCCGGGGACGTCGTATCGATCGCCCGTGGCAGGCGTCCGCAGGGGCGCCCCGAACCCGGCGCGCTGGTGCTGTACAACAGATTCCGGCGGCGGTAGTCCGTCGCCGGCAGTGACCGGGAAATGACGACAGGAAGAGCGCGAACCCGAACGCGGGTTCGCGCTCTTCTGCGTCTGCGCTGATGGGCGACTCCGCGGGCAGAGTCCCCTGCCGACATCTGCCCGAAACAGAACCGACATGTGCGGAAACAATCGACTGCAAAGATTGGTCCTTGACCACGGTCGACGCACACGTCAGGAACCCACAATGACACTGTCTCCGAGCAGGACGGCACTTCCCGAGCCGCGAAACGAAGCACAGCTTGCGGCATCAGAGAGCCTCGAGGACTACACACTCCGCTTCGCCCCCAGGTCGTACCGGAAGTGGGCGCCCGGAGTCGTCGCGACGAGTGCGCTGGGCGGCATCGCCTACCTCGCCGACTTCTCGATCGGTGCGAACATCGGCATCGCCCACGGCACGACGAACGGCATCCTCGGCATCCTCGTGGCAGCCATCATCATCTTCCTCACCGGATGGCCACTGGCGTTCTACGCCGCCCGCTACAACCTCGACCTCGACCTCATCACCCGCGGTTCGGGCTTCGGGTACTACGGGTCCGTCATCACGAACGTCATCTTCGCGACGTTCACCTTCATCTTCTTCGCCCTCGAAGGCTCGATCATGGCGCAGGGGCTCTACCTCGGTCTCGGCGTGCCCCGCCCGATCGGGTACCTCGTGTCCACCGTGCTCATCTTCCCGCTCGTCATCTACGGCATGAAGGTCCTCGCCAAACTGCAGGTCTCGACGACCCCGCTGTGGCTGCTGCTCATGGTCATCCCCGTCGGCTACCTCATCGCCTGGCAGCCGGACTCGGTCGCGGACTTCTTCGCCTACACGGGTGAAGAAGGCGAAGGCGCGAACTTCGCCTCGGTCATGCTCGCCGCCGGTGTCTGCCTCTCACTCATCGCCCAGATCGCCGAGCAGATCGACTATCTGCGGTTCATGCCCCCGCGTACCCCGGAGAACCGTCGCAGCTGGTGGGCGGCCGTCATCCTCGCCGGCCCCGGCTGGGTGATCTTCGGGGCGACGAAGCAGATCATCGGCATGTTCCTCGCGGTCTACCTCATCGCCAACGTTCCCGGCGCCGTGAGCTTCGCGAACGAACCCGTCCAGCAGTTCCTCGCCACCTACCAGCAGATGATGCCGCAATGGCTCGCCCTGCTGCTGGCCGTGGTGCTCGTCGTCATCTCCCAGGTGAAGATCAACGTCACCAACGCCTACTCGGGATCACTGGCATGGACGAACTCGTACACGCGGATCACGAAGCGCTACCCGGGCCGGATCACCTTCCTCGTCGTCAATCTGCTCATCGCCCTGGCGCTGATGGAGCTGAACATGTTCGACTTCCTCAACGCGATCCTCAGCTTCTACGCGAACCTCGCGATGTCATGGATCTGCGTCGTCGCAGCCGACATCGCCATCAACAAATACCTGCTGAAGCTCTCCCCGAAGGTCCCCGAGTTCCGACGCGGCATGCTCTACGACTGGAACCCGGTCGGGATCGTCTCCCTGGTGCTCGCAGGCGGAGTCTCCATCGCCATCTACTTCGGGGCGTTCGGGGCGACGGTCCAACCGTTCTCACCTCTCTTCGCCGTCGGCATCGCCATCGTCGCGACCCCGCTCATGGCGATCATCACCCGCGGCAGGTACTACCTGCGACGCAGCGATGACGGGATCGAGCTGCCGATGTTCGACGAGCACGGCAACCCTTCGGGGGAGACCCTGCGCTGCCATGTCACGGACCTGGAGTTCGAACGTCCCGACATGATCGCCTCGGCGAAGACGGGGGAGAACGGGGAGCGACTCTACCTCAGCTCCCTCGCGCTCTCGACCGACCGCCTCGGCGAGCACGTGCTGCCCGCGGATCCTCCGCACGAGCACGTGGATGCCTCGCACGGCAGCCCGGCCTCCTCGCACGACCGCACGGCGGCCCCGCACGATCCCACGAAAGGCTGAGGGAACGCATGCACTTCACTCCGGCCGACACCGAGAAGCTCCTCCTGTCCGTAGCGGGAATGGTCGCCCGGGACCGACGGGAACGGGGAATCCGCCTGAACTATCCCGAGACGGTTGCGCTCCTGAGCACCTGGGCCATCGAACGCGCCAGGGACGGAGCGAGCGTCGAGGAGCTCATGACCACCGGGCGTGAGGTCCTCACCCGCGATGACGTCCTCGACGAGGTCGCCGACATGCTCAGCGACGTGCAGGTGGAGGCGACGTTCCCCGACGGGCGCAAGCTCGTGACCATCCACAACCCCATCGACTGAAGGACCCGACAGTGGCAGGAACACGCGACCGCGGGCCGGGCTCCGTTCGAGTCAGCGCGGGAGAGCGCGAACTCAACGTGCGTGAGAACCCGGACGAGACGGCGACGATGACGATCGAGAACACCGGCGACCGACCGGTCCAGATCGGCTCCCACATCCACCTCCCCGACACCAATGCTGCGCTCGACTTCGACCGCGGCCGGGCGCAGGGTTTCCGTCTGGACATCCCCGCCGGCACCTCCCTGCGCTTCGAACCGGGCGCCTCCCGCACCGTGCCGATCATCTCCCTGCGCGGGCACAGGCGCGTGCCCGGAATCCGGCTTCCCCTCGCCGAGGCGGGTGATCGGTGATGGCGCGACTGTCCACCGAGCGCTACGCAGCACTCTATGGGCCCAGCCTCGGCGATCAGCTGCGCCTGGGCGACACCGACCTGTGGATCGAGATCGAGGAGGACCGCACCTTCGGCGGTGAGGAGTCGGTCTTCGGTGGGGGCAAATCGATCCGCGAATCGATGAACCAGGGAACGACGACGAGCGCCGAAGGGGCACCGGATACGGTCATCACCAACGCCGTGGTGCTCGACTGGTGGGGGATCATCCGCGCCGATGTCGGCATCCGGGCCGGACAGATCGTGGCGCTCGGACGTTCAGGGAACCCTGACATCGCCGATGGAGTGCACCCGGACCTGCAGATCGGACCGTCGACCGACGTCATCTCCGGCGAAGGTCGCATCCTCACCGCGGGCGCCTTCGACTCGCACGTCCATCTGCTCTCACCCTCCCAGCTCCACGAAGCGCTCGCCACCGGGATCACGACGGTCGCCGGCGGCGGCACCGGCCCCTCCGAGGGCAGCAAGGCGACGACGGTGACGCCCGGGGCCTGGCACCTCGGCGCGATGCACCGTGCCCTCGACGACCTTCCGATGAACATCCTCCTGCTCGGCAAGGGCAACACCGTCTCGGCCGAGGGGCTGGCCGAACAGGCCCTCGGCGGTGCCGCCGGATACAAGGTCCACGAGGACTGGGGTGCGACACCCGCGGCCATCGACGCCTCGCTGAGGGCCGCCGGGGACCACGGACTGCAGGTCGCACTGCACTCGGACTCGCTCAACGAGGCGGGGTTCGTCGAATCGACGATCTCCGCGATCGGCGGTCGCAGCATCCACGCCTTCCATGTCGAGGGCGCCGGCGGGGGACACGCCCCGGACATTCTGTCGATCGCGGCATTGGAGAACATCCTCCCCGGTTCGACGAACCCGACCCTGCCCCATACGGCGAACACGGTCGCCGAACATCTCGACATGCTCATGGTCTGCCACCACCTCAATCCCGCCGTGCCCGAGGACCTCGCGTTCGCCGAATCCCGCATCCGAGCGACGACCATCGCGGCAGAGGACCTGCTCCATGACATGGGAGCCCTGTCGATCACGTCCTCGGACGCCCAGGCGATGGGGCGCATCGGTGAGGTCATCACCCGGACCTGGCAGGTGGCCCACGTGATGAAGCACCGGGTGGGCGACCTCGGTGAGACCCTGCCGGCGGACAACGAACGCGCTCGCCGCTACGTCGCCAAGTACACGATCAATCCGGCGATCGCGCATGGCGTCGACGCCCACATCGGATCGGTCGAGGTCGGGAAGATGGCCGATCTCGTGCTCTGGGATCCTCGCTTCTTCGGCGTCCGACCAGACCTCGTCATCAAGGGCGGGGCGATCGCCTGGGCCGGTCTCGGTGACCCGAATGCCTCCATCCCGACTCCGCAGCCGGTGCTCATGCGACCGTCCTTCGGAGCCTCGGACGGGGCACGGTTGTCGGTGTCGTTCGCCGCCCCAGCCGCGGTCGAGACCGGTCTGCGCGATGAGCTCGCTCTGCAGCGGGAACTCAAGCCCGTCGCTCCGACGCGGGACATCGGCAAGAAGGATATGCGCTGCAACCACGCACGGCCGGCGATCGACATCGACCCCGACACCTTCGCCATTGCGATCGACGGCCGACCGGTGACCGCGCAGCCGGCGCAGACGCTGCCGCTGGCCCGGCTCTACCAGATGTTCTGATGACCGTGACCTCGACCGACCTTCCCATCCGGCGCAACGCCTCGGCGACTCTTGCGATGCTCCTCGCCGACTCCCGCCTGCCCGCCGGAGCCCACGTGTCCTCGAACGGCCTGGAAGCCGGACTGCGATGTGGGCTCGCCGCGCACGAGGTGGCCGACTACATGCGGGCGAGGATGGCCACGGTCGTCCGCGTCGAAGCGGGAGCGGCTGTAATCGCCCGACACGTGGCAAGCGAAGGTCGAGAGGCCGATGACGCCGGCGTGCCGGAGCTGAACGTCATCGGTCCGGAGCGGGACATCGGCGGTCGGAGGCGGGATGGCGTCGGTCCGGAGAGGAACACCGACGTGTTGAACCGTCTCGGTGCGCTCGAGGCCGAATGGGCCGCCCGCACCCCGAGTGCGGCGCTGCGGGAGATCGCCGTCGCCCTCGGTGCCGGCCTGGCCCGCATCGGCCAGACGATCTGGCCGCAGACGGCCGCGGTGCTCCGACCCAGGCCGCTGCCGCGTCCCATCGTGCTCGGTGCCATCGCCGCGTGCGCGGGCATCGGGGCGGCCGATCTCGTCCGCCTCGTCGCCTACGACGATGCGCAGACCGTCGCCGCCGCGGTGCTCAAGCTCGAACCCACGGATCCGATCCGCGTCACCGGCTGGGTGCTCGACGCCTGCGCGGCGATGGAGGACTCCGTGTCCGAATTGTCCCGACTCACCCGCCCCGAGTCGCTTCCAGCCTCGGGTGCCCCACTGATCGAGGATTGGGCAGAAGTCCAGTCCGTGTTACCGAGGAGGCTGTTCCGTGCCTGAATTCCCTGCATCCGAAAGATCCCTGCGACTCGGCGTCGCCGGGCCCGTGGGAACCGGAAAGAGTTCGCTGATCGCTCTCATCTGCCGCGCCCTGGCCGACGAGATCCGCATCGGCGTGATCACCAACGACATCTACACCGACGAGGACGCCCGGCTTCTCCGCTCCGCCGGAGTCCTCGACCCGGACCGCATCCGCGCGATCGAGACGGGGGCCTGCCCGCACACCGCGATCCGTGACGACGTCACGGCGAACCTGCAGGCCGTCGAACGGCTGGAGAATGACTACTACCCGCTCGACCTCGTCCTCGTCGAATCGGGCGGCGACAATCTCACCGCGACGTTCTCACCGGCGCTTGTGGACGCGCAGATCTTCGTCCTCGACGTCGCCGGCGGTGGGGACGTCGCCCGCAAGGGCGGCCCCGGAATCGCCCGCGCCGACCTGCTCGTGGTCAACAAGACCGACCTCGCCGACTATGTCGGAGTCGATGTCGAACTGATGGTCAGCGACGCCACCGAGGCGCGCGAGGGCGGACCGGTGCTCGCTCTCTCCCGCACCGACGAGGCCTCAGTGGCGCGACTGCGCGAATGGCTGCTCGCGCTCCTGGCCTCTCATCGTGCCGGGGCACATGAGCCGCAGGATCCGGGGCCGATGGCTCCGCACTTCCACGCCGATGAGGACGGAGGCTATGTGCACACCCATGATGACGAGGGCGAAGAGCACAGCCATCAACATGCACGGGTATGACGACCATTGCGGTGACCGAGGCGGCACCGGGCGGACGGCCGAAGGTTCGGCTCGCTCCGGGACTGCTGCAGCCGAGGCTGGTGACCCGAAGTGCAGGGTTCGCGCACGTCGCGCTTGTCGCGGGAGGGGCGACCCTCCTCGGCGGGGATTCGGTGTCGATCAGGATCGAAGTCGGCGCCGGATGCACACTGCGGATCGAAGATATCGGGGGAACGGTCGCCTATCCCTCGACGGGAAGGCCGTCCGCATGGAATGTCGATGCCGTCGTCGGTGACGGGGGAGTCCTGGTGTGGGAGTCGTTTCCCTTCGTCGTCGCCGACCGTGCCCATGTCGGACGTCGTACGACAGTGCGCAGGGGTGCGGAGGCGCAGGTGTGCCTGCGGGAGACTCTCGTGCTCGGGCGGACCGGAGAGGCGGGCGGCAGAATCGTCAGCACTACCGACATCCGCGACGTCGATGGGACGCCGTTCTTCGCCGAAGAGCTGTCTCTTGACGGAGAGCATCCCCAGCCGGGTGTGTTGGGCCGGTCCCGGGTGCTCGACACGGCGATCATGGTCGGCGCCGATCCTGAGGAGGGGGAGGCGCCGACCGACACGGACGAGGGCCATGTGCTGGTCCTTGCCCGGCCCGGTGCCGTTGCGAGAGCGATCGGCTCGGCAACCCATGCGGCACACGTCGATGTCCGGTGGCGGCGCTGGACGAACAGGGCATTGGCGTTCGACGAACACAGCAGCAGCGGTGGACGAACAGAGCAGAACGGAGAGCAGAGTGATGAGTGAACTGACTCGAACACATGAGACTCGAATACAAGAGAGCCGGAGACGCGGGACGACGCTTCCCCATGTCTTGACGCTGGCAGGCATCGCGATCATCGGCATGGTTCTGGTGATCGTCTCGCTGCGGGAGACCGCCCCGTCTGTGGCATGGGGTCTTGCGCTGACTGCGGTGCTGCTGGGAGCGCGACATGCCTTCGATGCTGATCACATCGCCGCTATCGACAATGTCACCCGTCGTCTGTCAGCGAAGGGAACGCCTGCCGGCACCGTCGGGTTCTGGTTCTCCCTGGGGCACTCATCCGTCGTCGTGGTCACCGGTGCGTTCGTCGCCTTCGGGGCGGGTCTGGCTCTCGACCTCGTGTCGGCGGAGGATTCTGCCGCACGGTTCGGTCTCGGGCTCTGGGGGCTGTCCTTCGCAACCTTCGTCGTCGCCGTCTTCGGCATTCTCAACCTGGTGTCGCTCGTGAGACTGCTGCGGGGGACTGACGATGACGCGACGAAGGGGCCGAACGGGCCGCTGACGTCGGCGTTCGCCCGGGTCCTCGACACTGTGGATCGCCCTCGACACATGTTTCCCATCGGGCTGCTCTTCGGGCTCGGGTTCGACACTGCGGCGACGATCGGTCTGATGATCGCGGCAGGGACGACGGCTGCAGGCTCGTCGGCGACGCTGGCACTGTCGCTTCCATTGCTGTTCGCGGTGGGAATGGCCGCATGCGATACGGCGGACAGCCTGTTCATGGCGAAGCTCTACGGCTGGGCTTCGCAGGGCACCGACCGCTTCCGCGGTTACAACATCGTCATCACCGGGCTGTCCGTGCTCGTCGCTGGGCTGGTCGTCATCGCCGGTGTCGTCGAGGTGGGCGCGGAGACCGAGACGTTCGCACTTCCCGAGCTCGATACGAGCTACCTGGGAATCGTCGCCACAATCCTGTTCGTTGTGATCGCGGCAGTGGCTGCGATCACCCTCCGGAAGGTGAGAGCCGACCGTTCCGATCGATCCATCGTGGCGAATGTGACCGGCAGCGGCGAGCAGGACCGGCTGAAGCCGGCATGACCAGCTGAAGCGAGGCGAATCGAGCCTCGACGGTTGAGGAGAGCGGAGAGCAGAATAGAGCGCGAACCCGAACCGGGTTCGCGCTCTACTCTGTGTGGACTGAGGATCAGCAAGTGCTGACGATCAGGTTGTCCTGAGTCTCAGTCTCAGATCTCTGCGGGGTCCTGAGCGACCTTCTTGCGACGCATGGTCAGAGCGACTGCGACTCCACCGATGAGGAGGAGACCGGCGCCGCCGACCAGCCCGGTGAGTTCGGTACCGGTGCGGGGCAGGTCGCCTCCGCCGTTGCCGTTGTCGCCGCCGTTTCCGCCGTCGCCATTGCCGTCTTCGTTTCCATCGCTGCCACCGGCGTTGGCGTCATCGCTGACGGAGAACTCTCCGGTCAGTTCGTCGTCGCCGCAGGTGACGGTGACTTCGTAGTCGCCGATGTAGGCCGAGGGGTCCGAGGCGCTGGTGCCGTAGACGTTGACGTCGGCCTTTCCCTCGTCGTCGGCCTTGACGGTGTTGTCGTACGCGGTGACGTTCGAGTCGCCCTTGGGGTTGACGACGTAGTGGACGTCTTCACCGGGCTCGCAGTTCTCGACGGCGAGGGTGACGCCCTTGTCCTTCTTGACGAAGTCAGCGGGGGACACGGTCTCGGGGGAGACCGTCAGCTTGGCTTCGGCAGCCGGGGTAGTCGGTTCTTCGGTCTCGTCTTCGGTGATGGTGAAGGAGGCCGTTTCAGCGGTGGCTTCTTCTTCCTCGTCGACTGCGTAGACGCCGTACTCGCCTGGTTCGAGCTGATCGTCGCCTTCGTATTTCACAGTCGTTGCCGGGATCTTGCCCTCATCGTCCGCGGTGACCTCGGTGTCGCCGAAGGCCGAGATGCCGGCCGAACCGTAGACGGTGACCTTGCCATTCGGGGTGAAGCCCTCACCGGAGACCGTGACACCGTTCTTCTCGAACTCGCTCTCGGTGAGCTTGTCGTCCTTGACCGACACCTTCGGGTCGACCTCGGGAGCCTCGGGCTCGTCGGATTCGTCTCCGGTGACCTCGAAGGAAGCGGAGAAGGTCTCGCTGTCGTCGTCGAGGTTCGTCACCGTCACGTCGTACTTGCCGACATAGGTGTCATCGTTGGTGCCGCCGACTCCGGTCTCGTAGGAACCATTTCCGTCGGACTGGAAGGGTGCTTCGTAGGTGTTGACGTTCTGGCCGCTGGTCGGCTTCACTGTCAGCTGGAACTGAGCGTCGGGGGAGACGCCCGAGCCGGAGATGCCGAGTCCCTTGTCAGCGAAGTCCTTGAGCGAGATCGTGTCGGCAGAGAGAACGAGCTCTTCACCATCGGCCTGAGGCTGGGTGGGGTTAGACGCCTTCTGGAGTGCGACCGGCTTCGATGCCGGCTGAGTGTCGGCCGAGGCGGGAGCTTCGGGAGCTGCGATAACCGGGGATGCGGCGAGGCCCGTGATGGCGATAGCCACTGCGGGCGCGAGGGCGAGCTTCTTCATGTATTTCCTTAGAAAATTACAGGTGGGAGTGAAGTATTGCGAATGTAACGGTAATGCAACATTCACCACACGCATAGTTGTGGTCATTTTGTTCAGGTCCGAGTTCTGGCCGGACGCAGAGGTCATTCTCCATTCACCGTAACCATCGGAAAGGGGCGGCCCAGCGTGCGCTGGACCGCCCCCTTCTCCGACAGTCGAAATCGACCGCTGGTTTCAGATCAGAAGCTCATCGGGTTCTGTCCGAACTTGTTCTTGCGTCCGGTGACAGCGATTGCGGCACCGCCGACGAGGAGGAGCAGGGCTCCCGTCGTCAGTCCGCCGAGGTCGGCACCGGTGCGCGGCAGCTGGCTGCCGTCATCGCCGCTGCCGCTTCCGGCATTGCCGTTGTCTCCGCCGCCGTTGGCGCCGCCGGTCACCGTGAAGGAGTCCTTCATGGTGTCATCGCCGCAGGTGGCAGTCGCGGTGTAGGCACCGACGTAGGCCGAAGCGTCTGACGAGGTTCCGAAGACATTGACCGAAGCGTTGCCTTCGTCATCGGCCTTGACCGTGTTCTCGTAGGCAGTGACGTTGATGCCCTTCGGGTTGACCTCGAAGTGGACGTCCTGGCCGGGTTCGCAGTTCTCGACGGCGAGGGTGACACCCTTCTTCTCGTTGGCGAAGTCCGCGGCCTCGATCGTCTTCGGCGAAACCTTCAGAGTCGCCTCGGCGGGAGCTTCGGTCTCACCGTCGTCTTCGCCGACAACGGTGATGTTGCCGTTGAGCGTCTTCGATTCGGTACCTTCGCGGTCGATGGTAACGCTGAACGGAACCTTGCCGACCTCGAGGTTCTTCGGGTTTCCGTCGTACCAGAGGTGGAGCTTGTAGTCTCCGTCGGCGTCGGCGGTCTCGGTCTTCCCGGTGAGGGAGTCCTTGATCTTATCGCCCTTCTTCACGCCGGAGACCGTGACGGTCACGCCCTTGTCCTTGTTCGCGAGATCCTCGGCGGTGATCTTCTTGGGGTCCACCTTGAGCGAGGCGTCGATCGGATCGACGGCATCGTCTTCGTCGGTGACAGTGACCTCAACGGGGTCACTCGTCTTTTCGGACTCGTCGTCGGTGAAGGTCAGCGAGTACTTGCCGGCTTCGAGCGACGCGGGCGCCGTCACGACTCCTTCGACGTTGCCGTCTTCGTCAGCGGTGACCTCGTCGGCTTGGGCCTTTGCCGCCTGCGCTGAGACGGCTTCGCCCGTGACCGTCACCGTGCTGCCGGGAGTGAAGCCGGTGCCGGAGAACGGAAGCCCGTTCTTCTTGAACTCTTCGACGGTGATTTTGTCGGTGCCGAGCTTCACCTTGGGGTCGGCTTCGGTGTCGTCGACGACGTTGATGTTGCCGTTGAGCGTCTCCGGCTCGGTGCCCTTGCGGTCGATGGTGACGGTGAACGGAACCTTGCCGACCTCGAGGTTCTTCGGGTCGCCTTCGTACCAGAGGTGGATTTTGAGGGCACCGTCGGCATCGGCGGTCTCGGTGTTACCGGTGAGCGAGTTCGTGACCTCATCGCCTTCTTCGAGCCCGCTGACGGTGACGTCGACGCCCTTGCTCTCGTCGGCGAGGTCCTCTGCGGTGATCTCATCCGGCGAGACTGACAGGGAGGCCTTGATCGGGTCAGCGGCATCGCTGCCTTCGGAGAGGAGTTCGACCGATCCGTTTTCGACCGAAGGTGAGGTCCCCGTGCGCTGCACCTGCACGGCGAAAGCCACGGATTCCTGGCTGACTTCCTTGGTGGAGTGCAGCTTAAGCGTGACCGCCGAACCGTTAGCGGTGGTGGCCGGGCCGGTCAGGCCGGACTTGGCTGCGACCTTGTCGCCCTTCTCCAGTCCGGTGACCTTGACGGTGACACCCTCGTCGGCGAGCTCTTCGGCGGTGACCTCACCGGAGGTCACCTGCACCGAGGCGTTGATCGGGTTGACTGTGTCCTCGGAGTTGTCGTCGTCCTTCGCGTCCTTGTCCTCGTCCTTGGGGGCAGGCGCGGGCTTCGCATCGACCTTCTTCGGAGGCTTGGGCCTGTCCTCCTTCTTGTCAGCCTTGGCCTCGGCGGCCTTCTTCGCGTCCGCCTTCTTTTTGTCCGCGGCCTTCTTGGCGGCGTCTGCCTTAGCCTTCTTGTCCGCAGCGGCCTTCTCCTTGGCCTTCTTGTCAGCCTCGGCTTTCTCTGCTGCCTTCTTCTCGGCGGCTTCCTTCTCAGCTTTGGCCTTCGCGGCTTCCTTGGCCTTTTCCTTCTCGAGCTTCTGCTTCTCGGCCTTCTGTTCCGATGCTGACTGCGCGGAGGAGGGGGATTCCGCAGCGGCGACCGGGCCGGCGACCAGTCCGGTGAATGCGAGGGCGACTGCCGGCGCCAGGATGATCTTCTTCATTGGAGTGCCTTCAATCTCGTGAGCGAGGGGTGTGATACGGCACTCATCTTAGGCTCTAAGGATTTTCTCAACTATTTCTGTACGTTTTGTTCAGGTTTAGATGTTGTAACGGCTCGGTGAATTTCTGTAATCGCCCCGTGACCTACTAATCGGTAAATTCAGGCGAATGATCTGGTGGAACTCTCTCGCACGGCCGGCGCGGAATCAATCGCTCGGTCGGGGCCACCTCGGCGCGGGTATTGGGTATTGCCCGACGTCACACGGGCCAGGCTTCGGCCCGGATCTGCTTGCGCTGTTCGACGGTGGGCACGCGGACGGTCAGCGCCGACGGCCTGACCTCCATCTCCAGGTAGGAAGACTGACCGAGAGGATCGCCGTCGAGCTGGACATCGAGGTCCTCGCCGGCCTCGATGACGACCTTCTGGCACTTGCGCGTATTCGTGTGCAGCCCGCGTGAGACCCTCCGCCCCGCGATCGACGCGAGCACGCCGACCCACTGGCCGAGGTTCTTGGGGCTGACGATGAGCACGTCGAGCATGCCGTCGTCGATGACCGCCTGCGGGAGCAGCTGGATCCCGCCCTGCAGGCGTCCGCAGTTGCCGCCGAGCACGGACCTGACCCTGGCCGAGATCCGGTAGTCGTCATCGAAGGTGATCTTGACCTGGCTGGGCCTGCCGACGAGTTTGCGCGACCCGGCCTCGACGTAGGCCAGCCAGCCGAGGCGGCTCTTGAGCTCATCGTTTGTGTCGGCCATAACCGCGGCGTCGAATCCGAGCCCGGTCATCACCGTGAAGATATGGGTGTCACCGTCCTCGGCGATCTTCGCTGTACCTACGTCGATCTCCCGATTGCGTCCCCACAGGGCGATGCGCAGCGCCCATTCCGTCTTGTCGAGGACGAGGTCGATGTTGCGGGCGAGAAGATTCCCCGTCCCCAGTGGAACGATGCCCATGGGTGTCGATGTGCCCGTCAGCGCCGAGGCGACCGCGCGGATGGTCCCGTCACCGCCGGCGGCGATGACGACGTCGACCCCTTCGTCGAGCGCGCGGGTCGCGGCACCTTCACCCGAATCGTCGAGGGTGGTCTCGAGCACCAGCGGAGGGCTCCAGCCCTCGAAACGGCAGATCGCCTCGGCGGTGGAGGCGAGCCGGCGCACATCCGTCTTCGTCGGATTGACGATGAGGGCGGCGCGGTAGCGGGCGGAGTCGCCGACCTCTCCCTCGGATTCCTCGAGATTCGTCGAATGGGCGTAACGTCGCACCGATCGCAGGGTGCGGCGGGCTCCGGAGCGGCGACCGAGGAGGAACACCAGTCCGAGCACGACAAGGGCGCCGATGATGACGACCCAGGTCATCAGGGGATCGAGCGCGATGGTCATGTGCCAAATCTACCCTGCTGTCCTCGTGTGTCAGCTGAGTGATGCCAGGCGTGGGACGCGGCCCCGTCGACTGCGTCGGGGCAGGGCGCCGAATATCGAAAACACGCCCGGGCCGTTAAGCTGATGGGGTGATCGATCTAGCGCTTCTCAGAGAAAACCCGGACCTGTTCAAGGCATCGCAGGAGGCTCGCGGAGGATCCGTCGAACTCATCGACGACGTTCTGGCCGCCGACTCCGCGCGCCGTGCGGCCATCACCGCCTACGAGGATGCCCGCGCCGACCAGAAGTCCTTCTCCTCCCAGATCGCGAAGGCCGCCAAAGAGGACAAGCCCGCGCTCATCGCCGAGGGCAAGCAGAAGTCCGAGACCGTGAAGTCGCTGTCGGCCGAGTCGGAGGAGGCGAGCTTCGCCTTCGACCAGCTCGTGTCCAAGGTCCCGAACCTCATCATCGACGGCATCCCCTCAGGCGGCGAAGAGAACTTCGTGACCCTGAAGACCATCGGGGAGCCCCGCGATTTCAGCGTCGACGGGTTCGAACCGCTTGATCACCTCGAGATCGGTGAGAAGCTGGGGGCCATCGACACCCAGCGCGGCACGAAGGTCTCCGGATCCCGCTTCCACTACCTCACCGGGTTCGGTGCGAAGCTTGAGATGGCCCTGCTCAACCTCGCCCGCGACGTCGCCGAGGAGGCCGGGTTCAACCCGACCATCACCCCGACGCTCGTCCGCCCCGAGGTCATGCGCGGCACCGGGTTCCTCGGCGAGCACGCCGATGAGGTCTACCGCCTCGAAGCCGACGACCTGTTCCTCGTCGGCACCTCCGAGGTGCCCCTCGCCGGATACCACATGGACGAGATCATCGACCTGACCGACGGACCGTTGCGTTACGCCGGCATCTCCTCGTGCTACCGCCGGGAGGCCGGTTCGTACGGCAAGGACACCCGCGGCATCATACGCGTGCACCAGTTCCAGAAGGTCGAGATGTTCGCCTACGTCGAGGTCGAGAACGCCGAGGCCGAACACGAGCGGATGCTGAGCCTGCAGGAGAAGATGCTCGGTCTGTGCGAACTGCCCTACCGGGTCATCGACACCGCGGCCGGCGACCTCGGCGATTCGGCGGCGCGGAAATTCGACTGCGAGGCCTGGGTGCCGACGCAGGGCACCTACCGGGAGCTGACCTCGACGTCGAACTGCACGACGTTCCAGGCCCGCCGCCTGCAGATCCGCGAACGCCACGACGGGGCGACCCGCCCTGTCGCCACCCTCAACGGCACCATGGCCAACACCCGCTGGCTCGTGCCGATCCTGGAGAACCATCAGCAGGCGGACGGCTCGGTCACGGTGCCTGCGGCACTGCGGCCCTACCTCGGCGGGATGACCGCACAGGGACCGGAGGGACCGCGCTACTGAGCGTCGGTCGCTGAGCGCCCGGCACCGGGCGGGCAGCACAGGGCGCGCAGCACAGGCGAGCAGCGTCGAGCACGCAGGCTCACCGAGACGGACACCGCACATAAACGTTGGGAGACACATTGGCCCCGCACCTCATCGCACTCGATGTCGACGGCACGATCGTCGGCTACGACGGATCCCTGTCCGAGGCGGTGAGGGTGGTGCTCGATCGGCTCGCCGAGGCGGGACACCATCTCGTCATCTCCACCGGCCGTGCCCTGCCGGGTGCGCTCGAGGTCGTCCACGCCCTCGGGCTCAAACGCGGCTTCGTCGTGTGTTCGAACGGCTCTGTCGTCGTCCGGCTCGACCCCGGCCTGCCGCTGGGGTGGGAGATGCACCATGTCGTCTCCTTCGACCCGCGAGATGCGTTGGAGAAGATGCATGAGGCGCTGCCGAATGCGCTCTTCCTCGTCGAGGACCCGGACCTGCACCGGTGGGCATCGGGGGCATTCCCGGCCGGGGAGCTCGCCGAATCGGACACCCTCGACATCGTCGACTTCGAGGAGCTGCTGACCAAGCAGGCCACCCGCATCGTCATGCGCGAGGTCAACGGCACGGCCGAGGAATTCGCCGCCGCCGTGGATTCGCTCGGGCTTCACGAGGTCAGTTATTCAGTGGGCTGGAGCAACTGGCTCGACATCGCCCCCGACGGGATCTCGAAGGCCAGCGGTCTCTCGCTCGTGGCCACCGAACTCGGGGTGGACCACGCGCACACCGTCGGTGCCGGTGACGGACTCAACGACATCGAGATGATCGAGTGGGCCGAGCACGCGATCGTCATGGGCCAGGCGAAGGACGAACTCAAGGTGCTCGCCTCCGTGGTCACCGACCCGGTCGACGATGACGGCCTCGCCGTCGCGTTGGTCGACTACTTCGACCTCGACGAGTCCCTCCTGGACGCGGAAGGCTCCACCGACACCCGCCCCTGATCCCCATTTGCTACCTGACGGCGGCCCAGCAACCTCGCGCCAGGTTGCTGGGCCGCCGTCAGGTAGCAATTACGGGGTTTGGCGGGTGTGGGTGTCTAGGACGGCGTTGAGGTAGCGGGCTACGCCGTCCTCGTCGACCTCCTCGGTGACGGCCGCGGCGATCTTCTTCACCGAGCCCAGCGCATTGCCCATCGCCACCCCGTGCCCGGCCCATGAGAGCATCTCGATGTCATTGGGCATATCCCCGAACGCCATCACCTGCGATCGGGCCACGCCGAGGTGGTCGCACAGGTCCTCCAGCGTCTTCGCCTTCGTGATTCCGGCCGGGGCGAGTTCGACGAGTCCGTTGTCCGGTTCGGAGAACGACGCGTGGCAGATGCCGTCGACGAGCGGGTCGACGAGGTCGTGCATGGTCTGCGAATCGCTCATTCCCAGACGCACGAGCACCTTGACGACGTCCTGCCCGCGCAGTTCCGTCACATCGTCGATGACCCGTGCCTCTCGCGGGCGGCGAGAGACGAAGTCCCGGTCGATGAATCCCCCGGTGAGCGTCTCGTAGGCGAAGCGTGCGTCCGGGTGGTCGGCCTGGATCGCCGTGGTGATCTCGGCGATCGTGTCCGCGTCGATGCTGTGGGCGTTGACGACGGACTGTGTGGCGATGTCGTAGACGACGGCACCGTTGAGGCACACGACCCGACCGAGATCCGGGATCTGTGCGGCGATGGGGGCGAGCCAGCGGATGGGCCGGCCGGTGACGAGGACGAAGGGGATGCCCGCGTCCTGGCAGCGGTGGATCGCATCGATCGTCGCTGAGGAGATCGGTTCCCAGTTCAGCAGCAGGGTGCCGTCGATGTCGCTGGCCACGAGGCCGAGTTCGAAATCGTCGGGCGGCAGGATGTCCGGGCTGATGGGAGGTGTCATGATCGCTCCAGCCTAGCGAGTTCCTCCCGCGCCCGCTCCAGCAGGTCCGCGGCGTCGGAGATGAACCGCTCGGTCGCGCGTGCGCTTGAGTCGATCGGCTTCCCGGCGGGCGCCTCGGTGCGCGCCATCGACGCGGCCAGAACCGCCTCGGCGACCTTCGACGAGGCTTTGGTCAGCAGCTCCGGAGCGTCGCCGACGGCGCTCCTGACCGGGCCGGGGACGATCTGGCCCGTCACCGGGTGCGCCGCGTGCAGGGCCGCGGTGATGTCGTCGAGGACGGGCACGAGCGCATTGAGCCGGTGGGTGCCTTCGACGATGACGTCGACCGGGTCCGTGCCGCTCTTGTTTGCTTCTTCCCCCGCCGAGGTGGGGCCGGGCTGGGGGCTGTCACCGGAGTTCCGTGCTTCGTGGAGGGCGAGAGCAGTGGTGTAGTAGCGATCGACCGCGCGGAGGAAGCGGTCGCGGTTATGGCGCCACAGGCCGGTGCCGAAACGGTCGTCATCGCCCAACTGCTGCGAACGGCCCGCCTTGGTGAACTTGGCGAGGAAGCCCTTCACAGATAGTTGCCGGTGCCGCGGTCGCCCTGCTCCGACTCCTGCTTCTCGGACCCCTGGGCCGCGGACTCGGGCGGAGTCATCCCTGGTGCGACCATGCCCGGCGGCAGCTGGCCCCGGCCGGCGGCCTGCTGAGCCATCGCCTGTTGGGCCATGATTGCGGTCTGGATGCCGTGGAAGAGGCCTTCGAGCCAGCCGACGAGCTGGGCCTGGGCGATGCGCAGCTCCGAGGTCGTGGGCGGGCCGTCGGTGGAATCGAAGGGCAGATCGAGGCGCTCGAGCTCGTCGATGAGGTCCTTCGACAGTCCGTCCTCGAGTTCCTCGATGGACCGACGGTGGATCTCCGCGAGCCGCTGCCGACCCTTCTCGTCGAGATCCGTGCTGCGGACCTCCTCGAGCAGCTGCTTGACCATGGTGCCGATGCGCATCACCTTCGCCGGCGACGACACGTCGGCCTGATCCTTCTCGGCACGGCCGTTCTCGGTCCTGGCCAGGTCGGACTCGGGCGTGTCCGCCGACTCAGCGCCCGCAGGGCTGCCCTCAGGGCTCTCGGTCATCCCTTGGCACCTTCCTCATCGACGATGAGCAGAACCTTGCCGATGTTCGCCCCGTCCTCGAGTATCTGATGGGCCCGGGCGGCCTCGGACAGCGGCACGGTCTCGTGGATGATCGGGCGGATGTCACCGGCGATCACCCCCGGCCACAGCCGGTCGGCCACCTCGGCGACGATGGCGATCTTCTGCTCCTTCGGCCGCGCCCGCAGGGTCGTGGCGGACACCGATCTGCGCGGCTGCATGAGCCAGCCGAGGTTGATCTCGGTCTTCGTTCCGCCCTGCATGCCGATGATGACCAGTCTGCCGTCGGTGTTCAGTGCCTTGATATTGCGTTCGAGGTACTTCGCGCCGATGATGTCGAGGATGACATCGGCCCCGGTCGTTCCGTCCTCATGGGTGCAGATCTCGTGGACGCGTTCGACGAAGTCCTCGTCGCGGTAGTTGATGACGGCATCTGCGCCGAGTTCGCGGCAGAACTCGGCCTTGCGTTCGGACCCGACGGTGACGACGATCTTCACGCTGAGGTGGTTCGCGATCTGGATCGCGGCCGTGCCGATCCCGGATCCGCCGCCGTGGACGAGCAACCATTCGCCCGCCTCAACGTGTCCGCGACCGACGATGTTCGACCACACGGTGGAGAGCACCTCGGGCAGGGCGGCCGCCTCGGTGAGGTCGAAGCCTTCGGGGACGGGAAGGAGCTGACCTGCGGGGACGGGGACCTCTTCGGCGTAGCCGCCGCCGGAGAGGAGGGCCGCGACACGGTCGCCGACGGACCAGTCGGTGACGTCCGAGCCGAGCTTCTCGATCGTGCCGGAGATCTCGAGGCCGGGGATCAACGTCGCACCGGGCGGGGGATCGTAGAAGCCTCGGCGCTGGAGCAGATCGGCTCGATTGACTCCGGCGGCATGGACGCGGACGAGCACCTCGTCGGCGGCGATGTCGGGTGTCGGCTCGTCGGTGACCTGCAGAACCTCGGGGTCACCGGGGGAGGAGATCGTGATAGCGCGCATGCCCCCACTCTAATGGGTGGCGCCGAGGTGGGGCAGGGGTGTCTGCGAAGCCGGGCTTGGGAGTCCGGCCCGCCGGGCCCACCCTCAGGCGAAGAGCCGGAACATCGGCGAGTTCTGGTGGACACGCTCGACCTCGATGTTCGAGGCCTCCATGCGTTCGAGCAGATTCGGCAGGTCTTCGGCGTAGCCGAGCTGGATGCCGACGAACGCCGGTCCGGTCTCGCGGTCGGAGCGTTTGACGTACTCGAACATCGCGATGTCGTCCTCGGGGCCGAGGACCTCGTTGAGGAATCGGCGCAGGGCGCCGGGCTCCTGCGGGAAGTCGACGATGAAGTAGTGCTTGAGGCCTTCGTGGACGAGTGAGCGTTCGAGGATCTCGGGGTAGCGGGAGATGTCGTTGTTGCCGCCGGAGACCAGGCACACGACGGTCGATCCGGGTTCGATCGTGATCGGCTTGTCCGAGTCCGGTCCGCCGATTCCTGCCGAGGCCAGGGCGCCGGAGGGTTCGGCGATGATGCCGTCGACCTGGTACATATCGAGCATCTCGGTGGCCACGGCACCCTCGGCGACGGGCCGGACATCGAGCCCGAGTTCGGACACAACGTCGAAGGTCAGTGCGCCGGCGCGTTTGACGGCGGTGCCGTCGGCGAAGCGGTCGATGTTCTCCAGGGTCACCGGGTGGCCGGTCTTCAGCGCTGCGATCATCGAGGCGGCCCCGGCCGGTTCGGCACCGATGACCTGCGTGTGCGGCATGCGCTCGGCTGCGTAGGAGGCGATTCCGGCGAGGACTCCGCCGCCGCCGACGGGCACGATGATGTAGTCGGGGTCGGTGTCGAGCTGCGCGTGGATCTCGGCGGCGACGGTGCCCTGACCGGCGATGGTGCGGCGGTCGTCGAACGCCGAGACAAGCAGGGCGTCGTTGCGGTCGGCGAAGCGGTAGGCCAACGCCGAGGCGTCGTCGTAGGTGGAGCCGCCGATTTCGATGGTCACCTGCTCACCGCCGAAGTGGCGGACGCGTTCGATCTTCTGCTTCGGCGTCGTCTTGGGCACGAAGATCGTGCCCTGGATGCCGAGTTCCTTGCAGGCGCGGGCGAAGCCCTGTGCGTGATTGCCCGCCGAAGCGCACACGACACCACGCGCGCGTTCGTCCGCGTCGAGCTGGAGCATGAAGTTGAACGCTCCGCGGATCTTGTAGGACCGCACCATCTGCAGGTCCTCACGCTTGAGGTAGATCGTCGAACCGGTCGCGGCCGTCAGCCGCTCGCAGATCTGGAGTGGCGACAGGATGACGGATTCGGAAATTCGCGACGCGGCCGCTTCGACCTCGTCGGCGAGTGTGAGCTTCTGGGATGTCATGTCTGTTTCAACCACCAGACCATTGTGCTCCCACTGTCTTGCCATTTGGCAACTCGTATCGACATAAGGACGCGTTCGGCACCACGCACGTCCGCGCTCGACACCCCGCGCACCCGCCCCGCATCACCCCGCACACTCCCGCCAAAGCCCGAATCCGCTCCGGACTTCGGGGTTTCGGGTGCGCCCTGGACCGCGAACACGTCCTATCATGATTGGATGGAGGATGCCCGTAATCCCCTCTAGGAGACGTCATGGCCATCAGCAGTGAGCTCGAACAACTGTTAGCCAGCTGGATACCTCGTCAGCCGTGGTTTCCCAAGCTCGCGGCAGATTTCGGGACCGACCCCGACATCACCCCGATGTCGGTGGCCCGCGCGTTCACCTACACCGCTGAAGAGCTCGGCGGCTTCGTCGGCCTCGTCACCGTGATCTCCGTCGGCGACGGCCCGACGCTGCGCCGCCTCAACATTCCCCTGACTCTGCGCGGCACCGAAGACATGCATCTGCGACACGCGCTCATCGGCCGCATCGACGACCTCGCTTTGGGTCCCGTTCACGTCTACGACGGCGCCGCCGACCCCGTGTTCGTCAACCTCATGGCCGATGCCATCACGAAGCGCAAGGTCTTCGACGGCGGGCAGCTGTCGACCGAATCCCTGCGCCACAGCCGGGAGAAGACCGAGGCCAGGGACCGAGCCCCGATGCCCTTCCCGGTGACCGCGAACGGCACGGCCGCCTCGGTGAACGGATCGAATGCCACCCCCGCCGAGGCGGTCCCACCGAAGCCATCGACATCCGACCTCACGGTGGGGGAGACCGAAGAGCTGCCCGTCGAGATCCGTCCGATCGCGGTCTCGGACTCGGGCGCGCACAAGTCCACCGTCGTCATCCACGACGAATACGAGCCGATGGAGCTCTCCTTCTTCCGGGTGCTCGAGAACGGGATGCCGTCGTCGCTGACGATCCCGGTCCTGCTCACCGAGGCGGGTTCGCGCAGCGTGCCCGAGGTCATCGGTTGGGGTTCGGGCCGCTGGTACGACATGTTCGAGGTCGAGGAGATGGAGGCGCCGATGGCGCTGCTCTCCCACGTCGACGTCGAGGCCGAACCCGCATGGCGGGAGGCCGTGGACACCGTGTGCGCCGTGGATTCCGGGTCGATCGGGGCGTACAACGCCCACGCCGCCGAGATGGGTCGGCGCATCGGCGAACTCCACACGGACATGGCCGCCGAATTCGGCATCGTCGAAGGCAGCGGTGAACCGACGAAGCAGCTGGTCGCCAAGTGGGTCGAACGCATCGACTGGGCCCTGGGTCGAGCGCCTTTGGCACTGGATTCCCTGGTGCCGGAGCTGCGTGCCCACCGGGCGAAGGTGCAGGGGCTCGAGACCATCGGCACTCTGCAGAAGATCCACGGCGAACTCACCCTCGACCATGTGGTCAGCTCGCCGTCGGACGGGTATTCGGTCGTGAAGTTCACGGACTCGACGAATTCGGATCCGAAGCCGGCGGCACTCGACCTCGTGGCCCTGCTGCGCAGCATCGACTACGCGGCCGGGTTCGCCCGCCTGCAGCGCACCGATGCACTCGACTCCGAGGACGGATCGCTGGTCGTCAACGGCTTCGGCAACGATCCGTCGGCGCTGCGGGCGATCTTCGATTCGCCCGAGTACCTGTGGGCATCGCAGGTGCAGAACTCGCTGCTGTCCGGATACTCGCGTGCCCGCGGCGAATCCGTCGGGCTGGGGGATCCGGTGCTGCGGGCCGCGCTCGTCGACCGCCTCCTCGTCGAGGTCGTCACCGAGCTGCGCAATCGCCCGAACTGGCTGTCCGTGCCGCTGGCCACGCTCACCCTCGTGCTCAAGGGCAAGCCTGCCCGCGCCGAGGAGGCGGCCGCGTCCGTCGACGGTTCCACAGCTGCCGGGGCCTCCGGCGCTTCCGAATCCGTGCGCGATGCGGGCAACGAGGGCGATGCGGGCAACGACGCGGGCAACGAGGGTGCGGATCGTCCGGAGGATCCATCCGACGAGGCTGAGCCGAGTGACACGTTCACCACGGCGGCTCCCGCCGACGAGACCACGGCCGCCGACTCGGAGTCGGTCGCTGCGGCACCGCGTGGAACGGCAGGTACTGTCGCGGCCGCGATCGCACACTCGAGTGCCGACGAAGCCGACGATGCCGGGGTCGCACAGGGGACGGACGATTCCGCTTCTACCGATGCCACCGCCGAGGCGGATGACGCTGCGGCCGATTCCACCGCCGGGACGCCAGGCACCGACGCGGGCGGTGCCGCGGATGCGGACACCGCCGAGGTGGGGCCTGCGCCGGTCACCGCTGACACCGAGTCGGATCCTGCGCCGGTCGCGGACACTGCCGAGAACATCGTCGACGCCGCCGCGGAATCAGACACCGAGGATGCCGAGGCCTCCACCGTGGTTCCGCCGACTGCTACCGCCGATCCGTCTGCGGACGCTCGCTCTGACCGGGCTGCCGACGACGCCGACGAGGCAGAAGGCGACACCGGCGAGGGGCTCGTCGACACCGACAAGCGTCCCACCGCGCCTTCCGACGACGATGAATCCGACGACGAATTCGCCGATGATGAGGAAGAGGAGGAGGTCCCAGTTCAGCGTGTGCCCGCAACGTTCGCAGCCCGCGGTGCCACCTCCGAGGATGCCGACAGCAACGGGCACTACGTGCAGCCGGCGAAGCCGAAGTCCGCGCCCAAGCTCGGCAAGACGTGGAGCGAACGCTCCCACGATGACGAAGGGTCCGGCAAGGGCGTCGACAAGCTCGTCGGGCAGTCGGAACAGAACGAAGGCTCGTCGACAGGTTCAGTCTTCGACGACCTCTTGGGAACCGAACGCAAGCGCAAACGGTTCAACAAGAAGCACAAGAAGAACTGAGTCCCTCCGCAGCCGGCGTCAGCGATTGGCAGATGCCGATGCGGTTGTGAGAAACTATGGTGGCTCGGCCCTGTGCCGGGCGGGCCGGGTTCGTCTCGATCCACTTGTCGTGAGTGTGTTGACCGGGAGCGAACCGAGGGAAGCGTGTCCGAGCGGCCGAAGGAGACGGTCTTGAAAACCGTTGTGCGGCAACCCCGCACCGTGGGTTCGAATCCCACCGCTTCCGCCACGTGAAGCGCCCCGAGCGCCGCCGAAACATCCGGCGCTCGGGGCGTTTTCGCCGCTCGAAAGTGGGTGTATGCGGCCTCTCGCTCAGCTCCGGAATCGCGTCGGGTAACCCAACGGCACACGAGACCGCTTCCACCACCGCTCGTTCAAGGGCCAGCTCGTCTGGAGACCCGAGGGCCTTTCGACAAGTGCGCTCGCCCTTGAACGATGCCGGCTGTGGCGGCCGCAGCCCGCGCCAACGCTTGAACGGGGCCGGTGGCGGCTGCTGCCCGCGGCGCGTCGGCCCACACGCCAACGCCCGCACCAACCACCTCAGCCCTCGACGGGTGCCTCGGGTTCGGACATCTGCGCGTCGGCCTCGGGGTCGTCGAAGCTGCGTACTGAACGTTTGAACCCGCGGGTCAGCACGGCCAGGTAGATGATGCCGATGGTCAGCCACACGAGGCCGCCGATGAGGGCCGTTCCGTGCAGGCTCGCCCACAGGATGCCGGTGAGGATGGCACCGATCGCGGGCATGACCACATAGGTGAACGCGGACTTGAAGTCGACGACCTGTCGGGTCCGGAACGCGTAGTGCGCAATGACCGTGAGGTTGACGAACGTGAAGGCGATGAGCGCACCGAAGTTGATGAGCGCCGAGATGAGCTCGAGGCTGAAGGACATCGCGAGCAGGCACACAGCGCCGACGAGCACGATGTTGAACACCGGAGTGTGCGTCTTCGGGTTGATGTAGCCGAAGGCCCTCCGCGGCAGTACGCCGTTGCGCCCCATCACCAACAGCATGCGCGAGACCGAGGCATGCGAGGCGAGCCCCGAGGCGGCTGTGGCCGCAAAGGCGGCCGCGACGAAGAACAGCTGGAAGATATGTCCGCCGGTGAGCATGCCGATCTCCGGCAGAGGATCGTCGACGATGGTGAACTGCGAGTTGTCAGGGAAGAGCAGCTGTGCGAAGTACCCGGCCACGAGGAAGATGAGTCCGCCGGCGAGCACGGTGAGCATGATCGCCTTGGGCATGAGGCTGACATGCTTGGCCTCGTTCGTGTACATCGTCACGGCGTCGAAGCCGATGAAGGAGAAGCAGACGACGGTGGCGCCGGTGAGCACCGCGCCGAGGTGGACGCCCTCATGGATGAACGGATCGGCGCTGATGATGAGGCCCGCTCCTTCGCCGGCATTGAGCTGGCCGATCGCGAGGACGCAGAACGTGGCGACCAGGATGACGGCGAAGATGAGGAGGACGCCGTTGAGGTTCGCCGTCCCCCGCATCGAGGACAGCACGATCCCGGTCATCACGATCGTGTAGACGACGACCCACACCCACGGCGGCGCGTCCGGGACCATCGATTCCATGTAGAGGCGGATGATGAGGCAGTTGACCATCGGCAGCAGCAGATAGTCCATGAGCGATGTCCAGCCTACGAGGAACCCGAGCGCCGGCGACATGGTCTCACGTGTATAGGTGTAGGCCGATCCCGCGGTCGGGAAGATCTTCACCATCTTGCCGTAGCTGAAGGCCGTGAAGATCATAACGATGAGAGCGACGAGGTAGGCCGCCGGAACCGCGCCGTCCGTCTGCTCCGAAACGATGCCGAACGTATCGAAGACCACGGTCGGCGTCATGTACCCGAGACCGAGTCCGACGATGGACCACAGCCCGAGGTTGCGCTTCAGTGAGCCGGAAGCCGCCATATCAATCCTCCTGATTGGAGTCGTGCCGCCCGCCGGGCCATGCGCCACGATACGCGTCATGCTGGTGCGCGCCATCGGACCGGCGGTGATGTGCGTCACGATCCTAGCGTTTCGACTGCGGAAAACGAAACCTTAGTCGCTGGATCTGAGACGAATCAGTAGGTCGACCTGCCGTAAATGACTCTTTCAGTAGGCAATGACGACGATTTCGGTAGTGGGCAGGGACAAAATCGACAGTGCCCACGTGGGTGAACAGAGGCATTCCCCCGCCCCCGTCCGTTGATCGAATGACCTTTCAGTAATAGGCGGAATCGGAGTAGATTGCTCTCAGAGGGCAAGTCAGTCCACAGAGAGGTGTGAGAGACGTATGGCGATCGAATCGCTCAGCGCCGAGCAGTCGGCGGCATGGAAGGACCGGGTCCTGCCCCCGGTCGAGAAAGTCGCCGGGGAAGTCTGGGCCGTCCCCGTCCCGATCCCCAACAACCCGCTCGTCTACACATACTGCTATGCCATTGCTGACGGCTCCGGCGTCGTCCTCATCGACCCGGGTTGGGACGGGAAGGACCAATACCGGGCGCTCACCTCGGCGTTGGCGGATCTGGGATTCAGAGTCGCCGACATCCACGGGATCGCGATCACGCACTACCACCGCGACCACATCGGCCTGGTCCCCGCACTGCTGGCGGAGAACCCCGGCGCGTGGGTCGCCATGCACGGTGAGGACCTGCGCTCGATCCAACGGTTCTACACCAACGCCGTCGACATGGGCACCGGAGTCGATCCGAACCTCAACATCGCCCGTGCCTACGGAGTCCCCGAAGACCGGTGGGTCGAAGTCGAAAGCCTGCAGGTCGGCTCGGCCAAGGCGGGGAAGAAGAATGACCCGATGAGCCTCTACCGGGAAGCGATGAGCCGACTGCCGGAGACGATCCACGTCCTCGACGACGGCACCGAACTGCCGCTGGAGGACGGCACGATCACAGCCATGTGGACCCCCGGGCACACCTACGGGCATTCGACCTTCGTCCGAGTCGAGGACGACCTGCTGTTCTCCGGTGACCACGTGCTGCCGACGATCACCCCGAACATCGGCCTCGATTCCGGCGCGATCACCCACAGCCTCGGCGACTATCTGCGCTCACTTGAGAAACTCGCCCAACTCGACGAGGATGTTGCGGTGCTGCCCGCCCACGGCTTCCGCTTCACCGGCCTCCACGACCGCAAGATCGAACTCGTCGAGCACCACCACGAACGCCTCGACGAGATCCGCGCCCGCATGGACGCCACCGACGACCACAGTGTGTACTCGATCGCCCAGGGCCTGCACTGGTCGCGCGGATTCGACAGCCTCCACAACTTCAACCTCTTCGCCGCCCTCGCCGAGACCGCCGCGCATATGCACTACCTCGGCATCGACCTCGGCGTGGGATCCCTGGTCGGCGAGAAATGAGACAGGAGAGCCGGAAATGAGCACCGAATTCGTCCCCGCCGCCGATGTCCGGCCGGTGAACTTCGCCGTCCGCGCGGCTGACCACATCGACCGCGGCCGCCGACGCGGGACCGAGCTGCGCACCGGGATCGCACCCACCCTGGCGGCCTATCGCCGGTACTTCGCCCATCTGAATATCGCCGAGGCGGCCGTTCGCACCGCTGCGACGTCGAGCCTCGAACGGTTGCAGGATTGGTCGCCGACCGCCGCCGAGGAGATCGCAGCTGTGGCCGAGGGCGCGGGCATCGAGGCCGCCGAGCTCATGGAGATCATCGCGCGCACCGAGATCATGACCCAGGCCTCTGCCGCCCCGACCGAATGCTCGACCGTGAGCAACACCTTCCCGGGCGCCTCGGTGGCCGCGCAGAACTGGGACTGGGCGGCCGACTTCTCCACCCTGTGGCACTTCAATGACGTCGGCGCTGTACCAGGTCAGCGCCGCCATGTCGGCATCGCCGAGTTCGGAATGCTCGGCAAGATCGGCCTCAACGAGTCAGGTGTCGGCGTCCTGCTCAACATTCTCAAGCACACCGACGACGGCCCCGGGGGAGTGCCCGTGCATGCGATCCTGAACCGGGTGCTGTCCGAGGCCGACACCCTCGACGAGGCACTCGAGATCATCCACTCGGCCCCGACCTCGTCCTCGTCGATCATCACGGTCATCACCGCCGAGGCAGCCGTCCAGATCGAGATCGCCGGTGACCGCAAACGCGAACGCCGGGCCGGTCACGCGAGTGCCGGCAACGATGGGAACGGCCGCGAGACCGGATTCCTCATCCACACGAACCACTTCCTCCACCCGGACCTGCTCGCCGGCGCACTCGAACTGCGCCCGGACTCGACGTCGCAGGAGCGCTATCGGCACCTCGCCGAGGCAGTGGCTCGCTTCGAAGCCGGACGCTCAGGCGATGCGGCGCAGCCCGTGACGATCGGCGACCTCACAGCGCTGCTGACCACCGAGCAGGGAGAAGCGCCCGTGTGCTGCACCCCGGCCCCCGACGCCACCTACGGCAATCGCTCGGCGACGCTCGTGACCGTGCGCATCGACCCGGCGCGCAAACAGATCGACCTCGCGCCCGGGTCACCGGCCGAGGGTCTGCGCGGCAACCGCCGCTTCCAGCTCTGAGCGGCTCAGCCCTCGTCTGCGTCGGTCGAGCCCTCGGAGCCTGCCGACCCCGCAGCCGCCTCGGCGGCCTCCTGCTCCCGCATTTCGATGACGGCGTCGAGCGCGGAGGCGATCGCACCGCCGTCCTCGAGCGCGGCTTGGATGAGCCGCCACGGCACGAGGTCGAGGTTCTGATCTCCGATGACGAAGCGGATGTAGGGCTGCTTCTGGCGTGGATCATCACGGTCGAGGTCGGTGCCGTAGCGCCACTGGCCGAAGCCGATCCGCCGCACGGTCTCGCCGATGAAGCGCATCGCGCCGGCAATGAACGGGGTCTCCTCCTCGGTCATCATGTCCTCGCGCGAGTCGTAGCGGACCGCGACCTGCTTGCCCAGTCGGGCCAAGCTGTCCCGGTCGAATGCCCACGAGGCGGGATCGGCCTGCTCCTGCGTCCAGGCGGCGATGCCCGGTTCGACGGTGCCGATGAAGCGGGTGAGGAACTCGACCTCTTCCGTACTCGAGTTCTCCGCCGTGAGCGTGCCCAGCGACAGGCCCGTGCATTTGCGTCGCGGCGAACCGTCGCCGCCGAGCTGCTCCCGGGCCTTGTCGAGGACGGCGGTGAACACCTCGGCGCTGCGCTGGTCGACGGCGGTCAGCGCGATCGCCACGAGCGGGATCGGCTCACCGGCGGCCGGACCGTCCGCAGTGTCGGGACGGATGAACGGCATGCCGTTGCCCGTCGTCTCATCGTGATCCCAGACGCCGCCGACAGCACGAAGATAGGTCTCGCCGAGGTAGCGGATGAGTCCCTCGAAGAAGCGTCGGTTCTCGGCCTTGAGAATCGTCTCCGTATCGGGGAACTTCGAGAGCACGAAGAGCTCGAGCATCGGCAGAGACTTCGCGCCGAAGTCCTTCGGGAACGGCACCGTCTTCCCGTCCTCCTTCTCGAAGGTCTCAGGCAGATCGGCGAGGACGAACGCGCCGAGGCGGACGTCCATATTGTTGATGAAGGCGGAGTATTCGCGCTGGAGTTCATTCACGGCCTCCACCTTAGTGCCTCAGGCTGGTTCCGGCCCCGTGGGGGAAAAGACCAGGAGTGCCATGAGGACGTTGACGATGAACGCAGGATCGATGTCGAGGGGATCGTTGAGTTCTTTGCCTGCAGCGGCTTTCACTGAGAGGTGGAGGAAAAGCGAGACCAGTGTCGAGAGCAGCTCCTCCAGGGGAATGCGCGGTTCTGCTCCGACGAAGTCGAGTGCAGTCCGCACCAGAGCTGAGAGCCGCTCGAGCCGGTAGGAGTCGAACTCCTGGTAACGGGAATAGAGCTCCGGGACGCGCAGGCAATAGAGTTCGATTTCATGTTCGGCGATCGTGTCGGCGACAGTCCGGTTCTTCTCGTCGAGGATCTCCTCGACGAATGAGGTGAGAAGGCCTTCGACATCTGTGACGGTGCCTGATCCCAGATGCGCGCTCCACCGTTGGATGGCGTCGTCGAGCCTGTCGAGAGTCTCCGCTGTGCGAATCTCGAGAGACGCCAGCACGAGGTCGTCGCGACTGGAGAAGTTCGAGTAAAAGGCTCCGCGGGTCAATCCGCCGGCCTCGCAGATCTCCTCGATCGAAGCACCGGCGATGCCCTTGACTGCGAAGACCATGGTTCCGGCGCGCACGAGCGTGGACCGAGTCTGCTGTCGGCGAGGGCTGAGTTCGTCTGATTTCATTGTCATTTCACGGCGGTAGTTTGGCGACAGTCGGCGGACTGTTCGCAGAGTCTGGGTGTCCCCTGGGAATTCTTCGGGATTCTAGGATCCACTTGCATGGACAACCTAGATTCAACCATAATACAGGACTGTATCCAATACACTTTTGTATCGAGGTTTTCGTGTCAACTTTCCTCTACGCCCTGGGTCGCCGTGCGTACCGCACGCCGTGGCGCGTCATCGCTGCGTGGCTGCTCATCTTCGCACTCGTCGGTGCCGGGGTCGCTGCCTTCGCCAAGGACTTCGACAACGACTTCACGCTTCCGGGGTCCGAGGCGCAGAATGCGCTCGACTCGATGAAAGCCACCTTCCCCGAGGCGGCCGGAGTCTCCGCCTCGGTGATCGTCGTCGCCGCCGAAGGCGAGTCGGTCGAGGACGCGAAGTACAAGGACGCGATCGAAGACGAAGTCGACAGGCTCGAAGACCTGCCGCACGTCGATGCCGTGACCTCCCCATATTCGGACCTCATCACGGGCGCCATCAGCAAGGACGAGTCGGCCGCGATGATCTCCGTCCAATACGACGGCACCCAGCAGGAGGTCGGGGAAGACGCCGGAGACAACCTCATCGAGGCACTCGACCCGCTGCGCGATGACCTGCCGGGAGCGCAGGTCGACGGCGGCGGCGAACTCTTCCAGGTCACCGGCGTCGAGATCTCCTGGGTCGAAGGCATCGGCGTGATCATCGCCTTCATCGTCCTCCTCCTCACCCTCGGCTCTTTCCGCGCCGCGGGCATGCCGCTGATCACCGCGCTCATCGGCGTCGGCATCTCCGTCCTCCTCATCGTCGGCGCTACGGCATTCGCGACGATCAACTCCACATCGATCATGTTGGCGCTGATGTTGGGCCTGGCGGTGGGCATCGACTATGCCCTCTTCATCGTCTCCCGAGCCAGGGCCCTGCTCGCCGAAGGACATGACCCCGTCGAGGCGGCCGGACGCGCCGTCGCCACTGCCGGTTCCGCCGTCGTCTTCGCCGGCATGACCGTGATGATCGCCCTGCTCGGACTCTCTCTGGCCGGCATTCCCTTCCTCACCGTCATGGGCATCGGCGCTTCCGGCTCGGTGGCCGTGGCCGTGCTCATCTCCCTGACGCTGGTCCCTGCACTGCTCGGCCTCGTGAAGGCCAAGATCACCCCAAAGCCGACCAAACGCTACCGCAAGGCCTTCGCCGCGGCCACGGAACGGGCGAACGCACGCACGGCCACCTCGGCGAGGGAACCCTCCACCGAGGCGGGCGTGAGCGATCTGACCACCCGCGCCCAAATCGCCGACGAGGCCCGCGCCGAGGCCGGGGAGCCCTACCCGAAGACGATCATGGACCGCTTCTTCGCCGGGTGGCTCAAGGTCGCGACGAAGATTCCGGTGCTGACGATCGTCATCATCGTCGGCGGACTCGCCCTCTTCGCGATCCCCGCCACCCAGCTCCAGTTGTCCCTGCCCAATTCGGGCGATCAGGAGCAGGGCACCCCTGCCCGGACCGCCTACGACCTCATCGACAAGCACTTCGGGCCCGGATTCAACGGACCCCTGGTGATGACCAGCGAGATCGTGACCAGCGACGACCCGCTCGACGATGTCGACAAGATCGAGAAGCGCATCGAGGACGTCGAGGGCGTCGATCAGGTCATCATGGCCACCCCGAACCAGGACGCCACGACCGCCCTGTTCCAGATCATCCCGACCACGGCCTCGGACGATCCGGCCACGCTGGACACCGTCGACCGGCTGCGCGACCTCAGTACGGACATCGAAGACGACTTTGACTTCGACACCGCCGTCACCGGTGCCACCGCAATCCAGATCGACGTGTCCGACCAGCTGGGCAAGGCTCTGCTGCCCTTCGGCATCTTCGTCGTCGGGCTTTCGATCATCCTGCTGATGATGGTCTTCCGTTCGATCGCGGTGCCGCTCAAGGCCACCGGCGGCTTCCTTCTGTCCGTCTTCGCCTCCTTCGGCGCGGTCGTCCTCGTCTTCCACGACGGGTACTTCGCCGAGCCTTTGGGCATCGATTCGACGGGTCCGGTGATCAGCTTCCTGCCGATCATCGTCATGGGCATCCTCTTCGGTCTCGCCATGGACTACGAGGTCTTCCTCGTTTCCGGAATGCGCGAGGCCTACGTCCACGGCTCCTCGGCCAGGGACGCCATCAAGGCCGGCTTCGCCTCCTCGGCCCGCGTCGTCTCGGCGGCGGCGATCATCATGTTCTCCGTCTTCGCGGCCTTCGTGCCCGCCGGTGAGCCGATCATCAAGGCGATCGCCCTGGCCCTGGCCTCGGGCATCTTCGTCGACGCCTTCCTCGTGCGCATGTCGCTGGTTCCGGCGATCATGCAGTTGCTCGGCGACAAAGCCTGGTGGCTGCCGAAGTGGCTCGATAAGATCCTGCCGCGCTTCGACGTCGAAGGCGAGGGACTTGCTCACGAGGTGGCTCTGCGCGACTGGCCCGAACCGAACTCCCACTACCGGGTCTACGGCCGCGGCATCGGCGTGTACTCCGGCTCCCGCGGTTTCGCCCGCGTCGACATCGCGCTGCTGCCCGGTCAGATCCTCGTCGCCAGCGGCGCTGCCCGCCGGGCCCTGCTGCTCGCCGTCTCCGGCCGTGTGGGCCTGAGCGCCGGAGAGATGAAGATCGGTGAGAATGTTCTGCCCGAACACGCCGGACGAGTCCGTCGCCAGGTGCCCTACTTCGACCTGGCAGGTGAGGGAGCCGACCAGACGATCAGCCCACGTGAGACCTCACGCTTGGCCTCCTCGGCGCCGGATCTGCTTGTCGTGGACGGAGCGGAGAACCTCGGCGCGGAATCCGCACGCGGACTGCGGGAGCTCCTACCCGAACTCGTCGACGCGGGCACGACCGTCGTCCTCGGCCTGCCCGACGGCGACGTCACGGGCATCCTCAGCCCCGAAACGAACTATTTCCACCTCGACCTCGACGAGGCCAGACCCGACGAGCGAGGCGACACTGACAGCGGACACGGCGGCGAGACGACCATCGCCGCCGGCAGCACCAACATGGAAGGCGTGCAGTCGTGAGACTCGAACGTGCGAACTCGAAGCGGCCGGTCAACTGGCTCTCCATCCTCGGCCTCGTCCTCATCCCGATCATCGTGGCGGCCGGTTTCATCCTCGCCACGTGGAAGAGCGGGGATCGGCTTGAGACCGTCGAAGCCGCCATCGTCAACAACGACGACGGTGCGAAGGTCGACGGCAAGACCGTGCCGATCGGTCGGCAGCTGACGAGCGGACTCGTGGGCGAAGAGGATAACAACATCCACTGGGTCATCACGGACGAGGAGGACGCGGAGGAGGGACTCTCCGACGGCACGTACGCGGCGAAACTGACGATCCCCGAAGGTTTCTCTCGGGCTGTGACCTCGGTCGATGATGCGAAGTCGGCGACGCAGACGCAGATCGACGTCGACGTCTCCGGTACCGCGCCGGCCGCGGACACGCAGATCTCCCGCTCCGTCGCCGAGGTTGCCCGCACCACCTTCAACACGGAGATGACCGAGAACTACCTCGACAACATCTACCTCGGATTCAACAAGATGGGTGACCAGATGAAGGACCTCGGTGACGCCGCCGGGGAACTCGACAAGGGCGCGAAAGGCCTCAAAGAAGGCACCGACAAGTCCGCCAGCGGCGCCGGCGAGCTGTCGAAGGGCATGCAGCAGCTGAGTGACAACAGCGGCGAACTCAAGTCCGGTGCGACCGACCTGTCGAAGGGAGCCGGTGACCTGTCGAAGGGTGCCTCGGAGATGTCCGGGGGGCTGAACAAGCTCGATAAGCAGACTTCGAAGCTGCCCGACAGCACGCAGAAGCTCGCCGACGGTTCGGGCGAACTCTCCGATGGCGTCGACGAGTACACGAAGTCGATCGACCAGATCATCAAGGGCTTCGCCGGGTCCGGTGACTCGGATCAGGGTGGCCTCGATGAGATCACCCAGGGCGGCAAGGACCTCGAGAAGGGCGCGAAGGGAGTCTCCGACGGAGCCGCCGGTCTCTCCGACGGGCTCCATCAGTACCGGGACGGGCTGAAGAAGGGCGCCGACGATGCCGACAAGCTCGCCGGGACGAAGCCCGACCTCGACGCGCTCGTTGCTGCCGGCATCATGACCTCGGGCGAGGCGGAGCAGGCACGTGCCGAGATGTGCCCCGAGGGTACGCCCGACCAGGTGTGCCAGGGTATCGAGCAGGCCTATGCGCAGGGGCTGCTCAACGGCACCTCGGGTGGTCTGAACAAAGCCGTCGACGGACTCGAGCAGGAGCAGAACGGCTCCTCGCTGCTCGGCGGCGCTGATGACCTCGCCGACGGCGCGGGGGAGCTCTCTGACGGAGTGAGCAAGTTCGTCAAGGGACTCGAGGACGGCCTCGGTGACCTCATGGACGGGATGAAGGACATCTCGAAGAACGCTCCGAAGCTGCTCGAGGCTTCGAAGGGACTGCGCGACGGTGCTGCCGGAGTCGCCGACGGCAACCAGCAGCTCGCCGACGGAATGCCCGCCCTGTCGCAGGGCATTGGGAAGGTCGCCGACGGTTCGTCCGAACTCTCCGACGGTGCCGGACAGCTCAGCGACGGGCTCGACCAGTACAGCACCGGTATCGGCAAGTACACCGACGGCGTCTCCGAGGCCGCAACCGGAACCTCGGAGCTGGCCTCGGGACTCGATGAGCTCGACGAGGGCACCGGCAAGTACGCGAAGGGCGTGACCAAGTTCTCCAAGGGAGTCGAGGACGGCGCCGATGAGGTACCCTCCTACACGGCTCCCGAACGTGATCGGCTGGCGAAGGTCGCCTCGGCGAACATCGAGGAACCCAGCACTGACGGCCTGACGAACGTGCTGGCCGGCTCGACGATCGCGCTGCTGATCATGCTCGCGCTGTGGGTCGGCGGGCTCGTCACCTACACCGTGCTCAAGCCGATCCCGGCCTCGACCCTGCTCTCGACGAAGTCCTCGTTCGCAGTGTGGGCGCGCGGATTGGTCCCGGGTGTCGTCATCGGTGTGCTGCAGGCGCTCGTGCTCTCGATCCTTGCGGTGAGCGTGATGGACATCGATGCGATCCAAGGCTTCGACATCGCGGTGCTCACCTTCGTCTCCGCGATCGTATTCATGATCCTCAACTTCGCACTCGTGGCGTGGTTCGGCGGAGTGGGCAGATTCCTGTCGGTGATCGCCGTCGTCCTGGCCGTGGCCGGGCGGACGATCGGCGCGGTGCCGCAGTTCTTCGACTTCGTCGCGCCGATCCTGCCGCTGACGCCGTCGATGAACGGCTTCGCAGCGATCGCGGCGGGCACCTCCGGTGTGGGTGCGGCGTACGGCGGGCTGTTGGCCTGGGCGATCATCGGCGTCGTGATGTCGCTGCTCGCGATCGTCCGCGCCCGCTCGACGAAGCCCGAAGCCGCGCTCGCCATGGCCTGAGGCGTCGCGCGGGGCGGGTGCGCGGCGGGGTGCCGGGCGGCCCGGCGCCCGACCCACGACACTGCCGGCAAGCACGTTGGGGCACACTCTTCTCTGGAGTACTCACGTTTTTCGGTGAGTAGTTCAGAGAAGAGTGTGCCGTTTCTCGCGCGGCACCGTCAGAGGAGGTCGAGGATCGCCTCGGCGGCGGCGTGAGAGTCGTTGAGCGTGGCGGCGTTGGCTCCCGGGTTAGCTGCGATTGCCAGACCCCACTGCCTCGAGGACAGCTGGATCGACAGAGCGAATCGACGCGGATGGACCTGTCCCGCGACGTCGATCGTCCGATAGGGGCGCGGGGTGAGCGCGAGTCCGTTGAGGAACTTCTCCCGACCATCGTCCAAGGTCAGGCGGGCGGCGGTGAGCTGTCCGCGTTCGAGCATGCCGTGCAGCAGGACATCGGCGGCCCGGGACACCGAGTTCGTCGGCGACGCCGCGTCGATGACGACGTTGCCGGTGATGCGTCCGGCGGCCTGCGCCGAGGTGACCGTGAAGATATCCGGGTTCGCCTCCGTCGCCGAGGTGGCGGCCGGGTTCTCTTCGATGCGCATGTCGGGGCCGATGAAGGTCACGACACCGGCTTCGGCGAGAGCGAGGAGTTCGGCGATGCGCTGCGGGGGAGGACCGTCGCAGATGCCGGAGACGAAGCCCTCGAACCAGCCGAGGATCTCCATGTCGATGCTCACCCGGTCGATGTGACCGGCGACGATGAGCTCCTTGAGCAGCAGCCGAGACTGCCACAGCACCGGAAACAGCGCCTTCTCCGGGCTGCCGGTCGGGCCGGCCAGCGAGGCATGCAGATCGGTGCGCAGGAACTCGAGCATCCATTCGTGCAGCGAACCGGGTTCCCCGGGTTCGCGGCTGTTGAAGAGCTCGCCCTCGAGCGGGTTGAGCAGCTCGTGCAAGGACATGCGGTCGGCCGGATCGGGAACGAGTGCCTCCTCGATCTCCGACCACGCGAACGCTTCGCGGGTGACACGTCCCTGACGGGCGGCGTCCTCGGTGGCCGTTGCACTCGCTGTGGCTCGCGGGCCGGATGCCCCCGGCGCGGCAGCCTGGATGGATGCGTCCTCCGGGTCACCCCGGCCGGAAACGTTCGCCTGCGGGTGGGTCTCCTGCCAGGTGCGGCGGGTCAGGTGGCGCGAGACCGCCTCGGCGATGGCCTCGCGCAGCTGTCCGGGGTCACCGGCGAATGCCTCGGGGCGGACCTGGGAGAGTGTGCGATAGTAGGCCAGGCGCAGGTCGGCGAGGATGAGCGGCCACAGCTGATCGTTGAACCGGGCCTCGGCGGAACGGTCGCCGTCGAGGTCGTCGAGACCGGCCAGCAGAGCGATGTTCTCCCGAGTGAAATAGCGCAGCGGCCAATCCCTCTTTGGGTGCTCCCGACAGATCGGCTTGCTGCGGTAGGGAATCCCCCGGCGGGAGCCCAGGGCCAAGCTCGGTTCGAGCCCGCTGGGCTCGTAGCGCAGCTCGCCTTCTGAGGACGGGACGTAGCGACCACCGCGTTCATGGGTGAACAGGGTCTGCAGGTCGAAGTAGTTGAGCCCCATGCCGCGGACGATGACACGGTCACCGGGGGCCACCTCGGCGACGGGGGTTTCCGCCGGCAGGCCCTGCGGCAGGTACAGTCCGCCGCTGCGCTCGGCGAAGGCGGCCAGGCGGGCGCGCTCCTCGGGCTGGGCGCTGGGGATGTGGCCGACGGCCAGGACCACGGCCGAGGCGATGATCGTCGTCCCGTCCTGGCACCGCACGAGCTGTTCGGGAGGGATCGAGTCCTGAGTCCCGGCGGGGCGGGAGACCGTCTCGGCCGCCTCGGCGTCGGCGGTCTGTGTCCCGTCGCCGGATCCGACCCCCGCCCCGACCGCAGTTCCGGCGCCTGACTCGCCGGCCGCCCCCGGGAAGTCCATGGCGGGCAGGTCGATGACGGATTCGGCCTTCGTGAGGTGCTCGACGACCTCGACGGAGGCGGGAGCACTGCGGCGGATGCGCTCATAGGAGTCGCGGAGGTAGCGACCGTAGAGGGCGCGGCTGGGGAAGGTCGAGTCGAGCGGTTCGGTACCGCCGCCGGCGACATACCATTCGCCCATCGATGGGCCGGCGGGTTCCTCATCCTCGTCGAGGAAGGTACAGCTGGCATCGGGGAAGACGGTCTGCTCGGCGATGGTCGTGTTCATCAGCAGGGATTTCGGCTGATCGGTGCGCCAGACGATGCCTGCCCCCGGCGGATACGGGTCGATGAGGTGGATGGTCAGCGCGGGTGCGGTCTCATCCTCGCGTCCGGCGAAGCGTTTCGCGGCCAGTGCCACGAGCCGTTCGAGGACGGTGAGTCCGCGCGGGCCGACGCCGATGATCGCGACCGCGGGAGTCTGCGTCCGATCGGCCGCGCTCACCCCTGCTCGCCGGTTCCGTCGGTGCCTTCCGTGCCAGCGGTTCCGCCGGTGTTTCCCGGGTATCCGGGGAAGTCGTCACCGGGCTTGTAGCCCTTCGGGTAGCACTTGCCTTCGGCGTTGGGCTCACCCGGAGTCGACGACTCGGTCGCACCCTCCTCGGTGCCGGACTCATCGCCGGACTCGCTTGAGTCCGCAGAGTCGGCGGAGTCGGCAGCCTCGGTGGTCTCGTCGGTGCCGGACGACGAATCCTCATCCTCGCCGGAGTCCTGAGACTTGCTGCCGTCGTTGGTCGGCTGCGCTGTCGACTCATCACCGTTCGAAGCACCCTTGACCTCGCCGAGGATCCACTTGTGCAGAACGTCGAAGTCGGGGTCGTAGGTGGGGGTGACGTCGTTGTTGATCTGCACCGAGGTGACGTCGCCCTTCTGCATCATCAGGGCGAGTTCGATGAAGGCCGGGATCTCATTCTGCGGAATCGAGGTCGCGATGTTCCGCGTCGCCGAGTTCGCGAGCTTCGGATAGGCCGAGGCGATCTCCTGCGGGTCGACCTGCTCCAACGTAGTCTTGAGCATCCGCTGCTGACGGCACATGCGGTCGTAGTTGTCGCTGCCCTCACGGGAGCGGACGTACCACAGCGCATCCTTGCCCTTGAGAGTCTGCTGGCCGGGATCGACCCAACCGTAGATCTCGTTGGCCACGCCGGACATCGACTTGCCGCCGCCCATCGGGATGGGACGTTCGACGTCGATCTTCACGCCGCCGATGGCGTCGACGACGTCTTCGAATCCGGCCATGTCGACCGAGGCCCAATAGTCGAGGTTGAGGCCGAGGGACCCTTCCACTGCCTGCATCGTCGTCCACATTCCCGGTTCGAGTCCGTGGGTGTCGCCGATGGAGTCCTTGTTCTGATCGCCCCACTGCCACACGGCGTTGATGAGGTCTTCCGAGGAGTTGCCCGAGGGTCGGAATCCGTCGGGCCACTGCTTCTCGAGCTCGCTGCCCTCGGGGAAGATCGGGAACGCGAGGTTGCGGGGGACGGAGATGAGCGCGGCGTTGCCGGTCTTCGTGTCGATCGAGGCGACGAGCATCGTGTCCGGGCGGGTGCCTTCGCGGTCGTCGCCGTTGTCACGACCCATGAGGAAGACGTTGATGTAGGGCTTGTCCGCCCACAGATCTTCGGCGTTCTCGGACTTGCCGGTGCTGTCGCCGAAGAGGCTCGCGACCGTCGAGGACTGGACCCTGGCGAAGACGGATCCGACGCCCAGCGGGATGCCGATGATGAGCGCGAGAGAGACGACGAGGACGCCGGCGAGCTTGTTCTGCCAGGGCCGGTACCGATGCCCGCGTCGCAGCCCGAGGTGGGACACGATCATCACGAGGATCCAGATCACGGCGACGAGGATCGCGCCGATGGCAAGGAAGTTCAACAGGGACGGGCTCGAGACGATCGTCGCTGCCGCGCGTACCGGCCCTTTGACGAGCAGATAGATCAGCCCGGTGAGGAGGATGAGGACGAAGAGTCCGAAGACGATGAGGCCGGCGGGACGGAAGCGCGTGCGCAGCAGTCCGACACCCGGCAGCAGCGTGCTGAGCGAGGTCCAGCCGACGAGACTGGGGAAGGATTCGCCGAGGCGGGAGGAATGCCGGCGGGCACGTGCGGGTTCGTGGACGGTTGAGTCACCGTCGGACTTCGGCGTGCGATTCTGTGCCCGTTCGGATGCGCCCGCGCCGGCCGCAACGGCTCCGGCTGCGCTGCGTGCCGAATTGCGGGCGCCGTTGCGGCCGCGACCGCGGCGGTCGTCAGCGGCGCGACGTTCGCGAGCATCGCGCCGAGTCGTCGGTGCTTCGTCGTCAGCATCCCTCTCCGAGGCTGCCATGCGGTTGTCCGCGAATGTGCGCGGGGCATCGTCGTTGCTTCGTCGGGCGGAGCCGCCTCGGCGCTCGGAAGAACGCGAGGTACGGTCCGAGGTACGGGAGGAACGGTCAGAGGCGCTTGAGGAACGGTCCGAGGTGCGCGGGGCATCGGAGTATTTGTCGGGCGGGGTATTCGATCCCGCGGCAGCAGCCACACCGGCTGCGGATGCTCCGCTGGCGGCCGCGGCGCGCAGCATGCGGGCCTCGCGGCGGGTGCGCGGTGCTACCGGACGCGGAGTCGGGGCAGGGTGCTGCTCGTTCGAAGAAGAATGGGCTGAGCTCGCCGACGAACTCGAGCGGGATACGGATCGTCCATCGGCCGGGCGGGCGCTGGTGTACTCGGAAGTTCCCGATAAGCGGTCAGATGAGCCGTTGCCGCCTTGCTGCCTGCTCGCGGACCGGGAACCGCCGGAGCCACCGGCGTTCCCCTGCGGGGCCGGACCATTGTCGCTGGCAGCGGTGTCGCCGCGGAAACGAGGGCGAGCGGAGGCGCGGAGCCGACGCCCGGCGGCATGAGAATCGGGGTCGTTCTCATGCGGTCCGTGCTTGTCAGGGGGAAACTCTGGCAAGTTGTCTACTCCTCAAAGACTGTCATTTCGTGCTGAGCGGCCCGCTCGTCGTTCTCATCCGTCAGCGTCGGGAGCATCTCGAGGATGCAGGGGGTCCCGGATGATTTCCCGGAAGGAAAGGTGAGCAGACCGCAAGGCACATCATGCCGATTTTACGCCCGGACATTGATGAATGCTGGAATTCCGGTGTGGGGGAGCAGAGGAATCGGGACGATCGGCCCGGATTTCCGCCGATCACGGGTCGCTCCTTCTATGACGAAGCCCACTCCTGCCGCCTGCGCTTTGCTCTGGATGGCTCCTTTCCCTTAGGCTGTTATCCGTAGTGCTGGCAGGTCTGTCGACGATGATTTCGTCGGAGGCGGCCAGGGCATTGCGGATGGAGTCGTGGCTGAGCGGCCGAAAGCGTCACCCTGCTAAGGTGAAGTCCTCCGAACGGGGGACCGTGGGTTCAAATCCCACCGGCTCCGCGTACTGCTGAATCCCCGCGATCCGATGACACATCGGATCGCGGGGATTCTGTCGTTCCAGGCCCATGGTCGGCCATGCTGGTTCATCGGGAGATTCCTCGGGCCTGCCTCCACGCTGGTCGGATGGGAACGCATCCCCTAGACTCGGCATTGTCAGTCAATTCAAGAATGTCTGACAAAGATCGGCATCGGCCGAGCGGCCGATGCGATCGTTCGACGACTGCAAGGAGGTCAGGATGAAGATTCTGTTGGTGGGATCCGGTGGACATGTCGGAGGAGTCGCCCGTGCCGAGCTCGAGAAGCGCGGCCATGAGGTCCTCGGTGTCACCCGCTCGACCGACCCGGGAGTCGACACGTCCGATGCTGACTCGATCTCTCGTCTCCTCGATGCTGTCGGTACCGTCGATGCGATCGTCGTGGCCGTGGGCTCGGCCGCATTCAAACCGGTCACCGAGCTCACCCGGGAGGACTACACCGCAGCCTTCGTGTCGAAGACGCTCGGGCAGATCGAATTCGTCACTCAGGGTCTCGACCACCTCAGCGACGGAGGTTCGATCACGTTCGTTACCGGCGTGCTCAGCCGCGAACCCGTGCCGACGGCGGCGGCTGCGGCCCTGGCCAATGGTGCTGTCGAATCCTTCGTCATCTCCGCGGCACCCGAGCTTCCGCGCGGCATCCGCGTCAACGCAGTCAGCCCGAACGTGCTCGCGAACTCGCCGCACTATCACGACGCTTTCGCCGGAATGGTGCCGGTGACCGACGAGCAGGTCGCCACCGCGTTCGTGCGCTCCGTCGAAGGCAATGTCACCGGCCGTATCCTCGCAGTCTGACCGGGCGGCGCAGAGGGACCGAAGGAGGGGCTGAAATGGGGTCGAGGGACGCGGGGGTAGCCAAAGAAGGTCGCGGTTCGAAGTCTGACCGTGGCGCCGGGCGCCAATCGGCATCGAACACCGAACGTCGACAGCGTGTGATCGATGAGATCAAGCGTCGGATCGTGCTCGGCGAACTCGCTCCCGGGCAGCGGATCATCGAGGCGGAGCTGACCTCGTCGCTCGAGGTCAGTCGCCCGACCGCCCGGGAGGCGCTCAACCAGATGGCCCGCGACGGGTTCCTCATCCAGGAGGCCTACCGCGGTCTGCGCGTGGCGAATATCGAGGTCGACTCGATGCTCGAGATCGCGCGTGTCCGCGTGGCACTCGACACCGAAGCCATCGACGAGATCCTCGACGATGCCACCGGAGAACGCCTGGAGCGCCTCGAGGAGATCTGGAAGCGCTTCGAGAGTGAGAGCAGTGCAGCCGATCCGCTTGCCGTGCATGAGGCGCACGTCCGCTTCCACCGCGGAATCTGGGAGGCCGCGGACAACTACCTCCTGATGCGCATCTGGCCTGTGGTCGAGGCTCAGATGACGATCATCCTCGCTTATGACCAGTTCACCAGGCGTGATTCCGTCCGTGCGCATGCGATCCATGCAGCACTCATGCGCGCCATTCGCAGCGGCGACCGGGCTCGCATTCGCACCGCACTCGACGTGCACACGATGGACAGCGCCCAGGAACTCGCCCTTCTCGTCTCCGGAAGCATCGGCAGAGACTGAGGGTCCGATCTGCGCCGAGGCGGCATTGACGATTTGGCGAACTCTGCGCAGCGTACCTGCCAATGTATTGTCATACAACGAGGGCCATGATCGTGGCAGTCTGACATGTGATGCCAACGCCGATCACGGTTCCGCCGACCCGGGAGACCAATGGAGGTGGCCGGATGAGGACTGTCGTCATCGGAGGCGGCGTGATCGGGCTGACCAGCGCATACGAACTGGCTCTGCGCGGCCATGACGTCACTGTCATCGAGGCCGAGCGCTGCGGTTCCGGCGCCTCCCACGGCAACGCTGCGAAGATCGCGATCGCTGAAAGCACACCGGTTCCCGCGCCGGGTGTGCTCCTGCAGGGCATCCGCTGGATGCTCAGCCCCGACAGTCCGCTGTCGATCAGGCCGTCCTTGGCTCCTGGGTACCTCAGGTTCCTGCTGCGCATGGCCGCTCACTGCAACACCCGCGACTTCGCCGTCGGGCTCGACCTCCTCCTGCGTCTCGGGGAGGACGCGAACGACCTCTTCGACGAGTACCAACGGCAGGGCATCGACTTCGAGATGCACGACCGTGGAGTGCTGCTCGCCTTCGCGACCCGCGAACGATTCGATGAACACTGCGAGAGTCTGCCGGCCTTCGAAGCCGCGGGCCACCATCCCCGGTGCCTGCACGACGATGAGGTCTACGAGGCCGAACCCGCGCTGAGCGAACGCATCCGCCACGGGCTCTTCTTCCCCGACGACCGACAGCTCGAGCCCGATTCCCTGACTGCGGGCCTGCTCGCGAAGCTGTCCGCTTTCGGTGTCGATGTCCGTGAGGGCACGCGCATCGGTCGGTTCGTGCGCACCGGCGACACCGTGACCGCCGTGGTCACGACCGACGCCGAGGTCATCGGTGCCGATTCCTTCGTCATTGCCGCGGGAGTCCCCTCCGGCGCTCTGGCGGCCGAAATCGGCGAGAAGATCCCGATCTGCTCGGGGAAGGGCTACAGCATCGACTACGCCCCAGCCCCGATCGAACTGAAGACCTCGCTGACCCTCGAGGACGCTCGCGTCGCCGTCACACCGCTCAACGGCATGCTTCGTCTGGCTGGAACCATGGAGTTCGGCAGCCGGGACGACCGTGTCAACGACACCCGCGTCGGCGCCATCCGTCGTTCCGCGCAGGAAGCCTTCCGTGACTGGGGCGACGGAAGCGGTGAGCAGAACCCGTGGGCGGGATCGCGCCCCATGGCCCCGGACGGGCTCCCCGTCATCGGGCGCCTCGCCTCGGTGACGAATGTCTTCATCAACTCCGGCCACTCGATGCTCGGCCTGACGCTGGCCCCGGGGTCGGCACGACTGCTCGCCGGACTCATGACCGACGGAAGGCCGACGTTGTCTGAGGAGCTCCTCACCCGCATCTCTCCGAGCCGCTTCTGAACCACCGATATACCTGCTCCGCCGCGGCCACCGGATGATCAGTGCCATTCTCCCGTCGCGCAACTATGCTGGCGCCATCGGGACGGAGACGACTCTCGTCGGTGTCGACGTGGGTCCGATTCGTCGGCTGGTCGTGACGCTGGACGCGGGGTCCGTCGTGGCACCCAGGTCCGCTCCGCGACGCCGATGTCGCGGTCGTCGACCGACTCGTTCGGGAATCGAGGAGATGTGAAGAACAGACAGATCATCCAGGCCGTCGACGTCCACGCGGCAGGGGAGCCCGGCCGGGTTCTGCTCGGGTCGAACCTCAAGGTCAAGGGTGCGACCATGGCCGAGAAGCTGCGCTACTGTCGCGAACACCTCGACGAGTTCCGCACCCTCATCCTCCAGGAGCCGCGCGGCTACCCGGGGCTGTGCTCACCGATCGTCGTCGCAGCAGCAGACCCCAGCTGCGACTTCGGCATGATCGTCATGGAACAGGGCGGGTTCAAACCGATGTCCGGGTCGAACCTCATCTGCACCGTCACGGCTCTGGTCGAGACCGGGTCCGTCGACGTCACCGAACCGATCACGGAACTGAGGATCGACACGGCAGCCGGCATCGTCACCGCCCGCGCCGAGGTGGTCGACGGCCGTGCGCAGCGCGTCACCTTCGACAATGTGCCGGCCTTCGTCCACGGCCTCGACCTGCCGCTCGAAGTCCCCGGCTACGGGACGGTCCCCGTCGACATCGTCTTCGGCGGTCAGTTCTACGTCCAGGCTCATGCGGAGCACCTCGGCGTGGACCTCGATCCGGGCAACGCCAAGGCGATCATCCGGGCCGGCAGCGTCCTGCTCCAGGCGGCGAACGAGATCTTCGAGGTGCGGCACCCGCTCCTTCCTGAGATCGATTCGATCGGGCTGCCGATGATCCACGGTCCCGCTGTGACTCCGGGGACCGACGGTCGCAACGCTGTGGTCCTGCCCAGTGGCGTGGTCGACCTCGACGACCCGAGCACGTGGACGGGCACGCTCGACCGTTCACCGTGCGGCACCGGCACGAGTGGTCGCGTCGCCGCCAAACATGCTCGCGGTGAACTCGCTGTGGGGGAGGAGTTCGTCCACGAATCGATGCTGGGAACGACCTTCACCGCCGAGGTGAAGGAGACGACGAGCGTCGGTGAGCGCCCGGCCGTGATCCCCTCGATCAGCGGACGTGGCTGGATCACGGGATTCCAGCAACTCGTGCTCGAGGCCGACGATCCCTTCCCCTTCGGCTACACCATCGGCGACATCTGGGGGCGTTGAGCCGACCGGATGACCGCCGGAACCGACGATTGAGCCGACGGTAGTCTGCTGGGGACAGGCAATGGTCGAATCCGAAGCGAATCACCGCACATGAGGAGCGAACAATGACGAATGAAGCCGACCGGATCTCCCTCGACGAACTCGTCGCCGCGATCGAGGCGAAGCTCGTCGGCGCTGGAGCCTCCCCGGCGGTCGCGCAGGTGCTGGCGACGAACTGTGGGACCTGCGAGCGGGACGGCACGCTCAGCCACGGGGTCTTCCGGGTCGCCGGCTACCTTGATTCGCTCAACCGCGGATGGGCCGACGGCACCGCCGAAGCGAGCGTCGACATCGTCGGTCCCTCGTTCATCCGCATCGACGGACACAACGGATTCGCGCAGCCCGCCCTGGCCGACGCTCGCGCGGAGATCGATGAGGCGCTCGCCGAGACCGGTGTCGCGGTCATCGCCCTGCGCAACACCCATCACTTCTCAGCCCTGTGGCCGGACCTGGAAGCGTTCGCGCAGCGCGGGTATGTGGCCCTGGGGATGATCGCCAGCGGCAAGCTCGCCGTCGTCCCTGAGGGGGCGACCAGGCCGGTCTTCAGCACGAATCCCTTCGGCTTCGCCACCCCCGTGGCTGAGGCGGCCCCGATCGTCTTCGACTTCTCGACATCGTCGATGTCCCACGGCGACCTGCAGCTGCTGCGCGCCGACGGTGAACAGGTCCCGCCCGGCACCGGCGTCGATTCGACCGGCGCCGACACCACGGATCCGAATGCAATCCTCGACGGCGGCGGCATTCGTCCCATCGGCGGTCACAAAGGAGCGCTGCTCTCCTTCATGATCGAAACACTCGCCGCTGGCCTCACCGGCGGTGCCTTCACCTATGAGATCGATGCCGAAGCGCCCGAGGGTGCTCATACTTTCCGCACCGGGCAGCTCTTCATCGTCATCGACCCCGAACGCGGCGGCAACGACGCCTACCTGGGCAGGGTCAGGGAATTCGTCGATATGCTCCGCGATGCGGGCATGGATCGTCAGCCCGGCGATCGCCGTTATGCCAACCGCGCCGAGGCTGCCGAGCACGGGATCCCGGTCACCGACACGATTCGCGCCCTGTTCGACTGATCTGAGCGTGCTTGTCCGCGGCCATCGCCGTCACAGTGCAGCTGTTCAGCCGCTCATCCTCCACCACAGCAGCGCCACGTGCAGTGCCGTGCGTGATTCCGCATCATCGAGGGAGACGCCGAGGCGGTCCTGCAGCTTCGCGATGCGCGCGTAGAGCGTGGGCCGGGACAGGAAACCCGCCCGCGCCATCGCGGACTTGTTCCCACCATGGGCGAGGAACAGCTCGAGGAATTCGAGCAGCTCCGCATCGTCCGGATCCCCGCCCTCGAACAGCGGACCCAGCTCACCCTCGGCGAACGTGCGCAGCCGCGAGTCCTCGGCCAACAGCGACAGCAGCCCCCGGAGCCGGACATCGGAGGACCGGTAGAACGCCCGCTCACGGACATCGAGAGTCGAGGCCACCTCGGCAACCTGGGAAGCAGCCTCGATCCGGGACGCAGCGGTGAGCAGAGAGTCACCGGCCCGACCGACCCCGACGACCCAGCTGGCGGCATAATCGTCGACCTCCGCCAACAGTGCGGTGAGGAGTTCTTCCGAGCTTGTGCGCCGATGCGCCGAGGCAGTTCGGGTCGGGGCGAGCACGAATCCGAAGACCCCGGACTGGAGGCTCGTCGTCAGCACGCACAGGCCCAACCGCGTCGCGGCAGCGACGATCTCCTGCGTCAGCCCGCGCTCCTGCAGCTGAATCCGGGTCGGTTCGGTCTCGGCGTCCCGATCGAGCCGGACGACGACCGGCACGAACTGCGCACCATCGACGGGCGTGAAGCCGAGGGAGCGGGCTCGCGCCCGCGCCGTTCCCTCATCGATGACCTCGGAGTCCGCGATCTCCCTGATCAGCCCGCTCTGCGCTTGCAGCAGCAGATCCTGTTCGTCACGGTCGGCCATGCGAGTCAGGGTCAGCGCCTCGCCGGCACGCTCAATGATCTGCTCCAGGGCCACGACCGCCTCGGCGGGACCCGGGACGACGAGGCGGCCCCACCGTCGAGCACGCAGACCCACCGGTGTCTGCCGCCACCGCCCGTTCTCCTCGGCCCCGGGCGCCCGCCGTGCCCCGGAGACGAGATCCGTCCAGTTCTGCGTCAGCGTCTCCGATCCGGGACCGGCATGCGCGAGCACCCGGTGGGCGACGTCCTCGAGGACCACCGGAGCCCCGAGCAGGTCGGCCGTGCGGTCGACGATCGTCTGCGCCTCAGCCCGCTCGAGGCTCAGCCGCGTGAAGGTCTCATGGATCTCCTGAGCGCGCTCGAGCCGCGAGAGCTGCTGGGCGAGGAGCCTGCGGTGCGCAAGCTCCGTGATCCTCACGAACTTCACCCGCCGCTCCAGCAGGATGACGGGAAGCGTGCGACCGGCCGACGCCTCCCTGAGAACAGCTGCTGCGCCGTGGTCCGGCTCCGAGTCCTCATCGACGAGCTCGACGATGGTGCCGGCCGCACCCGCCCGCTCGAGCTGATCGAGGAATTCACGCATCGCCGCAGGGGATCGGCGGAAGGTCGTCGCCGTGGTGAGCACGAGTTCCCCGCCTTCGAGGAAGCGCTCGACCTGAGCGGAGTCGGCGATGTGGACCCAGCGGATGGTGCGGTGCAGATCTGCCGCACCTGCGACCACCTCGGGCCCGCCGTCGCGGATCTCATCGTGGTCGAGCAGACCCGCGATGCTCAGCCCGGCGGGATCCGCTGGCTCGACAGAAGCCGTCGAATCGATCGAAGAGGAAGTGCCGTCCATTGACACAGTGTAAAGCCGGCAGCATCCATTCTGACAGTCTGCCCCTGTTGCGAAACGGTGCGAGGCCGGAGAATGGGCACAACCGCACCGTCACCGAAGCAGAAGGACACCGCATGACCACCCTGACCGCTCTGACCACCCTCAACCACTGGATCAACGGAGAGTCCGTCACCGCGGACACGGACACCCGCCTCGGCGATATCACGAACCCCGCCACCGGAGTCGGCAGCGGTCAGGTGGCACTCGGATCGAAGGCGACCGTGGAGTCCGCGATCGCCGCCGCTGCCGAGGCCTTCCCCGCGTGGCGTGACACCTCGCTGTCCCGCCGCACCGCCATCCTCTTCAACTTCCGCGAACTGCTCAACGCGCGCAAGCAGGAGCTCGCCGAGATCATCACCGCCGAACACGGCAAGGTCGTCTCCGACGCCCTCGGCGAGGTCGCCCGCGGTCAGGAAGTCGTCGAATTCGCCTGCGGCATCGCCAGCCACCTCAAGGGCGGCCACACGGAGAACGCCTCGACGAGCGTCGACGTCCACTCCCTGCGCCAGCCCCTCGGCGTCTGCGCGATCATCTCGCCGTTCAACTTCCCGGCCATGGTCCCCATGTGGTTCTTCCCCGTCGCGATCGCCGCCGGCAACACCGTCGTGCTCAAACCCTCGGAGAAGGCCCCCTCGGCCGCGAACTGGCTGGCCGAGCTGTGGAAGGAAGCCGGACTGCCCGACGGCGTCTTCAACGTCGTCCACGGTGACAAGGAAGCCGTCGACACGATCCTCGAGAGCCCGCAGGTCGCCTCGGTGTCCTTCGTCGGATCGACCCCGATCGCGAAGTACGTCTACGAGAACGGCACCGCCGCCGGCAAGCGCGTCCAGGCACTCGGCGGAGCGAAGAACCACATGCTCGTCCTCCCCGACGCAGACCTCGACCTCGCCGCCGACGCCGCCGTCAACGCCGGCTACGGTGCAGCGGGTGAACGCTGCATGGCGATCTCCGTCGTCGTCGCCGTCGAATCGATCGCCGATGAGCTCGTGGCGAAGATCGCCGAACGCACCCGGACGCTGCGCATCGGCGACGGCACCACCGAACCCGACATGGGTCCGCTGGTCACCGCCGCTCACCGCGACAAGGTCGCCGGCTACATCGATGCCGGCGCCGAGGCGGGGGCGACGGTCGTCCTCGACGGTCGCGACCACGACCACGAACAGGGCTTCTTCCTCAACCCGACCCTGTTCGACAACGTCACCACCGACATGTCGATCTACACCGACGAGATCTTCGGACCCGTCCTCGCCGTCGTCCGCGTCCCCGGCTACGACGAAGGCCTCGAGCTCATCAACGCCAACCCGTACGGCAACGGCACCGCGATCTTCACGAACGATGGCGGCGCGGCCCGCCGGTATGAGAACGAGGTCGAGGTCGGCATGGTCGGTATCAACGTGCCGATCCCCGTCCCCGTGGGCTACTACTCCTTCGGCGGCTGGAAGAACTCGCTGTTCGGCGACACCCACGGCTACGGCGAAGAAGGCGTCCACTTCTTCACCCGCGGCAAGGTCGTGACCTCACGGTGGCTCGACCCCAGCCACGGCGGACTCAACCTCGGATTCCCGACCAACGACTGATCACATCACGCTGTCGTCGACGGATCCAGTCCGTCGACGACAGCGCCGGTGATCCACCCACACCCAGACCCACCTCGGCGAAGGAACCATTTATGACCACCATCGCGGACACCCCGCAGACCGAAACCCCCGTCGACCCCGAGCGTCTGGCCGTAGGTCGGCGCGCCTACGAGTTCGACCGTGCGCACGTCTTCCATTCCTGGCAGGCCCAGGGGCCCTTCACGCCGATGACGATCGTCGACGCGGCCGGTCCCTACATCTGGGACGGGGAGGGGCGGAAGCTGCTCGACATGTCCTCGCAGCTGGTGAACACGAACATCGGCCACCAGCATCCGGCTGTCGTGGCAGCGATCCAGGAGCAGGCCGGGAAGCTGTGCACAATCGCTCCCCAGCACGTCAACGATGCCCGCTCCGAGGCTGCGCGGCTCATCGCCGAACGTACCCCGGGCGACCTCGACCACGTGTTCTTCACCAACGGCGGCGCCGACGCCAACGAGCACGCGATCCGCATGGCTCGCCTGCACACGGGACGGACGAAGGTGCTCTCGGCCTACCGCAGCTACCACGGCGGCACCCAACTGGCCGTCAACGTCACCGGCGACCCGCGGCGGTTCGCCAACGACTACTCGGCGGAGGGCATCGTCCACTTCATGCCCGCCTACCAGTACCGGTCCTACTTCAACTCGACCACCGAGGCGGAAGAGACACAGCGGGCGCTGCAGCACCTCGAGGACATGATCACCTTGGAGGGGCCCGGAAACATCGCGGCGCTCATCATGGAGACCGTGCCCGGCACCGCGGGGATCTACGCCCCTCCGGCCGGGTATCTCGAAGGCGTGCGAGAGCTGACGGCGAAGTACGGCATCGTCTTCATCGCCGACGAGGTGATGGCCGGGTTCGGTCGCACCGGACGCTGGTTCGCCGTCGACCGCTGGAACGTGACCCCCGACCTCATCACCTTCGCGAAGGGCGTGAACTCCGGGTACGTGCCTTTGGGCGGGGTCGCGATCTCCGGCGAGATCTTCGAGACCTTCCGTGACCGCGTCTACCCGGGCGGACTGACCTATTCGGGCCATCCGCTGGCCACTGCGGCAGCGGTGGCGACGATCAATGCGATGGAGACCGAAGGCATGGTCGACAACGCCGAGCGCCTCGGTGCGGAGATCTTCGGTCCGGCCCTGCGCGAGATGGCGCAGCGCCATCCCTCCATCGGCGATGTGCGCGGAATGGGCTGCTTCTGGGCGGTCGAACTCGTGAAGAACCGGGAGACGAAGGAGCCGCTGGCAGCCTACGGCGGCAGCTCGCCGGAGATGAACGAGGTCATCGCCGCGCTCAAGGGCGAAGGCGTGCTGCCGTTCGCGAACTTCAACCGCATCCATGTGGTCCCGCCGCTCAACACCCCGGATGAGGACGTCCGCTTCGGGCTCGCTGCCCTGGACCGGGCGCTCGACGTCGCCGATCGTTACGTCACGGAGTAGGCGACCGCCTCGGCAAGGTCAGCCGTGAACGGGGCGGCCGCCTCGGCGGGATTCGATCCTGACCGAGCCGGCTGCCTCGGTGATTGTCGGGTACACGGGCCCTGTCCGGAATGTGACTGCTGTTGCACTCTCTTCCGGGCGGGGTCCGTTTGCGCACGTCAGAAGTGAACAAAAGATGAACGAGGTGGAGTAGGGTCGAACTGCGGGTGAAGAGTGGTCGAATCTGTGGGTAGACTTCTGCGGGATAGTGATCGCTGGCCGCCAGCTGCATCATCCACGGTCCGAATAGTGTCTACACCCAAGGTCGATTAGTGGAAATCATCTTCGTCGTCGTGCTCGTCATAGCACTGGCACTGTTCTTCGACTTCACCAACGGATTTCACGATACGGCCAATGCCATGGCCACCCCGATCGCGACCGGGGCCATCAAGCCGAAGGCGGCCGTCACGCTCGCCGCGGTCCTCAACCTCGTCGGAGCATTCCTCTCGACCGAGGTGGCCAAGACCATCTCCGGTGGCATCATCAAGGAAGGCGGCGGGGGAGTCCAGATCACTCCCGACTTCATTCTCGCCGGACTCATCGGCGCGATCATCTGGAACATGGCGACCTGGCGCTTCGGCCTGCCTTCATCGTCGTCCCACGCACTCTTCGGCGGCCTCATCGGTGCGGCCATCGTCGGTGCCGGACTCAACTCCGTGGACTATGGAGTCTTCCTCTCCAAGGTCGTCATCCCGGCGCTGGCGGCCCCGATCATCGCGGGATTCGGCGCTTATCTGTGCACGAAGCTCGCGTATGCGATCACCCGGCGCAATGACGACGGCAAGACGGCTCACCGTGCCCCCTTCAAGTACGGGCAGATCTTCTCGTCCTCCCTGGTGGCACTGGCTCACGGCACCAACGATGCGCAGAAGACGATGGGAGTGATCACCCTCGTCCTCGTCTCGGCCGGCATGCAGGCGCACGGCACCGGCCCTCACATCTGGGTGATCACCGCCTGCGCCCTCGCGATCGCTCTGGGCACCTACGTCGGCGGCTGGCGGATCATCGACACCCTCGGCACGAAGCTCACCACAGTCAAGCCTGCGCAGGGTCTGTCGGCCGAGACCTCGACGGCTGCTGCGATCCTCGCCTCGTCCCACCTGGGCTTCGCACTGTCGACGACGCAGGTCGCCTCCGGATCGGTGCTCGGCTCCGGTCTGGGACGCAAGGGCGCCGACGTGCAGTGGTCGACGGCCGGGCGCATCGCCTCCGGCTGGCTGCTGACGATTCCGGCCGCCGCGATCGTCGGTGCCGCGGCTGCAGGCATCGCCCACTTCGGGGTGGTCGGGGTGCTCATCGACACCGTCATCGCCGTCATCGCTGTACTCTGGATCTTCCTCAGCTCGCGCCGGGTCGAAGAGACGGACCTTTCGAACTTCGACACCGTCGGCGAGGCCGTCAACATCCGCGGACGCAAGCGCAAGCTGCGCAAGGATCGCAACCGCAAGCGCGCCGAAGCGAAGCGGGCGGCACGACGTGAGGCCTGGGAAGAGAAGCAGAAGGCCAAGCAGGAGCGGCGGGCCTCGCATGAGCGGAAGGCCTCGGAATCCGAGGTACGGCGCGCAGCCTCGGCGAGTGTGCCGGCCGGGCAGGGTGACGGCCGGTCCGCACGGTCCGGAGCGCAGGAGACCAGTGACAAGGGGGACAGCAAATGATCGAGTGGAGTTCATTCCTCGTCGTCGCGGCCGCGACCTGGGTGTCGGCGGTCATCGTCATCGCTCTCTTCTCCGTGGCCGTGCGCATGCGCGCAGTGCACGTCGACCAGGCTGCCGAGGGCCAGGGCAACTCCCTGCTTCGACTCGGGTACTGGGCCGTCTTCGGCATCTGCGGCTTGGTCGTCCTCCTCGGCGTCTACCTCATCGTCCCGGCCCTCCACGGCGCCTGATCTCTCGGCAGCGCTGCGGCCCGACCTCGCGCGGAGGCGCGGCCTAGCGCGGTAGCGCGGCGGCTCGGGTGCCGGCTGACCATCCCACACCGTCAGCGGCTATTCCCACCGTTGCACCTGTGTGCTGTGCCGTTACCACGTCGTTGTGCGACCAACTGTGTGACGAGTCGCTGCCGGTGATGGGTGCTCGGGCGGGAACCGCTCATTGCTGACTCAAGCAACCAACGTTCGACGCTGGTCGTCCAATGCAGTTGTGGTGCGGTGCGCACGGACCGCGCGGACACGAAAATCCCCCAACCACCTCGGCGGCGGTTGGGGGATCTTCAGTGGGCCGGTAAGTCAGCCTTCAGCAGCTCGGTGGGCCAGCCTTCGGCGACTCAGGCGAGGCCGAGGCGCTGGCGGAGGTTGTCGACCTCGGCGCGTAGTTCGGTCGGAACCGAATCGCCGAGCTCGGTGTACCAGTCCTCGATGAGCCCGAGTTCGGTCTCCCATTCCTCGGGCTTGATGGCCAAGGCCTTGCGCAACTGCTCATCGGTGAAGTCGAGGCCCTCGGTGTCGAGGCCGCCCTCGACCGGAGTGAGGCCCAGCGGGGACTCCTGAGCGTCTGCGGTGCCGATGACGCGCTCGAAGACCCACTTGAGAACACGCGAGTTCTCGGAGAATCCGGGCCACAGGAACGAGTTGTCGTCGTCGCGGCGGAACCAGTTGACGTAGAAGATCTTCGGCAGCTGAGCACCCTCGGTGTTGCCGATGTCGAGCCAGTGCTGCAGGTAGTCACCGACGTTGTAGCCGATGAACGGGCGCATCGCCATGGGGTCGCGGCGGACGACGCCGACGGCTCCGGTCGCGGCAGCGGTGGTCTCGGAGGACAGAACCGAGCCCATGAACACGCCGTGCGTCCAATCCTTGGTCTCGGTGACCAGCGGCATCGTCGTCTTGCGGCGACCGCCGAAGAGGATGGCCGAGATCGGCACACCGTTCGGGTTCGTCCACTCGGGTGCCAGGGTCGGCACGTTCGCGATCGGGGTGCAGAAGCGCGAGTTCGGGTGGGCGGCCGGGGTGTCTGACTCGGGGGTCCAGTCGTTGCCCCTCCAGTCGGTGAGGTGGGCCGGAGCCTCGTCGGTCTTGCCTTCCCACCACACGTCACCGTCGTCGGTCAGAGCGACGTTGGTGAAGATGTTGCCGCCTTCTTCGATGGCGCGCATCGCGGTCGGGTTCGTGGTGTAGCCGGTGCCGGGGGCGACTCCGAAGAGACCGAACTCGGGGTTGACGGCGTAGAGCTGGCCGTCATCGCCGAAGCGCATCCAGGCGATGTCGTCACCGAGGGTCTCGGCCTTCCACCCGGGGATGGTCGGTTCGATCATGGCGAGGTTGGTCTTGCCGCAGGCCGACGGGAACGCGGCGGCGACGTACTTGACGACGCCTTCGGGGTTCGTCAGTTTGAGGATGAGCATGTGCTCGGCCAGCCAGCCTTCGTCGCGGGCGATCGCCGAGGCGATGCGCAGCGCGTAGCACTTCTTGCCGAGCAGAGCGTTGCCGCCGTAGCCGGATCCGTAGGACCAGATCGAGCGCTCTTCCGGGAAGTGCGTGATGTACTTCGTGGTGTTGCAGGGCCAGGCGACATCGTCCTGACCGGCCTCGAGCGGGGCACCGACCGAGTGCACGCACTCGACGAAGTCCGCGTTCTGGGCGTCGATGGCGTCGAGGGCGTACTTGCCCGAACGTGCCATGACGAGCATGGAGAGGACGACGTAGGCCGAATCGGTGACCTCGATGCCGAACATCGGCTGGTCCGCCTCGGCGTGGCCCATGACGAAGGGGATGACGTACATGGCGCGGCCGCGCATCGAGCCTTCGAAGAGGACGCCCAGCGTCTCTTTCATCTCTGCCGGAGCGACCCAGTTGTTCAGCGGGCCGGCGTCCTTCTCCTCTTCGGAGCAGATGTAGGTGCGACCTTCGACGCGGGCGACGTCCTCGGGGTCGGAGGCCGCATAGTAGGAGTCCTTGGTGCCGTTGAGGCGCACGATGGTGCCGGCCTCGACGAGCTGCTCGGCGATCTGATTCTTCTGCTCATCCGAACCATCGATCCAGACGATCTCATCCGGTGTGGTCAGGGAGGCGATCCGGCCGACGAACGAGAGCACCGACTCATTCTCGGTCGGTGCGTTCTTCAGCTGGTCAGCGACGACATCATGGTCGAGGACAGTCATGAGTGGTCTCCTGTTGGGTCGTGTGCGAGGGTTTGGACTCGGGCGGCTGGTCGATCCGTCGAGCGGTTGGTACACGTCCACCGTAGGATGGGGGACGACGCGAAAATCGCCCGTTTCGGTCACGCGAAGATGTGCATTGGATCACAAGCAGGCCACCGATGACGCAGAAGCGCCAATGCTATGACGCATTGTTTCAGAAGAATGATGTTTTGTTTCAGTGCTGGTTTCGAGCTGAAATCCGCGGTTACATTCCTTGCTCGCCGAGGCGGCTGCGCGGTTCCGCGTGAATGTGGCGAAGCGCACGCGGGCGCGATTTGAGCTTGGGTGAAGCGGGTGTGTATAGTTGTTCGAGTTGCAGGGCGGAAGTCCGGTCAACATGCGCCACTAGCTCAACGGATAGAGCATCTGACTACGGATCAGAAGGTTGGGGGTTCGAATCCCTCGTGGCGCACCGAAGGAAAGTCCCTCACCAGGCATAATATCTGGTGAGGGACTTTTTCGTATGTCTGGGGTCAGGCTGTTCTGACTATAGATCCGAAGGTTGGGGTTCTCTTGAGTTCTGCGATGAGAAAGGCCCGTCGTCACCGCGAGGAGCTCGGTGACGTCGTTGCCGTCTTCGCGGACCGGCCCGGCCCGGGAACCGTGATCGGCTTTGCCCTCAGTTGGGTGGTCTGCACAGGCCTGACCTTCATCAATCCGGGGGAGACGCTGGTCTTGGCGATCGCACCCGGCATCATCTTCGCCCTGATCGTCGGACTCATACTGCTCTATCTATCCGGCGAGCGACTCATCGTCTGTGAGCGCGGGATCCTCGTCGGATCCGTGGCTCCAGGATTGCGCCCCTACGTCATTCCCCATCAGCAGATCACGCCCGACAGCATTGCCGGCGTCGCCGGCGCGAACAGGTACCTCAAAGAGGTTGGGCTTCAGGGGCAGATGTCGCAGTCGACGCTGAGGGCGTCGTGGTGGACGAAGAATGGTGTCCACTTCGTTGCCTGTTCGGCCGAGGACGCCCGGCGCGGTCGCAGGCGCTTCACTCTTGCGCTCGACCCGATTCCGCGGTCGATCGACGGCCGTTGGATCTGGTTCGCCGGCACCGGGCGGCAGTCCGCGACGTCGGCGATCGATGCCATCGCCAGGACCACCTCGGCGGCGGGATATCCGCAGCTGGCTCAGGCCGCACGTGACCGCGGCGTCGTCGAGCTCACCGGAAACCCCGAGGATGCGGCCCGCCAACTGCCCGGCCATCCGCCGGTCAGCGATCGCTGAGCGCGGCAGCCGGAACAATGACTGACCGTCATCAAGAAGGAGATCATGCGCCCGGCTTCTACCGTTCCTGCCGACTACGTCATTCCCGCTGACGTCCTCGAGATCACCGGTCCCGACCCGACACCGATCTGGCTCAACCAGATGGGCGGCCTGACGGTGCGGTTCCAACTCGACGGGCCCGACGCCGAAACCGAGAGCGGACGGCGATGGGGCTATCTCAAGCGCAACCCCTTGCCGAATACCGAGGATCTCGAACTTGAGGCGACCAAGCTGCGGTGGCTGGATGGCCGGCACCCGGCACCGCGGGTCGTCGATCATCTTCGCCGAGACGTCGAGGGTGCGGAAGTCGAATATCTCGTCACCGAGGCCCTACCTGGTGTCAACGCCGTCGACCCGAGCCGCGCTGCCGACGCGAACACCACGATCATCGCGATCGCTCACGGGCTCCGGATGCTGCATGGCATCCCCGTTGACGACTGTCCCTGGACGTGGTCGACCGAGGATCGGCTCGGTCTCACCAGCACCGAGGCGGTCTCCCGGCTCGGTCCCGCACCGTCCGTTGATCGGCTCGTCGTCTGCCACGGTGATCCCTGTGCGCCGAATACCCTCATCGGTGATGACGGGGAGTTCGTCGCGAACGTGGATATGCAACGTCTCGGCGTGGCAGACCGGTGGGCCGACCTGGCTGTGGCGACGATGTCCTTCGGGTGGAACTATTCCGACTACGACGAGGCCCTGTTCTGGGGCGCGTACGGAACCGCGCCCGACATCGAGCGGATCCGGTATTACCGGGCCCTGTGGGATGCGGAGTGATCCACCGCTTCGGCGGGCCGCCTCGGCGAGGGGTCAGCTCCACATGCCGAGCAGGGACATCCACCCGCCGCCGATGAGGCTCCAGATGAGGATGTTGACGACGGAGGCGAGGAAGCCGACCTTGAACCACTCGGCGGTCGTGACGTAGCCCGACCCGTAGATCACACCCGCCGGTCCCGAGGCGTAGTGCGAGAGCCCGCCGATGAGGTTGCCGATGAAGCCCAGCGCCAGTGCCGCGAACAGCGGGGGAGCGCCGGTCGCAATCGCGGCGCCGAGGAACACGGAGTACATCGCGACGATCTGTGCCGTGTTCGACGCGAAGAGGTAGTGGACGTAGAAGTAGACGAGGCTGAGCACGGCGAACGCGGCCATCCACGGCATCCCGCCGACGAGTCCGGCGACCTCGTGGCCGATCCATCCGATCACCCCGAGGGTGTTGAGGTGGGTGGCCATGCCCACGAGCACGGAGAAGAAGATCAGGGTCGACCAGGCGCCCCCGTTGGCCGCCATGTCCTTCCACGTCAGGACCTTGGTGATGAGGAGGATCGCAACGCCGACGAAGGCCGCCGAGGTGGCATCCACACCGATCATGTCGCCGAACACCCACAGGAGGAGCAGAAGGACGAAGGTCGCGAGCATGGTCCACTCGCCGCGGCTCATGGGTCCGAGTTCTTTGAGTTCGTCACGCGCGTGGGCGGGCGCTTCAGGGGTCTTCGTCAGGCCGGGCTTATAGATCTTGGCCATGAACCAGGGCATGACGATGAGTGCGACGAGCCCGGGGACGATCGCGACCAGGGCCCAGGTGCCCCAGGAGATGTCGACGCCGGCGTCGGCGGCAAAGCCTACGGCCAGCGGGTTGCCGGCCATGGCCGTGACGAACATGGCCGAGGTGATGGTGTTGACCTGCACCGAGGTCAGGGACAGATAGGCGCCCAGCTTCTTCCGCGACTCATCGGTGGAGGGGTGTGAGTCGTTGACCGATGCCAGCGATCGCACGATCGGATAGACGACCCCTCCCGCGCGGGCGGTGTTCGACGGCGTGGCCGGGGAGAGCACGAGGTCGGTCAGCGCCATGCCGTAGGACAGCCCGAGGGAGGACTTGCCGAGCAGTGAGACGAATATCAGGGCAATGCGCCGTCCCAGGCCGGTGAGCAGGAAGCCGTCGGCGATGAAGAACGCGGCCACGATCAGCCAGATCGTCGAGTTCCCGAACCCCTGCAGGGCCTCGGTCTTCGCGTCCATCGTGCCGGTGACCATGGCCGCGGCCAGCCCGATCAGCGCCACCGAGGCGGTCGGCAGAGGCTGCAGGATCAGGCCGAGGATGGTTCCGGCGAAGATTCCGGCCATGTGCATCCCGCGCGGATCGATGCCCTCTGGAGCCGGGATGAAGTAGATGATCAGGGTGAGGGCGAGGATCGCCGCGATCTTGCCCGCCATCGACAGGCGGGCGTGGGTGCGGGCATGCTGTGCGGCGGCTGCTTCCAGCGTTGTGGTGCTGGACTGACTGGGCATGGGGCTTCCTTGATTCTCAATCGGGATGCGCCGGATGCCTTCTGCATTCGCGGTGTGCCGGCGGCTTTCGCTGTCGGCGGCGACAGCGATGGCGTTCGGCGGGATCGGGGTGAGCGATCAGCCCGGTTCTGTCCGATCCGCTATCACAATAGACCCGTACGAGGCTGCTGAGGAGACCCCCAGCCGGAGGGATATCTCACGTAGCGGACGGGGTCGGTGAGTGGTAGCGGGCAGGCGGTCGCGCGGGGAATTTCGGGCCGGGGGGCGGTAATCCGTGCGAGGGGACCGTGTCCGCCTCGGCGATACCATGGTGGGGTGGCCACGATCATCTGCGACGACGGCGTCCGACTCGAGTACACCCGGACCGGGGATCCGACCGGTCGCCCGGTCGTGCTGCTCGCCGGGTTCAGAGCCCCGGCGACGAGCTGGCTGTATCAGGTCGACGCACTGGAGCGTTCGGGGTACTGCGTCTATGCCGTCGACCTGCGCGGACATGGTCGTGCCGATCGACCCCCGTCGGGCGTGACCATGGAGCGCCGAGGCCGCGATCTCGGCGAGGTGCTCAAAGGTCTCGATCTCCGTGACGCACTGCTCGTCGGCGGATCAATGGGCGGGAACACGATCTGGTCCTACCTCGCCCAGGCCAGCACGGATCGGATCGCGGGTATCGCCATCGTCGATCAGACACCGGCCATGCTCAACACAGACGACTGGCCCCACGGCTTCTACGGCTACGACACGACGAACGTCGACACGTACTTCGCCGAGAGCATTCCGAACACGGGCCACGGTACGCCGCTGTGGCGGCGTGGCCGGAGGGCCCTGCGGCTGCTGAAAGCGATGAAGGGCGTGGACAGGGACCTCAATGACGGCGAACTCACCCTGCTCGGCGACCATGCGAAGGCCGACTGGAGGCCGGTCATCGAAGGCTGCGCTGTTCCGGTCCTCTTCGTCGCCGGATCCGAGAGCGAGTACTGGCCGCCGACGCATGCATGGGCGGCAGCGGGCCTGGCACCGATCGGCTCATCCGTCGTTCTGTCGAAGGCCGGGCACGCCGCGAACATCGAACAGCCCGGTGCCTTCAACGAGGCGCTGCTCGAATTCGCTGGCCAGCTGTGACCACACGCCAGCTGCTGCCGGTGACGGAAGCAGCACGACGGACGGCCGAGATGCCCGACCGTCCGTCCGCGGGAGTCCCTTTCCTCAGTCCTTGACGGCGAGAACCGGGACCGGGGAATCGAGAAGCAGGCGCTGACTCACCGAGCCGATGAGCATCTTGCCCACCCGGGACCGGCGGCGCATGCCGATGACGAGGCGGTCGACATCCGAGCGCTCCTCGAGTTCGTCGAGGACCGCCTCGGCGGGGTCACGATCACCGCGACCCTTTCGAGCGATCACGGTGTAGCTGATTCCGCTGTCCTCGAGCGCCGACGTGTCGAAGTCTGCTGCGATGCCGAGGGGGACGATGACGAGGTCGGTGTCGAAGAGCTTGGCTTCGGCGATGGCGGCCGCGACGGCCGCTGCGCCTTCTGCGCGGTCAGTGACGGCGACGAGGATCGACATGATGGGTTCCTTCAGTGGAGAGAGTAAACAGTGCGGTCGAAATCTGAGGTCTCACGTCACTCACCGTACTTCGTGCGGAACTCCGCCTCGAGGTCTTCGAGGGTTTTGTTCCGTGTCTCGGGGACGAAGAAGTAGATGAACAGCAGGGCCAGCACTCCGAGCCCGGCGAAGAGGAAGAACGTATTCGAGATGCCGAGGCCTGCGACCACGCTCGGGAAGAACTGAGCGACCGCGGCATTGGCCAGCCACAGGGCGAAGACGCAGATGCCCATCGCGAACGACCGGATCTTCAGGGGGAAGATCTCTGCGAGCATGAGCCAGACGAGCGGCCCCAGCGTGCCCTGCATCGAGAAGACGAAGAGGACGACGAAGACGAGGATCGCGTAGGCCTTGAACTGTCCATCGGGGAGGAAGACCGCAGAGAGCCCGATGAGCAGGTGGAACGTGCTCGTCAGGGTGAAACCGCCGAGGAGCATGAATCGCCTGGGCAGCTTGTTGATGAGCATGATGCCGACGGTGACGCCGAGGACGGAGAAGAGTCCGTTGAAGGTGTTCGCGATGATCGCCGAGTCTGCGGAGAAGCCGGCGTCGGTGAGCAGCTGCGTGCCGTAGTACATCACCGAGTTGATGCCCGTCAGCTGCTGTGCGATGCCGAGGCCGACGCCGATGACCACGAGGCGGAGCACCCACTTCGAGGCGAGGTCGGAGACACCGCCGGTCTTGGCCACCTCTTCCTGTTCGGCGAGGAGTTCGACCTCTCTCATCTCGGCTTCGGCGCGTTCGGCGGAACGGACCTGCTTGAGGACGTCGAGGGCCTGACCATCGCGGTTCTTCGAGATCAGCCAGCGAGGACTCTCGGGCAGGAAGATCATGCCCACGAGCAGTGCGATGGCCGGCAGAACGGCGACGGCGAGCATATAGCGCCACACCCCGTCGTGCTCTCCCCAGACGTTGAAGATGACCGCGTTGATGACGAAGGCCGCGAACTGTCCGACGACGATCATCACCTCGTTGCGGGTGACGAGCGACCCTCGTTTTTCGAACGGCGCGAGTTCGGCCAGGTAGACGGGCACCGTCGTCGAGGCGGCGCCGACGGCGAGTCCGAGGAAGAAGCGGGCACCGGCGAGGAACTGCCAGTTCGGCGCCAGCGAACAGGCGAGCGTACCGATGATGAAGAACGTCGCCAGCAGGATGATGTTCGAGCGACGACCGAAGGCATCGGACAGTCGACCGCCGATGATCGCGCCGAACGCGGCGCCGATCGTGAGGAAGCTGACGACGAGCCCCTCGGTGTGCGGGGTGAGTCCGAAATCGTGGGTCAGCGGCTCGAGCGCCCCGTTGACGACTCCGGTGTCGTAGCCGAACAGCAGGCCGCCGAAGGTGGCAACGACCGCGATGATGCCCAGTCGTGAGGTGTGCGGGCCCTTGGTGTCGGGCGGAAGGTCCACCAGCGATTTCACTTGACCGCTCATGGCGTTCACTCTCCTTTGAATGATTCTCAAATTGTTAGTCACTCCTGCGCGCCGATGAGGCGCGGCAGGGGCGCCCCACCGCCTGTCGGCGGTGTGGTTGAGGACGGCTATTCAGTATTGGTGCAGGTGGTGCACTTGCGTGGTTCGTTCAGTGGATCAGCGCAGGCCCGCTGGTGCGAGGCCGCGCGGCGATGCGATTTCTCAGCCGGTCCGACCTCCCTGCTTGCTGACGAGTTCGTCGATCCGCTGCTTCTGGAAGCGGCTGACGGCCTCGTTGTTCTCGTTCTCCCCGAACACGTTGGAGACGATGAGGGCGTCCTCGCGGTCGAGGAAGCCGTGCTCGTTGAGTGCCGTGAAGAGGGCGTCGAAGTCGACGTCTCCGTCGCCTACTTTGAGGTGCTGGTGCACCCGCGCCGAGGTGGTCGGTGGGTTCGCGATGTACCGCAGTCCGTGTGAGGCTCGGTGATCGAAGGCATCGGAGATGTAGACGGCGCGCAGGCGCTCGCCGAGCTCCGGCAACAGGGTCGCGAGACAGTCGCCGTAGTGGAAGGTGTGCGGGGCGACCCAGACGAATCCGATGGCGTCGGAATCGAGACCGCGCAGCACCCGCCAGGCCTCGTGGCCGTCCTCGACGAAGTCGTCGGGATGGGGATCGAAGTTGAGCTTCAGGCCCTCTGACTCGATGATCGGCAGCAGTTCGTCCATCGACCGGTAGAAGGACTCCTCGGATTCCTCGAAAGCCTTGGGCCGGCCGCTGAACTCGGTATTGATCGTGCCCACACCGAGGTCGACGGCGATTTCGATGACCCGGCGGAAGTTCTTCACCGCTGCGACCCGTTTGGCCTCGTCGGGCCACGCGATCCGCTGGACGGGGAGAAGAGCGGGCACAGTGATGCCGGCGGTCTCGACGCTGCTGGCGAAGCGCCGGATGAGGTCACGGTCCATCTTCGGGTACCGAAAGTGTGTGGCGAAGTCCGGGTGTGGGGTCAGCTGCATGTGCTCGTATCCGAGGTCCGCGGTGGCCGCGGCGAAGTCGAGCAGCCGATGCGTGTGATGCAGCGGGGTGGGGTCGTAGGCGATCTTCATGTCTGCTCCAAGTGCTCCAGTGATGCGGTCGGTCAGCGGTAGAACTCGGGGGTGTCCGGAATATCGAGAGTGCGGGGCCTGCCGTCGAGCAGCGAGGCGACACCTTCCTGGCACGCGACGGCCACCTTGTACCCGTCCCACGCTGACGGTCCGGCAATGGTGCCCTGGCGAGCCGCATCTACCCAGGCCTGCACCTGATTGTCATAGGCTGCGGCGAAGCGAGTGGTGAAGTCGGCGTGTTCGGCCAGACCAGAACGACCCTGATGCCACAGCTGCAGGCCGTGCGCCTCACCGATCCTCGCGATGCCGGAGTCGAAGACCGCCTCGGTGGTCACCTGGTAGCCGAACTGGATGCTCACGTTCATCTCGAGGTCGACGAGTGTTCCGTTCTCGAGCTCCATGAGCACGAGGATCGGCTCTTTCAGGCGTTCGGGGGTCAGCCGGTTGCGGCGGGCGTGCTTGACCTCGAGTGAGACGATGGGAGAGCCGGCCAGCCAGGGAACGACATCGAATTCGTGGACGACGGAGTCGGTGATGAGCATCTCCTGCACATAGCTCTCCGGGACCGCCGGATTGCGGTGGGCGCAGCGGAGCATGAGGAGCTCACCGGCCTGCTCGGTCTCGACGAGTTCGCGCAGCTGCCGGTATTCGGGGTCGAAGCGGCGCATGAAACCGACCTGGATGAGGTGCCTCCCTGTGGCCTGTTCGGCCTCGAGGATCCGCCACGAGGACTCCGGATCCGGCGTCAGGGGCTTCTCGCAGAGGATCGGCAGCCCGGCCGCGAGACTCGGCAGGAGCACCGCCTCGTGGAGGAATCCGGGAGTGGCGATGAGCACACCGTCGACGGCATCGGCCTCAAGGGCATCTTCGATCCGCGAGTATCCGATGGCACCGGGAGCGTTCTCCAGGGCTGCGGCCACGCGGGTTTCGTCGGGGTCGACGATGGCGGTGACGCGGGCCCCGCTGATCGTCGAGGTGATCCGCTTGATGTGGTCGGCGCCCATCATGCCGGCGCCGACGACGCCGACCCTGAAGTCCCGGGTCAGGTCCGATTCGGTCATTGTCTCTCCTGATGTCTGATCTGTGGTGCCCGCTTTCTGCGGGGCTCCGCCGGTTGCGTGAACGGTGAAGGTCGGCAGTAGATGGTCAGCGGTCGGTCGTCGCCGAGGCGGTCGAGCCCAGGATCGTCGCCAGGGTGCGCTCGGCGATGGGATAGGGTGCATCGACGCTGCAGCCGAACATGTCCTGTTCGACGATCGCGAAGGTGTCCTCGTCGAGGGCTGCGACGGCCTCGATGATCGGGTCGAGCGGTGGGATCCCCTGATCGGGTTCGACCATGATCCCCTCGGCGACCGCCTCGGCGAAGGGGGTGTCGGACTTGAGGACGTCGAAGATCTTCACGGGGTCGACCTGCTTGAGGTGGAGGTAGCCGATCCGCGAGGGGTGGTCCTCGATGAGCTTGAGGTTGTCCCCGCCGTAGTAGGAGAAGTGGCCGGTGTCGAGGCAGAGGTTCGTATATGCCTCGTCGGTGAGTTCGAGGAACCGTTCGACCTCGGAGTGGGTGCCGACGTGGGAGTCCGCGTGGGAGTGGAACTGCTGGTGGAGTCCGTACTCCTCCTCCAGCGCCTTGCCGAGGCGGTCGTGGCCGACGGCCAGACGCGACCAGGCCTCGGCGTCGAGGGTGCGCGGTTCGAGGATCTCACTCGTGGCATCGGAGCGCCACAGGTCGGGGATGACGACGATGTGCTCACCGCCGAGCTCAGCTGTGAGCTTCGCGATCTTCTCGACCTGTGACCACGCGCGTGACCATTGGTCGTCGGTCTTGTGGAATCCGGTGAAGACGGTCCCGCCGGAGAGCTTGAGGCCGCGGGAGTCGAGCTCCTCGCGCAGCCGGGCCGCATCGGTGGGCAGGTAGCCGTAGGGGCCGAGTTCGATCCAGGTGTAGCCGGCCGCGACCACCTCGTCGAGGAAGCGCTGCCAGGGCACCTGTCCCGGATGGTCGGGGAACCACACGCCCCACGAGTCGGGAGCGGTGCCGATGCGCAGGGTGCGGGGGGAAGCGGACCGACCTGCAGCGGTGGTCTCGGTGGTGGATGACGGCGTTGTCGTTGTCATGGGTTGTCCTTCGGGAACGGTCGGTGTTCGGGCTGGCGCAGCGCGGTGCTTCACAGCAGCGGTCGCTGCCGCTTCCGTTCGGTCTCGTATTGGGCGCGGGCCGCTTGAGTGTCCTCGGTCGTCGACACCTCGGCGACGGGGACGTCCCACCAGCCTTCGCCGTCGGGGGCGTAGTCGAGCGGATCGGAATCGACGTGGATGAGAGTCGAGGTCGGTGACGCTTTGGCCGCCCTGACCGCGTCTGCCAGCCGGGTGCTCGCGTCCGGTCCCGGCGTGATCTCGACGACGTCGATGCCGTAGGACCGGGCGTTCGCAGCGAGGTCGACGGGGAGGACTTCGTCGGTGCGGAAATCGGGCGCCTCGGCGTCGTAGCGGCGGTACCAGGTGCCGAAACGGGGTGCCCCGACGGTCTCGGAGAGGTGGCCGATCGAGGCGTAGCCGTGGTTCTGGATGAGTACGACGATGAGCTTGAGGCCCTCGGCGACGGCGGTGACGAGTTCGGTGTGGAGCATGAGGTAGGAGCCGTCGCCGACCATGACGATGGCCTCCCGATCCTCACCGGCGGCGTCGATGGCGCGGCGGACACCGAGTCCGCCGGCGATCTCGTAGCCCATGCACGAGAACGCGTATTCGACGTGGTAACCGAGCGCATCGCGGGTGCGCCAGAGCTTCTGCAGATCCCCGGGCAGGGAACCGGCGGCTTGGATCACGACGTCGGATGGGCCGGCGGCGGTGTTGACCGCGCCGATGACCTCGGCCTGTCCGGGCAGTTCGGCCGCGGTGGGGGCCGTGGCCGCATCGACGACGGAGATCCAGTCCCTGCGCTCGGTCTCGACCCTGGCGGTGAGCTCGGAGCTGACATGATGATCGCCGAGGCGGTCGGTCAGCGCGGTGATCCCCTCCCTCGCATCGGCGATGAGAGGCAGCTGGCTGCCGTGCTTGAACGCGTCGAAGGGGGCGACGTTGAGGTTGACGAAGCGGACCTCGGGGTGGGCGAAGACCGTGCGGCTGGCGGTCGTGAAGTCGCTGTAGCGGGTGCCGACGCCGATGATGAGATCCGCCTCGGCCGCGATCCGGTTGGCCGCGGTCGATCCGGTCGCCCCGATCCCGCCGAGGTTGAGCGGGTGATCCCAGTCGAGGGTGCCGCCGCCGGCCTGCGTCGTGGCCACGGGGATGCCCGTCGCTTCGGCGAAGGCGCGGAGTTCCTTTTCTGCGCGAGAATAGAGGACACCGCCGCCGGCGACGATCAGCGGAGTCTGTGCCTCCCGGATCGCTGCCACCGCACGGTCGAGGGGACCGGTCTCGGGCAGCGGCCGACGCAGGTGCCAGTCACGTTCGACGAGGAATTCGTCGGGCACTTCGAGAGTCTCGGCTTGGACGTCCTCGGGCAGCGCGATGGTCACGGCACCGGTTTCGGCCGGGTCGGTGAGTACGCGCATGGCGGCGAGAGCGATCGAGAAGAGCTGTTCGGGCCGGTCGACGCGGTCGAAGAACCGTGACATCGGCCGGAACGCGTCGGTGACCTGCAGGGATGTGTCGTGCGGGTGTTCGAGCTGCTGGAGGACCGGGTCGGCGACCCGGGTGGCGAAGGTGTCAGAGGGCAGGAGCAGAGCGGGCAGTCGGTTCGCCGTGGCCAGGGCCGCTCCGGTGAGCAGGTTCGCCGCTCCTGGACCGACGGAGGCCGCCGAGGCGAAGGTCGAGAGGCGGCGGTTCATCCGTGCGTATCCGACGGACTGGTGGACCATGGCCTGTTCGTTGCGGGCCTGGTGGTAGGGCATGGCTCCCGGTTCGTCCCGGCTGAGCTGGCGCAGGGCCTGCCCGATGCCGGCGACATTACCGTGGCCGAAGATCCCGAAGGTCCCGGCGATTGTCCGCTGCCGGATGTCGCCGTCGACGGTGTACTGGCGGGACAGGAAGGTCACCAGCGCCTGGGCGACCGTCATCGTCGTGCTCATGTCAGATCTCCTTCGGCGGTGTAGGGCAGGCGGTGGTCGAACTCCTGCTCCTCCCATTGGGCCCTCACCCAGCCGTGCGCTGGGTCATCGCTGATCAGCCACACGCGCTCGGGGTCGGGTCCGGCCATGACGTTGAGGTAGTAGTTGTCGTATCCCGGGGCCGCGGCGAGCGGCCCGTGATACCCGTACGGGACGAGGGCGACGTCGCCGGTGCGCACGATGGCCGAGGTCTCGATCGCCCCAGCAGGAGACGAGTACGTCGAGAACAGAGCGATCGGATCGGCGGCGTCCGGAGCCGTGAGGCCGCGGGAGACGGCGGTCTCGAAGTAGTAGATCTCCTCGAGCCGCGACTCGGATCCGGCGACCGCCTCGTCGTGCTTGTGCGGGGGATAGGACGACCAGTTCTCGGCGGGCGTGATCACCTCGCACGCGATGATCTTCACGCAGTCGAGTCCGGCCGGGGTCGCGAAGTTGTGGACCTGCCGGCTCGAGCGTCCTGCTCCGCGCAGTTCCACGGGGACCTCGGCGGCGGGCAGGAACTGCACGGGCCGGGTCTCGGTGGTGGGCGCCTCGGCGACGGCGATCCGACCGTCACCGGACACGGTGAGTGCGGTGCCGGTGGGCAGGTAGAGGCAGTCGGCGGGGCCGTGGAAGACCGAGGTCCGACCGGTCAGCACCTGGCTGCCGCCGGTGCCGTCGGCCAGGGTGTACTCGACGGTGAATGTCTGCCCGCTCAGGGGGACGAGCACACGTTCGAGCTCGGCGGCGGGGACCGTGACGGGGCCGGTCTGCTGTCCGAGGTCGAGGACCCGCAGACCGGTGTGCTCCCAGCCGCGGATCGTCGCATCGACGACGGATTCGAAGCCGTCGCGGGCGAGGCTGCCGCGCGGGTGGAACCATTCGTTGGTCATGCGTGTGCCCTCTCTGCTCCGTGGACGAGTCCTGCCGCTCGATCGACCGAGGCCGAGACGTCTCCGTCGGCAGGGTAGACGATGGACCGGCCGATGACGAGGCCGCGGACACCGGGCAGGGACAGCGCGTGCTCCCAGCTGCGGAACGTCGCCTCCGGATCGTCCGAACGCTCGCCGCCGAGCAGCAGGGTAGGCAGCGTGGTCGCCGCGAGCACCCGTTCCATATCGTCGACGACGGGGATCTTCAGCCACGTGTGCGAGGACGAGGTCCCCAGCGCCTGGGCGACGCCGATCGAGGCGATGACGGCTTCGGGGGTGAGGATGTTGCGGACCTTCCCGCCGTTCCATTCGCTCATGAAGGGTTCGAGCATGACTGGGATGTCGGCGGCCCGGCAGTCGTTGACGGCCTGGGCGTTCGCGGCCAGCGCCGAGGCGGTCGCCGGGTCGTCGAGGCAGACGCGCAGGAGAGTCTTCGCGAGGTCGATGCCGTCGCGGGCCATCCCGGCTGCGGTGTGGCCGGTGAAGCGGTCGTCGATCTCGAAGGAGGAGCCGGCGAGTCCGCCGCGGTTCATCGAGCCGACGGCGAGTTTGTCCTCGAGGCAGCCGAGGACGACGAGATCGTCGAGGATGTCCGGGCTGGCGAGCACTCCGTCGACTCCGGGGTGCTGCAGCGCCGTGGCCAGGCGGGTGAGGAGGTCTTCCCGGTCAGCCATCGCCAACGGATCGTCGCCGACCTTGTTCGCCCCGCGTGCCGGATGGTCGGCGGCGACGATGAAGAGCCGTGAGTCGGCGCCGCCGATGGGGCGTCGGGAACGGGCGGCCCAGGCCGCGGGGATGGCATTCGGATCGTCGAAGCGCAGGTCGCGCAGGCGGGTGAACGCGTCGGAGGAGGGCAGGGAGATCGTCATCAGGCGTCCTTCGCGGAGGTGGTGAGCGTCGGGGTGCGGGGGGTCGGTTCGCCGATCACTGCGGTGACCTCGTCGGTGCTCGGCATCGCGGTCGAGCATTCGCGGCGGGTGGCGACGATGGCTCCGGCGACGTTGGCGAAGCGCAGCAGGTATTCGAGGTCCCAGCCGGCGAGCAGGCCTCGGCACAGTGCGCCCCCGAATCCGTCGCCGGCACCGAGGCCGTTGATCACCTCGACGGTGTGCGGCGGGACTTCGACCCTGTCGTCCGCGGTCTTCGCCAGCACTCCCTTCGGGCCCTGCTTGACGATCGCGAGTTCGACACCGCGTTCGAGCAGGGCGTCGGCGGCGCGATCGGGGACGGTCTCTCCGACAGCGATCTCGCATTCTTCCCTGTTCCCAACGGCCACGGTGACGTGTTCGAGTGCACGACCCACCTCGGCGCTGGCGATCTCCGGGGACTCCCAGAACATGGGGCGGTAGTCGAGGTCGAGGACGGTGTGCTCGGCGCGTCCGCGGGTCGCCCACGCGGCATGGTGCGCGCTGCGGCTGGGGTCGACGCTCAGCCCGGTCACCGTGGCCCAGAAGATGCGGGCCTCGGCGATCGCGCTCAGGTCGAGGTCCGCCTCGGCGATGTCGAGGTCGGGAGCCTTGGGCTCGCGATAGAAGTAGAGGGGGAAGTCGTCGGGCGGGAAGATCTCACAGAACGTCACCGGCGTGTTGAGCGTCGGGCTGGTGGCGACGTAGCGGTCGTCGACGCCGAGGCGGGTGAGCTCGGTATGGAGGTAGCGGCCGAAGGGATCGTTGCCGGTCGCGGTGATGACGGCCGAGTCGACTCCGTGGCGGGCGGCGGCGACCGCGACGTTCGAGGCCGAGCCGCCGAGGTACTTCCCGAAGGTCTCGACGTCCTCGAGGCCGACTCCGTCCTGGAGGGGGTAGATGTCGACGCCGATGCGTCCGACGGTGATGAGGTCGAAGGGCTCAGTGCGAACGGGCTCGGTGCGAGGAGCCGGTGTCGGCGAGGAGGTCATGCTGGCCATCCTTCTCTACGGCGGCGATGCCGTGACGATTATTTGTTAGGACAAAGTATTTGTCATGACATTATCACCGTTCGTGGTCGCCGTCACCCCCTCACGGCGGAAATTTTCCTGCAGGGTCGACAGGGCAGGGCGAACCGGATTCGATAGGGCGGGGAGGGCGAGGAGTGGTGGCTCAGCGCGAGACGAGCGTCGTCTCGAAGGAGTAGAGATCGGGTCGATAGCAGTGGTCTCCCCATTCGACGATGTCGCCGGAGTGGTCGAGGGCCGTGCGGTTCATCGTCAGCAGGGGTGAGCCCGGATCGATGTCGAGCAGTTCGGCTTCGGCGTCGTCGGCGGCCTTCGCGCCGATACGCTGCTGCGCGATCGAGAAGACGACCCCGCGTGAACGCAGCGTCTCGTACAGGCCGGTGCTGACGAGCTCATCGGAGGTGATGTCGGTGAACGGTGCAGGCAGCACGTTGTGGAGCACCGCCAACGGCGTCGAACCGACCAGGCGCAGGCGGCGCAGGTGCAGGCTGGGGGTGCCGACGGGGACACCGAGTCGTTCGGCCGTCTCGGCGTCGGAGGCTTCGACGCGGTGGGAGAGGACAACCGTCGAGGGTGGGTTGCCTGACTTCTCGAGGTCTTCGTAGAGGCTCGTGAGATCGACTGGGCGGGCGACCGGTCGCTGGATGACCTGGGTGCCGATGCCACGTCGGCGCACGAGCAGCCCTTTGTCGACGAGGTCCTGGATGGCCTGCCTGACGGTCGGGCGGGACAGGCCGATGCGCTTGGCCATCGCGACTTCGTTCTCGAGCCGGGTTCCGGCTACGAGCGAACCGGTTGCGATCGCGGCCTCGAGCTTGCGGGCGATCTGGACGTAGAGCGGCACGGCTCCGGGGGAGCGGTCGAGTGGACCGAAGAACTCTGCGGGGAGTTCGGTCTCGGGTTCGCGTGCCATGGGCTCCTGCCTCGTCGGGGGTCGCTGTTTACCGAGCTTACTCGGCGTGTTCGGCTCCGGGCGCAGTGACCCGCAGGTCACTGCGCCCGGAACCATGGAGCCGCAGCCCGCGCATGTTGAGTTCGGAATCCTCGCGCGGTGGGCACGGGCCCTGTGCGGTAGGCCCGAAAAGCCTCACACGTATCGTGCGGCGGTGAGCAGCACCTCGGCGGCGGTTTCGAGTCCTTCGATCCTGCCGAGGGACTCGTCCTCGTGCTCGATGTGTACGGCCATGTCCGGGTCGACGCGGGCCAGGGCGGCGACGAACCGGTTCCAGAAGTCCTGGTCGTGTCCGCGGCCGAGCGCCACGAAGTCCCAGGCCGAACCCTCGGGCCACTTGTTGATCGCCGCTCCGCCGCGGATGTTCGTGATCCGATCCCCGGTGAAGCGCGTGTGACGATCGTCGAGGACGCCGTGGATCTTCGCCGCCTCGTTGATGCGCACATCCTTGGCGGCAGCGTGGACGACGAGCTCGCCGAGGTGGTCGACCGCGGCGACGGGATCGATGCCCTGCCAGAACAGGTGGGACGGGTCCATCTCGGCGCCGACGTTCGTCGCGCCGATCCGCTCGACGAGGCGTTCGAGGGTGGCCGGGTTGAACACGAGGTTGTGCGGGTGCATCTCGATCGCGATCTTCACATCATTGTCGGCGGCGAGCCTGTCGAGGTCGCGCCAGACAGGAATCGCACGGTCCCACTGGTCCTCGAGGATGTCGAGGTGGGAGGACTCCCAGGGATTGACGATCCAGGTGGGCGTGGGCGCCGAGGAGTTCGCCCCGGGCAGTCCCGACATCGTCACCACGCGGGTCTGCCCGAGCCGGTTCGCGACCTTGATTGCCCGTTCAATGTCGGCAAGCGTCGGCGGACCGATCTCCGGATTCGGGTCGAGAGGATTGCCGTTGGCATTGAGTCCCGCCAACTCGACCCCCGCCTCGGCGAAGGTGCCGAGGTAGTCATCTCGGGCATCGTCAGAGGTGAGGATGTCGTCGATCGTGGGCATGTGGATGGGCGGGAGGAATCCGCCGACGTTGACCTCTGCCGCATCGAGGCCGAGTCCCTTGATCACGGACAGGGCTTCGGGCAGCGGGCGGTCGTGGAGGATGGCCGTGTAGACGCCGTACTTCATGCTCCGACCTCCTTCGCGGTTCCGTTGTCGTTGGCCGAGGCGATGACCGCGTCGCGGACCTCGAGGGCGTGAAGCCCGTCGGAGAATCGGGCACAGCGGGGCAGGGATTCGGCGTCGGGGCGTCCGGCCACCTCGTCGAGGAAGGCGCGGGCCTGGAAGGTGAAGCCGTCGTTCTGACCGACGCCGACTCCGGGGGCGGCCATCGCGAGGCCGTCGGCGATGTAGGGGTGTTCGGGGCCGAGCTGGATCGTCGTCAGCCCGGTTGCGGCGTGGCCGTCGATGCTCTGGTTGAGCACGATCTGACCGGGGAAGCGGAAGTCGAAGCTGGCCGATCCGTTCGCGCAGAAGACCTCGACGCCGAGGCTGTTCGGGTGCCCCGCGGCGATGCGCGAGACCTGGAGGATTCCGGATCCTGTTGCGAATTCGACGCCGAAGCCGGCGTAGTCGTCGTTGCCGACCGGTTCGTATTCGTCGCTGACCTCGACATGGTCGTGGCCGACGACATGGCCCAGCGGCAGCGGACGGGAGGTGATGGCCGTGTGGAAACGGCCGCCGGAGACGGAGCTGATTGGCCCGGCGAGGAATTCGACGGTGTCGGTGAGATGGCTGCCGACATCCGCCAGGGCGCCGCTGCCGAGCTCACCCTTGTAGCGCCAACTCATCGGCGCGGTGGGAGAACATGCGTAGTCCGTCCAGTACCAGGCGTTGATGTGGTGGACTTCGCCGAGGGTGCCGTCGTTGATGAAGTCGCGGATGGCGGCCAGGCCGGGGGCGCGGCGGAAGGTGAAGCCGAGGCGGCCGATCGAGTCGGCGTTTTCGGCTGCGGTGACCATTGCTCGGGCGTCGTCGACCGTGTCGGTCAGCGGCTTCTCGCACAGGACATGCTTTCCTGCCGCGAGCAGGGCTTCGACGATCTCTCGGTGGAGCGAGTTCGCAACGACGACGCTGACGATGTCGATATCGTCGGCCATGGCGATGTCCTGCCAGTTCGTGTCGTGGCGGGAGAAGCCGTACCGGGAGGCGGTCGCGGCGGCGAGGTCGCCGGCGATGTCGCAGACGGAGACGAGTTCGAGGTCCGGCAGTTCGCCGGTGCCGACGGTGGGGGCGGCGCGCCAGGCCGAGGCATGTGCCCGGCCGGCCATTCCGGCGCCGATGACAGCGATTCCGAGGCGCTGCGACATGGTGATTCTCCTTCGAATGCAGGGTGGTGATCGTGCGGGTTCGGGGTTCGACAGTGTGTTGGCGCTGCCGGGCGATCACCACGCTACAGGCATATTTGTCATGTCAAAAGGTGTTTCGAGAATTAATTTGTCAGGACATGAAATTGGTGCGGATGAAATGCCGCGACCCGGCCGTGCCGGCACCCGTGAGGCCGCTCACCGTGCGGCCAGGATCGCCGTGCGCCGTGGATCACCGTGCGGCCAACACTGCGTCCCTCTGTTCTTGCGACAGCGGCTTGACCGCCTCGCGGATCGTCACCCCGGACGCCCGATGAGCCCGAGGAAGAATCCAATCGAAGACCAGATCTGGGCGCTTCTTCGCGGTATCGCGCAGCACCCAGCCGATGGCCTTGCGAATGAAGAATTCCTTCTCCCGGAGCATCTCATCCGCAAATCGCGTGAATCGATCGAAGTCCCCGCGTCCGGTGCGCAGTGGCCGCAGGTGCGCCAGCAGCGCCGAACGGCGGATCCAGAAATCATCGTCGACAGCCCACCGTTCGAGCACCGGATCGAAGCCGGGGTCCCGTTCGCTCAGCGGTCCGACGAGGTCCCCGGCAAGCGGATCGACAAGCGCCCAGGTCCTCGCCTCTCGCAGGAATCCCTCGATGACCTGCGTATCACTGGCGCCGAGGTGGTCCTGCATGTGAATGAGCATCATCGTCGCCGCGAGGCGACGTTCGTGGACGGGATTGTCGCTGGGTTCGGTCCATAGCTGCCTGGCGAGGTCAATGGCCTCGTCATGACGGAGATCCGCCCCGCGCAGAGCGGCCCGGACGACCGAGCGGGTATCCGGAACACTCGCCCCGTAGTGGTCGATCTCGCTTTTGAGGTAGGACTTCTCCTTCTGCGCCCGCTCACGGGTACCGCGCTCGCGCAGCTTCCGGTCGACCACCTCGGCGAGAGGTGACATCAGGGTCCTTCGGCCACACCATCGCCGCGGACTGTGGAGTGCCGCACGACGAGCTTCGGTGTGATGAGATGCTCCTTCGCCGGTTCGTCGGGGTCGGCGAGGATGTCGAAGACGGCTTGAGCGGACAGTCGGCCGATCATCTGGTTCTGCGGATCCACCGACGTCAGCGAGATCCTCTTCAGGGCTGACAAGGGGATGTTGTCGACGCCGACAACCGCCAGATCGTCGGGTACCGCCACTCCTGCGTCGTCGGCCGCAGAGAGGATTCCGATCGCGGAGACGTCGTTGATCGAAACGATCGCGGTCGGTGGGGACGACATGGCGAGCAGCTCCGTGGCAGCGGCATATCCGTCGCTCTCGAAGAAGCCGGCTTCTCGGACGATCGGGGTCAGGCCGCGTGATTCCATCGCTTTTCGATATGCGACCTCTCGGGTCTTCGCGACTGCTCCACCCAAACCTCCGACGAAGGCGATCCGTTCGTGACCGAGCTCGCGCAAGTGATCGATGACGAGGTCCGCGCCCTGGGTGTCATCCATCCGGACCGAGGTGTAGCTGGAATCGCTGCGAGGTTCGGCGCTCGCGTAGACGGTCGGGATCCCGTCAAAGAGGCCCTCGTGTTCGATCACGGTGCCGACGACGATGAGCGCCTTGGGGCGCAGGTCCTGGAGCATGGCGATGACCCGCGAATCGATACGCCCGTACGGCTGTTCCGGATCCTGATCATTGGCGACCGTGGCGCTCGTGATCAGTCCGTATTCGCCTCGTTGATCGAGTTCGATGCGGACAGCGTCAGCGATTTCGGCGAAGATCGGATTGTGGAGGTTGACGACGAGGATGCCGATGAATGGTGATCCTTCCGTCGCCAGGGAGCGGGCGAGGAAATTCGGTTGGTATCCGAGCGTGTGTGCGGTCCTGAGGATCAGCTCACGTCGTTTCTCGCTGACTCGCTGTGGGTCCTTGAACGCGAGTGAGACGAGCGACTTCGACACCCCGGCCGCCGCCGCGACATCACGAATCGTCGGCCTCGATCCCGAGGGCCTCGATTCGTCACCGACAGCTGATCCCATGGCTTCATCTTCACACAGGACGTCGGTCGGCGTGGCCTTCGGACGGAGATCTCGACGTAACTTGCGAAAAGATTCTGAGTCCCTCTTGACTCATGATGCGAATCACACTAAATTCGCACTGATCCCGTTTTGAACCGGTCCAAAAGTTTGGACGAATACGATGAACTCCAAATTTGGACCGGTTCAAAACGGATCATGCAAGCAAGTGAGAACGAATGAATGTGGAGTACGCAATGACGCGCAGTGAGTTGCTCATCGGTGGGGCATGGCAATCCCCTCGTGAAGGAGACGGCCGCCTGAAGGACGTGGTGTCGCCGTTCGACGGTCGCACCGTCGGGCAGGTCGCAATCGCGGGCGCCGCCGACGTCGAGGCGGCCCTCGACTCCGCAACCCACGGCGCAGAGATCTGGCGCAGGACTCCCGCTCACGAGCGCAGCGAGATCCTGCTCCGCGCTGCAGCTCTCGCCGATGAACGCAGCGAGGAGATCGCGCGAGTGATCTCAGCCGAGAACGGCAAGACCCTCAAAGAGGCTCGCGCCGAAGCCGGGCGCTCCGGATCGATCATTCGACTGGCGGCGTTCGAAGGCACCCAGCTCTACGGTCAGACGCTGCCCCTCGATGCGAACCCGGGGACCGGTCTGGACAAGGTCGGGTTCACCCTGCCGCAGCCGGTCGGCGTGGTCGTGGCCATCACCCCCTTCAACTACCCGGCGCTGCTGGTCAACCACAAGATCGCCCCGGCGCTGGCCGCCGGCAACTCCGTCATCCTCAAACCGGCGAGCACCACCCCGCTGACGGCGCTGGCCCTGGCCGAATGCTTCGTCGACGCCGGTCTGCCCGAAGGCGTCCTCTCCATCCTCACCGGTTCGGGAGGTCAGATCGGGGACCGGCTCGCCGCTGACCGGCGCGTCCGTAAGATCTCCTTCACCGGATCCACCTCGGTGGGTGAGCATCTCGCCTCGATCGCCGGAGTGAAGAAGCTGTCCCTGGAACTCGGCTCGTCTGCCCCCGTCGTCATCCTTCCCGACGCCGACATCGACCATGCGGCGAGTGCCGTCGCCGCCGGAGGATATGTGAACGCCGGACAGGTCTGCATCTCGGTGCAGCGAGTCATCGTCCACGAAGGCATCCAGGGAGACTTCCTCGATGCTCTCAAGGCCAAGGTCCGTGAGCACCAGATCGGTGATCCCGCGGACGACGCGACGACGGTCGGCACCCTCATCACGAAGTCCGAAGCCAAACGCGTCGAAGAGTCCATCCGAGAGGCCGTCGGCGCCGGAGCACGCCTCGAACTCGGCGGCGACCGCGACGGCGCGATGATCGAACCCGCTATCCTCAGCGGCGTCGATCCCCAGGCATCGATCGCCCAGGATGAGATCTTCGGACCGGCGGTGGCCGTGTCCACCGCTCCCGACGTGAGGACGGCCATCGAACTGGCGAATTCGACCGACTACGGCCTTGCCGCCGGAATCTTCACAAACAACGTCGACGCCGGCGTCCGGTACATGCGCGAAATCGATGCCGGAAACATCCACATCAACTGGACTCCGCTGTGGCGAGCAGACCTCATGCCCTACGGAGGACTCAAGGCCAGCGGAATCGGCAAGGAGGGCCTGCGGGCCGCCGTCGAGGAGATGACCGAATCGAAGACCGTCGTCATCCATGGGCGTCCCTGGACCTGACGATTCGGCCCAGAACTGACATCGCAACTCAGCTGACACTTCAGCGCAGAAGAGCGCATCCCATCCGTTCGAAGGAGAACCCATGAGCTACGAACCGACCATCCGCCTGACGGTGGCCCAGGCCGTCGTCAAGTTCCTCAGCAGTCAGTACTCGGTCCTCGATGACGACCGCCAGCGGTTCATCCCGGCCGCGGCAGGCATCTTCGGCCACGGCAATGTCGCTGGCTTCAGCCAGGCATTCTCGCAGTACGCCGACGTTCTTCCCTTCATCCAGGGACGCAACGAGCAGGCGTTGGCCCACGCGGGAAGTGCCCTGGGCAAGGCGAGCAATCGGAAGCAGACGCTGGCCGTCACCGCATCCATCGGGCCCGGCGCGATGAACCTCGTCACGGCGGCCGCGCTGGCGACGATCAACCGCCTCCCGCTGTTCCTGCTGCCCGGCGACACCTACGCGACTAAGCGCCAGGGCCCGGTGCTTCAGGAATTGGAGAATCCCCAGGACCCGTCCCTGACAGTCAACGACGCCTTCCGCCCGGTCTCGGCGTTCTTCGACCGGATCACGCGGCCCGAACAGCTCATCACCGCATTGCCCAAGGCCTTCCGCGTACTGGCCAATCCGGCCGAGACCGGTGCCGTCGTCCTCTCGCTGCCACAGGACATCCAGTCGCACGCCTTCGACTTTCCGGTCAGCCTGTTCCGCGACCGCGACTGGACGATCCGACGCACGATCCCCCAGCCGAACGACATCGCCGAGGCGGCCGAGGTGCTCGGATCGGCCGAGAAACCACTCATCATCGCCGGAGGCGGAGTCCACTACTCCGTGGCTCGTGAGGCTCTGGCCGCGTTCGCCGAGGCCACCGGAATCCCCGTCGCTGAGACGTTCGGCGGCAAGGGCGCTGCCCTCAACGACGCAGACTGGGTGCTCGGCGGCATCGGGCTCGAGGGCAACCCCGCGACGAACCGCCTCGTCGCACAGGCCGACGTCATCGTCAGCATCGGCACGCGACTGACGGACTTCGCCACAGGATCGCAGACGATGTTCAAGAATCCGAATGTGCGCTTCGTCTCGATCAACATCGCCGAACTCGATGCGATCAAGCAGGGAGCCGTCGCAGTGCTCTCCGATGCGAAGCTCGGGATCGAGGCGCTCCGCCAGGGCCTCTCCGACTACAGGGTGCCCGACAGTTGGACGAGCGAGATCGCATCAGAGAAGGCCGAATGGGCCCCACAGCGAAACAAGGCGCTCAACCCCGAGACACACTTCGACAAGCAGGCTCCGGAGAATGCCGAACTGGGCATCCCCGACACGGATGCCGTCATCACCCAGGGGCAGCTCATCGGACTGCTCCAGGAACACGCACAACCCGGGGACACCCTCATCGCCGCGGCCGGAGGCCCTCCGGGAGATCTGCTCAAGGTCTGGGACGCCACGGATGACCGTCGCTGCCACCTCGAGTTCGGATTCTCCTGCATGGGATATGAGATCCCCGCCGGCATCGGAGTCCGACTGGCCGATCCGGAGAGCACAGGACGTGTCTCGGTCTTCATCGGAGATGGCACATTCCTCATGAACCCGACGGAGATCCTCACCGCCGCCCAGGAACACCTGGACATCACCTACGTGATCTCGGAGAACCACGGCTTCCAGGTCATCCGCCGACTGCAGATGATGAAGTACGGCGAGCAGTTCGGCAACGACTTCCGATACCGGGGTGACGAGGATGCCGCTCGACTCTCGGGGGACTACCTCCACGTCGACCTCGGCGAGATCGCTTCGGGACTCGGTGCCACGACCATCCGAGCCACCAGCACCGAGGAGGTCCGCTCCGCCCTCAACGAGACCCGCGACGTCCACGGGCCCGTCGCCATCGTCGTGCCGACCATTCCGCTGGTCGACCTGCCGGGTTCGGGCGTCTTCTGGGATGTCGCGCCCGCCGAGGTCGCCGAACAGGATTGGGTCGCCGAGCTGCGCACTGACTACGAACAGGGACTGGAGGACCAGAAATGGCACATCTGAACACCGCGATGACGCCCTTGGACAAGGGTGCCCTGGCGGCACGGATCCGCGCGGGGGAGACGACCATCGGCAGCTTCGCCGGTCTCGGCTCGACCATGGCCATCGAAGTCCTGGCTGCTGCCGGTCTTGATTGGGTCCTCGTCGACCTCGAACACGGCGGTGGACGCGAGGACGCCGTCGGTGACGCCGTCGCCGCGGCCGGCGGGTACGGTGCCGGGACGCTCGTCCGAGTCGAGACCCCTGACCGGATCAGAATCGGCCGAGCGCTCGACGCCGGTGCCGCCGGAGTCATGCTCCCGCGAGTGGACTCCGCCGCCGAGGTGGCCGAGATCATTCCGCACCTGCACTACCCTCCGCTCGGCGACCGGGGAGTAGCCACCTATAACCGCTCCCTTCGCTGGGGTATGGACAAGGCCGGTTTGGAAACCAGCAAAGACGAGGTGATCACCATCGTGCAGATCGAGACGGTAGGTGCCCTCGCCGAGGTGGACGAGATCGCGGCAATCGACGCCGTCGACGTCCTCTTCGTGGGCCCGCTCGACCTGTCGTACGCACTCGGAGTGCCGCTCGACTTCACAGCACCGGTCTTCCGCGACGCCCTCGAGACGGTCGTCGCGGCCGCCCGGAAACACGGGAAGGCAGCAGGCATCCTCAGTGGCGACGCCGGAGTTGCCTCGACCCGAGCCGAACAGGGCTTCACCTTCCTGCCGGTCGGATCGGATTCGACCCTGCTGGCCGACACCGCCACCGCAGTCATCTCCGCCTTGCGCGACTGAGAACACAGAACTTCGCGGAACATCCGCGCAACCATCGACTACTCAAGGAGCACCATGAGCAACAACCCCACGACCATCGGAGTCGGACTCATCAGCGTCGGCTGGATGGGGCAGCTGCACAGCCGCGCCTACACCAACGTGCCCGTCGTCTACCCTGAACTGGGCATCAGGACTCGCCTGGTCATCGCGGCCGACACCAATGACGAGCGCGCCCGATTCGCCGAGGATGTGCTCGGATATGAGAGCTCGACGAGTGACTACAACGATGTCCTCAACCACCCGGATGTCGACGTCGTCTCCGTGTGCGCACCGAACTTCCTCCACGAGGAGATCGGCACCGCCGTCGCCAAGGCCGGTAAGTCCCTGTGGATCGAGAAGCCGGTCGGACGTTCCGCAGAAGAGACTGAATCCGTGGTCAACGCTGCCGACGCCGCCGAGGTCGTCACCGCCGTCGGCTTCAACTACCGCAGCGCCCCGGCCATCGAGTACGCGCGGAAGATCATCGCCGAGGGCAAGCTCGGACGCATCACGAACGTGCGCGGCGCATTCTTCGCCGACTACTCGGCCGAGCCGAACGGTGCTCTGTCGTGGCGTTTCATCCGCGGGCTCGCCGGATCCGGTGTTCTCGGAGATCTCCTCGGACACCTCACCGATCTCGCTCACTACGTCATCGGACCGATCGACAAGGTCACAGGTGTGGCCAACACCGCCTACACCCAACGTCCCAAACTCGAGATGGGAAGCGGCACGCACTTCGACGTCGTCGAAGGCGGAGAGATGGCACCGGTCGAAAACGAGGACTATGCCGGCCTGCTCGTCCACTTCGGCCCCGACGCTCAGGGGGCCGGCGCCGTCGGGACCCTCGAAGCCTCGCGAGTGTGCGTCGGCCCACGCGCGGAGTACTCCCTAGAGGTCTACGGAACCGAAGGGTCACTGCGATGGAACTTCGAGAGGATGAACGAACTCGAACTCGCACTCGGTCACAAAGGCCCTCACGTGGGCTTCACCCGGATCATGGCCAGCTCCGAATTCGGTGACTTCTCGAAATTCCAGCCGGGGGCAGGCACCTCGATGGGCTACGACGACCTCAAGGTCATCGAAGCGAAGAAGTTCCTCCTCGCCCATGTCGGCCAGGAGTCAATCCATGCGGACGTCCACGACGCGCTGGCCGCGAACCGCGTGGTCTATGCGGGTGAGCGAGCCATCGCCACAGAGAGCTGGCAGTCCGTCGAACCGGTCGAAGGGACCTCGGCGTCGACTCGGACCGCTGCCGATTCGACCAGGAAGGAGACCGTCGATGCCTGAGAAGACCATCGTCATCGGTCTCGGACCGGTACCGAAGAAGCTCGTCGAGGGTGAACTCGGGCGCAGTGTCGACTTCGTCGAGACTCCCGGACCCGAGGACTACGCGAAGGCCGAAGGCGCAATCGTCCGCGCCGCCGTCAAGGTCGGTCCGGCAGAACTCGACTCGATGCCCAACCTCAAGGTCATCGCCCGCACCGGTGTCGGTGTCGACGATGTCGATGTCGACGCTGCCACCGAGCGGGAGATTCCCGTCGCGATCACGCCCGGGGTCAACTCGACGGCCGTCGCCGAAGGCGCTTTCGCCCACATGCTGCAACTGGTCAAATCCTTGGGCCCGCTGACCGAGATCGTTCGCTCCGGAGGATGGACCGAGCGCACCAGCGTCCCGGTCGGCGATCTCGACGGAGCGACCCTGGGAATCGTGGGATTCGGCAACATCGGCCGCCGGGTGAAGGCGATCGCCGAGGCCTTCGGAATGACTGTCCTCGCGTACGACCCCCTCGCCGAGGTGCCCCGGGCCAACAGGGCCGAGACGGTCGACGAGATCCTGCGCGCCTCCGACATCGTCACCCTCCATGTCCCGCTGCTCGAGAGCACCCGCCACATGATCGACTCCCGCGCGGTCAAAACGATGAAAGACGGAGCGATCCTCATCAACACCAGCCGTGGTGGACTGATCGACGAAGATGCGGCACTGGCCGGGCTCGAATCGGGCAAGCTCGGGGGAGTCGGCTTGGACTCATTCGAATCCGAGCCGCCGCAGCCGCACCCGCTCTACCAGCACCCGCGCACAGTGCTGAGCCCTCATGTGATGGGACTGAGCGCCAAGGCCAGCCGAGCCACTTTCATCGCCGCCGCCCGTGCCGTGGACGCCGTCCTCAAAGGAGACAGACCTGAAGCTACGGTCAACGAGGTGGACCGAGCGGCCGAGCCGGCAACCGTAGGCAAAGGAGTTGACCAGTGAGCAACACCGTCAAGATCGCCGCAGCCCCCATCTCCTGGGGAGTCTGCGAAGTCCCCGACTGGGGTTTTCAACTGAGCCCTGAACGGGTCCTCACAGAAATGCAGGAACTCGGCTTCGCCGCCACCGAATTCGGCCCCGAAGGATTCCTTCCCGACGACGCAGTGGGCCGCGCAGAGACCCTCGAACGGCACTCCATGCAGGCCGTCGGCGGATTCTACCCAGCCATCATCCACGACCCAGAACACGACCCGCTGCCGGAGCTCGAGCGGGAACTCGAAGCATATGTCGCCGCCGGTGCCGACACCCTCGTCCTGGCGGCAGCGACGGGCGTCGACGGCTACGACGCCAAGCGCCCTGAACTCGATGACGCCGGGTGGAGGACCGTCTACCGCAACATCGACCGCATCCTCGACGCCGCGAAAGCCCAGGGAGTCACCGTCAGCCTGCATTCGCATGTGGGCACCATGGTCGAAACCCAGGACGATGTCGACCACATTCTCAACGGCACCGACGTCGACTTCTGCTTCGACACCGGACACATGTTCATCGGCGGCGTGGACCCGGTCGAATTCGTGCAGAAGCACACGGGACGCATCTCCCATGCGCACCTCAAGGACGTCGCGCTCGACCGAGCTCGTCGTGTCCAGGACGGCGAACAGACATACTACGATGCCGTCGTCGACGGAATGTACCAGCCGCTCGGCCAGGGAGACATCGACATCGAGTCGATCGTCAGCACCCTCATCCGCGCTGGGTACGACGGGTGGTTCACCCTCGAACAGGACACCGTCGTGGCCGAGGAGCCGGCGCCCGGCTCCGGACCGATCGAGCAGGCACGCGCCAGCCTCGACTATCTCACGAAGATCGTCGAGGAGAACCGATGAGCAGAAGGATCGGCGTCGTCGGCCTCGGCCGGATCGGGCGGATGCACGCGCGCAACATCGCGCAGGAACCCGCAGTCGACGAGCTCGTGCTGATCGGCCGCACCGAAGGCAAGCTCGACGCCGCCAAAGCGCAGCTGCAGTCGGAGCTGGCCCCGGAGGCCGGGCCGGACCTTCGAGGAGCTCACGCCCCCGCAGGTCCCGACAACAATCCCGTCATCAGCACTGTGGTGCTCACCGAGGACTGGACCGACGGGCTCGACGGTGTCATCATCGCCAGTTCGACACACACCCACCCCGAGCTCGCCCGGACAGCACTGTCGGCTGGCGTCCCCGTCCTCCTCGAGAAGCCGATCGGACTCAAGCTCGAGGAGACCGCGGCCCTGTCCGCGGAGTTCGAAGCGCTCGACGTACCCATCATGGTTGCCTACCACCGCAGGTACGACGAAGGGTTCCAGAGCCTCAGAGAACGCATCCACGACGGAGCATTGGGAACGATCCGGGTCATCCATTCCGCCGGACATGATCACTTCCATGTCGACCCGGAGTTCATCCCCACCTCGGGCGGAGTATGGCGTGACCTGCTCATTCACGAATTCGACACGATTCCCTGGCTGATGGGAGAGAGCCCGGTGTCGATCTACGCCTCGGGGGCAGTGCTCGACGAACAGGCGTACGCGGACAGCGGCGATCTCGACACGGCCACAGCCGTCATCACGTTCGAATCCGGAGTTCAGGCGCTGATCAGCGGCGCACGCAACATCGCCTCCGGCCAGGACGTCAACACCGTGGTCTACGGCAGCGATGCCGCGTACGCGGCAGGCATCGATTCGAAAACACCGGTGATCTCGACGGAACCCGGCGTATCTCCTCCGGAGTCGACCTACGCTGACTTCGTCGAGCGGTTCGAACCGGCATTCCGCCGCGAGATCCGACACTTCCTGACCGTCATCGACGGCGATGCCGCCTCGTTGACTCTGCCGTCGGACGGCATCGTCGCGGCAAGACTCGCCATCGCCGCCGAAGAATCAGTGCGGCGCGGGGTTCCCGTCCGGCTCGACGATATCGCCTTCTGACCGCGACGCACCGCGCCAAGGACCCCCATCATCCGTTCCACAGTGAACCGTGAACATCGAACGAAGAGAGAATTCCAATGACGAATGAACAGCTGCGCATCGGTCTCATCGGGACCGGCCGCATCGGAAAGGTCCATGCCGCGAACATTGCGGCACTGTCGGAGACGACCCTGACCTGGGTGATCGATCCCTATATCGCCGGGGCAGAGGCGATCGCCGCCGAAAGAGGGGCCCGAGCGACGGCCGATCCGGCAGAGGCCTTCGCCTCCGGTGATCTCGACGCAGTCATCATCGCCTCGCCGACCTCGACCCATGCAGACCTCATCGAGCAGGCCATCGCGGCCGGACTGCCGGTGCTCTGTGAAAAGCCGATCGACCTCGATATCGCCCGTGTCGACAAACTCGCCCCTGTGGTCGAGGGCTCCGGCGTTCCCTTCGCCGTCGGCTTCAACCGCCGATTCGACCGCGACTTCTCCCTCGCTCGAGAACGTCTCATCGCCGGTGAGGTCGGCAACCTCGAACAGCTGTCGATCATCAGTCGTGACCCCGCACCGCCAACGGTCGAGAATCTCAGAACGACCGGAGGTATATTCCGGGACCAGACCATCCACGACTTCGACATGGCGCGCTATTTCGCCCCGGACATCGTCGAGGTCTTCGCGACCGGCTCGCAGCTGTTCGACGACGGTGCCGAACAGACGTCGGACTTCGACACCGCCATGGTGACGATGCGGACCTCGGCGGGAGTTCAGATCTCGATCACGAACTCGCGTCACAGTTCGATCGGCTACGACCAGCGGATCGAGATCTTCGGCGGTGAGGGCATGCTCGAAGTCGGCAATGCGGGCACGAGCCTGGTCAGCTACTCGAATGCGACGGCAGTGAAGACCACAACGCCCTATCAGCACTTCTTCCTTGAGCGCTACTCCGAGGCCTACCTCGAGGAGCTGCGCGAGTTCAGCCGACTCGTCAGAGGGGAGGAATCCCGCTGCTCGACCTTCGCCGACGGTCGTGCGGCGCTGCTGTTGGCCGACGCGGCCGAACTCTCGGCCAGAGAAGGACGAGTCGTTCGCGTCGACCTGGGCCGATGAGCGGCTCGGCGAGCCGTACGGCGACATCAATGACAGTGCAACGAAGCACAACGTGAGGAGACCATCGTGGTTGCCAATCCAACAGAGTCACCGACACTCCGGGACTCAGCATTACCAGACATGCCGAAAACCGGACCGTTCAGGAAGAGGATCGGACTGATCTCGGTCGTCGCCTGTTTCGGCGGCCTTCTATTCGGCTACGACACCGGTGTCATCAACGGAGCACTCCGGCCGATGTCCCAAGAGCTCGGCCTCACTGCAGTCAGCGAAGGAGTGGTGACGAGTTCGCTTGTCTTCGCTGCTGCTGTGGGAGCAGTCACCTGCGGCCAGATCTGCGACATGATCGGCCGCCGACGCACAATCCTCTACCTCGCGCTGTTGTTCTTCCTCGGAACATTGGTCGTCGTGTTCGCGCCGAACGTCACATTGCTGGTGATCGGCCGGATCCTTCTCGGTCTCGCGGTCGGTGGGGCCTCGATCGTCGTGCCGGTGTATCTGTCGGAGCTCGCACCGCACGAGATCCGCGGCTCGATCAGTGGACGCAACGAAGTCGCGATCGTGTCGGGGCAGTTGGCTGCCTTCGTCGTCAACGCCATCATCGGCAACGTGTGGGGACATATCGACGGGATCTGGCGTGTCATGTTCGCCATCTGTGCGATACCGGCCGTCTGTCTGTTCATCGGCATGCTTCGGATGCCCGAATCGCCGAGGTGGCTCGTCGAACATAATCGCCGGGATGAGGCGTTGGCGGTCCTCATGACCGTCCGCACCGAAGAACGGGCGCGCGCCGAACTCGGGGCCGTCGAAGTGGTCGCCGAGGCATCGACCGGCGATCAGCGAGTCGGCTACCGGAAGTTCGTGTTCAACAAATGGCTGGTCCGGATCGTTCTCGTCGGAATGGGGGTTGCGGTCTGTCAGCAGCTCACCGGAATCAACTCGATCATGTACTACGGCCAGGTCGTCCTCATCGAATCCGGCTTCGCGGAGAACGCCGCGCTCATCGCCAATATCGCGCCCGGAGTGGTCGCGGTGCTCGGCGGCTTCTTCGCGCTGTACATGATGGACCGGGTCGATCGGCGCACCACCTTCATCACGGGTCTGTCCCTGACTACGACGTTCCACTTGCTCATCGGACTGTGCTCGAAATTCATGGCCGAGGACAATCCGCTGCGAGCCTGGGTCATCCTCGCTCTCATCGTCGGTTTCGTAGCCTCGATGCAGTCGTTCCTCAATGTCGCCGTGTGGGTCTGGCTTGCAGAGGTGTTCCCGCTGCCGATGCGCGGCGTCGGAATCGGGGTCTCCCAACTGTTCGGTTGGGGGATGAACGGCGTTATCGCCTTGGTGTTCCCGTCTCTGGTTGCAGGAGTCGGCATTTCGGGTGTCTTCTTCATCTTCGCGATCGTCGGAGTGGTGGCCTTGATCTTCATTGCCACGCAGGTGCCCGAGACTCGCGGTATCTCATTGGAGAAGATGGAAGAAGGCGTCGAAACAGGACTGGCCTACAGATTCCGCGAGTGGAGAAGGATGCGTGACGAGCAGTGACCGGGACAGAGCTGATAGCGACCTGTTGGACAAGCGCCGGGGACGCCGCCCCACTGCGGGCGAGCGAACGCAGTCCCTTTGACCCCCTCGACCGGGTGAGAGAGGTCGCGGCCACCGGATGGGCGGGGCTCGGATTCGTCCTCGATGACCTGCGGGCCGTGCGCGAGACTATCGGCTACGACAGGCTTGCCGAAGAGATCGCAGCCGCCGGACTGAGGCATGTCGAAGTTGAACTGTGCTCCGGCTGGTGGAAGGAACCCAGCGCGGGATGGCGCGAACACTGGGAAGAGCTGCTCGAAGCGGCACAGAGACTCGGCGCTGCATTCATCAAGGTTGGCACCGACAGTGCCCCCGCTGTCGAGGATGTCGAGCCTTTCGTCGAACCCCTGCGACATCTGGCGGAGGAGGCGGAGTCCTTTGGCACGAAGGTCGCACTCGAGCCCCTTCCGTTCGGGGAGATCGCCTCGATCCCGCAGGGGGCCGAGCTCATCAGCCTCGTCGACCACCGCGCCGCAGGACTGATCGTCGACTACTGGCACGTCTTCCGTGCGGGCACTTCTTTGAAGGAGCTGGAGGACTGCCTCAGCGTAGACATGGTCTTTGGCGTCGAACTCTGCGATGCCGACGAAACCGCAGTCGGGACATTGTTCGAAGACACCAGGGACAATCGGCGCCTCATCGGTGATGGGCACCAGGATGTCAGCGGTTTCATCGAGGCACTCAAGACCATCGGCTATGACGGCCCTTGGGGTGTCGAGATCCTCTCGGAGGATCACCGGAAGCGGCCCCTGCACGAGGCGCTGGAAGTGGCGCGTCGAACGGCGCTGTCCGCATTCGGTGTTGTCTGAACGAGCAGCGGCGATGACCCTGGTCTGAAAGTCTGCGCCGGTGCGACACGGCCGACGAGCAGTCGAACAGGTCCGAGCCGAAGAAACGGCCGACCGACTGCCCCGGATCGCAATGATCCGTGGGGACGTCGGCCGGCCGGTCTCTGTTCTCAACCGGAGGCCGCGAGTCTCATGCAGCGCGGTGTCTCCGGAAGTTCTGGGGACCTCCGTTTCGGGCTGACCTCAGTCCGTCCGAAACCTGCGTCCGGAGCGGAACTCAGTCCGTGCCGGCGTCGAAGGCAGCGGAGAGTCCTGCAAGGTCGCTGGCCTCGTCCACCTCGGCGTTGGAATTCGCGATCTCCTCAGCTCCTCCGGCTTCCAGCGAACCCACGAGTTCCGAGGTCGGGCCGGAGACGATGCCCATGGCCGCGTACTGTTCGAGGCGGGCGCGCGAGTCGGCGATGTCGAGGTTGCGCATGGTCATCTGGCCGATGCGGTCCTCGGGGCCGAAGGCGGAGTCGCCGACGCGCTCCATCGACAGCTTCTCCGGCTGGTAGGACAGGTTCGGTCCGGTGGTGTTGACGATCGTGTAGTCGTCGCCGCGGCGCAGCCGCAGGGTGACCTCGCCGGTGATCGCCGAGGCGACCCACCGCTGCATGGACTCGCGGAGCATGAGCGACTGCGGGTCGAGCCAGCGTCCCTCGTACATGCGGCGGCCCAGGCGGCGGCCTTCCTCGTGGTAGAGGGCGATGGTGTCCTCGTTGTGGATGGCGTTGAGGAGGCGCTCGTAGGTCACGTGGAGCAGGGCCATGCCCGGGGCCTCGTAGATGCCGCGGGACTTCGCCTCGATGATGCGGTTCTCGATCTGGTCGGAGACGCCGAGGCCGTGGCGGCCGCCGATCTCATTGGCCTTGTAGACCAGTGCGACCGGATCGTCGAACTCTTCGCCGTTGATGGCGACGGGGCGTCCGGCTTCGAAGCGGACGGAGACCTCTTCGGTGGCGACCTCGACGTCATCGCGCCAGGCGGCGACGCCCATGATCGGTTCGACGATGTCGAGGCCGGCATCGAGGAACTCGAGCGTCTTGGCCTCGTGGGTCGCGCCCCAGATGTTGGCGTCCGTGGAGTAGGCCTTCTCGGCCGAGTCGCGGTAAGGGTAGCCGTGTTCGACGAGCCATTCGCTCATCTCCTGCCGACCGCCGAGCTCCTCGACGAAGTCGGAGTCGAGCCACGGCTTGTAGATGCGCAGCTTCGGGTTGGCCATGAGGCCGTAGCGGTAGAAGCGCTCGATGTCGTTGCCCTTATAGGTTGACCCGTCGCCCCAGATGTCGACACCGTCTTCCTTCATCGCCCGCACGAGCATCGTGCCCGTGACCGCGCGGCCCAGGGGAGTGGTGTTGAAGTAGGTCTTGCCACCGGAACGGACGTTGAACGCACCGCACTGCAGGGCGACGAAGCCCTCTTCGACCAGCAGGCGTTTGGCATCGACGAAGCGAGCGATCTCGGCGCCGTATTCCTTGGCGCGAGCGGTCACACCGTCGAGGTCGGGCTCGTCATACTGGCCGATATCGGCCGTGTACGTGCAGGGGACGGCACCCTTGTGGCGCATCCACGCGACTGCGCAGGAGGTGTCCAGTCCGCCGGAGAAGGCGATTCCAACGTGCTCACCGACAGGGAGCGAAGACAGTACTTTCGACATGGCACCAGCGTAACGTCATCGCGCGCTTTCTGTCGAATTGTTATGCATTGCTATGTATTTTTATGTGAACAGATCGAGCGCGGTGCACACGGATATCCCAGGCCCAGCCGCCTGCTACCGTGTGTCCGTGACGAGATCTCCGGAACCAGAACTCATCATCCGCCCCGAAGCGATCGGTGACATCGACGCGATCCGTGCTGTGACGATCGCCGCTTTCGACCGATCAGATGAGGCCGAGATCGTCGCCGCCCTCCGCGGATCCGGCAGCTGGATCGAGGGGCTGTCGTTCGTTGGGCTGCTTGACGGCGAGGTCGTTGCCCATGCCATGCTCTCCCGATGCTTCGTCGACGGCCGGCCCGGAGTCTGTCTCGCGCCGTGTTCGGTGCGTCCCGACTGCCAGCGCGGCGGTACAGGCACCGTCGTCATCGAAGCTCTCCTCGCCGAGGCGGCTCGACGCGGTGAAGCTTTCGCCGTCGTCCTCGGCCACGCGGACTACTATCCGCGCTTCGGATTCACCGCGGCCTCCGGGTACCGCATCACGCTGCACGTCGACGTTCCTGACGAGGCGCTCATGGCCATGCCGCTGGCTGGCGATGTGCCTGCCGGGTCCCTGTGCTTTGCCCCCGAATTCGGTGTCTGAGACTCATGTCCAGGCAGTGCGTCCTACTGCCTCGCCCGGTGCGCCCGGATCGCCTCGGCGACGGCGATGGCATCGCCTTCAGGAGCATCGGACTTCCGGTCCGGATGCGCAGTGAACAGGTAGATGAACCCGACGACCAGGACGACGACGAGGCCGATGAGCACGATCCAATCGGCGAAGAACGATCCGGAGTCACCGGGCAGGGACAGCAGGATCATCGCGAAGATCCCGTAGGCCAGAGCCGCGATGTTGACGACGATGCCCCAGCCGCGAAGCGACCATGGTCCCGCCGGCTTCCAGCCCTTGAAGCGCTGACGCAGCGCTCCGAGGACGACCATCTGGAAGGCGAGGTAGATGCCGAGGATCGCGAACGAGGTCACGGCGACGAGGATCCCGTCGTTGAACCAGATGAGCACGCAGATGAGAGCCGGTGCCGTGCAGGCGACGATGAGCGCATTGCGCGGAACTTTCGTGCCGTCGGTGACCTTTGACAGCCACCGGTGACCGGGCATCATTCCGTCGCGGGCGAAGCTGAAGATCAGTCGCGAGGCCGCGGCCTGGAGGCTGAGCACGCAGGAGATGAACGCTGTGATCGCCACGAGCAGGAAGATCTTCGCCCCGACCGCACCGAGGCTGCCCGCGAGGAGCGACGGAATCGGATCCTCGACCTCACCGGCGACGATCTCGTCGAGGTTCGGGGCGGCGAGCACGTAGCCGCCGAAGGAGAACAGGGCCGAGATCGCTCCGACGAAGATCGTCATGAGCATCGCCTTCGGGATGCCCCGCGCGGGGTTCGAGACCTCCTCGGCGACGTCGCCGCAGGCTTCGAAGCCGTAGAAGAGGAAGAGTCCTGCGACCGCGGCACCCATGAACACGGGCACGTAGCTGCCGTCACCCGCCGTGCCCATGGTGTCGAAGAAGACGGAGAAGCTGTGCTTGCGTTCGAAGATGAGGAGGAACAGGCCGAGCCCGATGACGCCGATGAGCTCGGCGAACAGGCCGATCCGTGCGATCCGAGCCAGCCATTTCGTGCCCGAGAAGTTGATCGCCAAGGCCAGCACGAGGAGGACGAGTCCGAGCACGAGGGTGGTGTTCCGGCTGAGTGCGAGACCGAAGAGGCTCGCGAGGAATCCGGCCCCGAACTCCGCCACCGAGGTGATCGTGACGATGAGCGCGCAGATGTAGACCCATGCCGCCATCCACGCGTACCGCTTGCTCCACAGTCGGCGCGCCCACGGGTAGATGCCGCCGGCGATCGGGAACTGCGAGACCACCTCACCGAAGACGAGGGCGACGAGGAGCTGACCGCACGCGACGATGACGATCCACCAGATCGACGGCGGCCCGCCGGTCGACAGGGCGACGGCCAGCAGTGAGTAGACGCCGACGAGCGGGGAGAGGTAGGTGAAGCCGAGTGCGAAGTTCGCCCAGGGGCTCATCGACCGCTCGAACGAGTCCCCGTATCCGAGGACGGCGAGGTGGTCGGCGTCGGAGAGGTGGTCGCCCGGGGCGCCCGTGGTACGGCCGGTGCCGGTGCGGCCGCCGGCGTTGCGATGGACGCCGGTGGAGCTGTGATCGTCCGAAGGGTGGCGGGCGTCGGAGAGATGATCGGACATGGTGATGTTCCTTCGTATGAATCGTCGTTGATTCCGGTTATGTCGGTCATCGTATCCCCGATTCCCCGGGATGGCGGCGAAGGTGCTCGAAACGCCGAGGCGAAGGTGCTCGAGCGCGTCTGACCGGCCCCGATGCTCGACGGTGAGGCCGATCTCGCCCACGCGGCTGACCGTGATTTCATCCTCGTGGCGGAGGTGCCGGTGGGCCGCCCGTCATAGCGTGGAATGACAGGCGCGGGCCGCTGACGAATCGGCGGGCACCGTGGCGCAACGAGGAGGAATCGTGAACACGCAGACGCACAATCAGGCAGGATTCGCCGAGGAACCCGGCATCATGACCGGCACCACCACCGCCCACGCCGAGGCGCCCGACACGACGACCTCCCGCTCCGACGCAGTCGATGCGAAGGGACGCCCGCTCGCGGTCGTGCCCCACCGCGTGCCGTGGCTCGAGGTCGGCATCTTCATCGTCGTCGCGTTCGGGCTCGCCTGGCTCGCGTGCCTGCCGCTGTGGCTCTCGGATGAGGGGATCGGCGATCCTGTGGCGCTCCTCATCTGCGGAAGCGCCATGATGTTCTCTCCGCTGGTCGCCGGCATCGTGGCTCACATCGTTCAACGCCGGAGAGCCCGCGACCGGGGTGAGGCGATGTCCAGCGCACCGCGCTACTTCGGATTCTGGCCGTTGCGTCCGTTCGGTAGGGTCATCTGGATGACGGTGGCCGCCTTCTTCGGCATCATGGTGCTCGTCGTCCTCGGCTACCTTGTGGCCGCAGCCTTCGGCTGGGGTCGATTCGACTTCACCGGACTGTCTGCGTTCAAGGAGCAGGTGGCCACGCTTCCGGGCATGAGCTCGATCCCCGTGGCAGTCGCCGTCGTCGGCTACCTGCTGCTCATGATCGCGGGATCGTTGGCCAACTTCGGTGTCACTATCGGCGAGGAGTTCGGATGGCGGGGATGGCTGCTGACGAGCCTTCGTCCTCTGGGGACCTGGCCGGCGCTGCTCATCGTCGGCGTGATCTGGGGCCTGTGGCACGCGCCGCTCATCCTGCTCGGATACAACTTCAACCGTCCCGACATCGTCGGACTCGGACTCATGGTCGGCGGCTGCGTCACTCTCGGCATCCTCTTCGGCTGGCTACGGCTGCGCACCGGTTCGGTGTGGCCGGCCGTTGCGGCGCACGCAGCCCTCAACGGATCGGCAGGGATGCTGCTGGGACTGTTCCTCACCGCTGGTGCACCGGCGCCCGACTCCGCCCTCGTCGCTTACCTCGGGGTCTCCGGATGGATCGTCTCCGCCCTTGTCACCGTGGTGCTCGTGGCAACCGGGCAGTTCCGCGAGCAGCCGGAACTGGGGTTCAAGAAGGCCACCCCCACCGAGGCGGTTCCGCAGCCGACCGCCCACGTGCAGAACCCCTGATCACCATCGAGGTATGACGCCGGGGCCGGCCCCGAAATTGAGGCACGGCCCCGGCGTCCGTTAGGCTCAAAACCCCATAGACCTAAGGAGTCTCTTGTGATTTTTGGATCATCGCTGCTGCAGACGGCAGGACGCATGCTCACCGCCCCGATCTTCATCACCGGTGGCTTGTCGGCCATCAAGGATCCGGCCGGAAAGGCTGCGATGGCCGAGTCGACGCTCGATGCCATCCGCGAGTACGTCCCCGCGCTGCCCGATGACAACGAGTTGCTCGTGCGCATCAACGGCGGAGTGCAGATTCTCGCCGGTGCGACACTCCTGCTCGGCATCAAGCCGCGACTCTCGGCGCTGGCGCTCGCCGGCTCCCTCGTCCCGACCACGCTGGCCGGGCACTCCTTCTGGGAGATGGAGGGCGGCGAGGCGAAGGCCCACCAGACTCAGTTCTCGAAGAACCTCGCCGCCCTCGGCGGACTTCTCCTCATCGCCGGAGACGGCGACAACACCAAGGCCATTGAGAAGGCTGCTGCGAAGGCTGCGAAGAAGGCCGAGAAGCGCGCCCTCAAGCAGGCCTGAGATCCGTCGATGACTCACCCGCCCGCGGACGGATCCCCTGACCAGGGTCCTGGCCGTGAGGCTCCGCCGGCAGGCGGCGAATCCGTCGACCCGATGTTCGCCGAGGTGGCTGACATCGTCACATTCATCGACGCACCGGAACCAGACCTCTGGATCCGCCCGAGCACACCTCCCGTCACGATCGAGATCGTCGATCACGATCCGGCGTGGACCGACCACTATGCTGATCTCGCGGACCAGGTCCGCGACTCGCTCGCCCCGCAGGGATCGTTCGTCGGCATCGACCACGTGGGGTCCACCTCGGTGCCGGGCCTGAAGGCGAAGCCGATCCTCGACCTCGCACTCGTCGTCATCGATCCCCGGGACGAAGACGACTACGTGCCCGCGCTCAACTCGATCGGCCTAGACCTCACCGTCCGCGAGCCGGCCTGGTATCAACACCGCCTGCTCAAACGCCTCGACCCCGAGCCAGGGCAGTTGCACTGCAATCTTCACGTCTTCGGGCCACGGTGCGCGGAAGTCGCGCGTATGCGACTCTTCCGCGACCACCTGCGGATTCATCCGGACGACCGCGAGCGCTATCAGGCGGTGAAGCTCGCCTCGGCTGCGCAGTCGAACGCTGCGGGCGAGACCGTCACGGACTACAACGCCCGCAAACAGTCGGTGCTCCGCGAGATCTACCATCACGTCTTCGCCAGCAGAGGCTGGGTCTGAGTCCAGCGCACCGCTGAACTCAGTCAGCTCCTGAATTCAAGGCGCCGGCACCTCTGGCAATCGGCCGGGAAGCGCCTATGCTCGAAGCATGGTCAAGGCACTCCTCATCGTCGATGTCCAGAACGACTTCACCGAAGGCGGCGCCCTCGGGGTGACCGGCGGTGACCGCGTGGCCGAAGGCATCACGCGCCACCTCGCTGCTCACGACGGGGACTACGGTGCCGTCATCGCCTCCCGAGACTGGCACGATCCGGACAGCGACAATGGCGGACACTTCAGCGACACCCCGGACTTCGTCGACAGCTGGCCCATCCACTGCGTCGCCGGAACGACCGGGGCCGAATACGACCCGCTGCTGGACACCGCGCCCATCACCCATCACGTCCGCAAAGGGCAAGGCCGACCCGACTATTCGGCCTTCCAAGGGACCACGGAAACGGGGAGCAGCCTCGGCGAGCTTCTTCACGAACTCACCGTCACCGAGGTGGACGTCGTCGGCATCGCCACCGACCATTGCGTGCGCGCCTCCGCCCTCGACGCGTTGGACTCGGGCGCGAAGGCCCGCGTGCTCACCGACCTCGTCGCCGGAGTCGGCGAGGACTCGTCGGAAGCCGCTCTGGCAGAGATAGAGGCGGCGGGCGGAGAACTCGCCTGAAACGTTCCGCCTCCATCGGCCTCGACGTCTCACTGATCGCTTAGCCTGAAGAACGCCCCGTGCACGGCACGTTTTTCGACTTAACCGATAAGTGAGACCTGGGGCCACTCCGGAGTCTCCCCGAAACCGCCCGGAACGTCCCCAGAGCCTCCCCGGTGCCGCGCCAGTAGCCGCCCAAGAGCCGCCCTTCCCACAGTCCTCCCGCCCTGCCCCTGCACCTTCCACCTCAAGCATCGCCCGAGGTCAGCAGTATGTCTCCATCGAAAGTTGCAGACGAGGTCCGAACTCTTCGGCGATGTGCCGAAAGCGGTGAATTGATGGACTTGAGTCATGAACCCATTCCTCGCGAATTCCGCCCGCACACTGACATCGAAGCGCGGTTCGTGGCTCGTCCTCGGCGGGGTCGTCGTCCTCGTCGCTCTCCTCTTCGGGCTCCTGTCCGGGGCAGGGGAGGACCGGGCCAATGAAACCGCACCGGCTGACTCCGAATCCACCCAGGCCCAGCAGACCCTCGACAAGTTCCCCGAGGCGGAGAAGCAGTCCGTCATGGTCGTGGCCTCGAACGACGACGGCTCCGCCATCAGCTCGGACGAGCAGAGGGACCTGGGCACACTCGGCACGACACTGAGTGACTACGCCGACCAACTGAAGTCGGACTCCGGCGATTCGGCCGTAGGCTCCGGTGACGCAGGTTCCGACAACTCCGGTGCCCGACCGGTCATGAGCGACGACGGCAAGGCCGCACTGCTCATGGTTCCCATCGAGGTCGGACTCAACAACGCCGACACCGCCGACACCGTCGACGACCTGCGCACCACCATCGCCGACGACCCGACCGCAACCGGACTCACCGACCAGGGCATGTCCCTGCTGGTCACCGGTGGTCCGGCGATCGGCGCCGACATCGCCTCGGCGTTCAACGGCGCCGACTTCACCCTGCTCATCGTCACCATCGTCATCGCCGCCCTGCTGCTCATCATCACTTACCGCTCGCCGATCCTGTGGCTGCTGCCGCTCATCGTCATCGGTACCGCCGACGGACTCGCCTCGACCGTGACCGCGGCCGTCGGCGACTGGCTCGATCTGCAGTTCGACGCAGGCATCATCAGCGTCCTCGTCTTCGGTGCCGGCGCGAACTACGCCCTCCTGCTGATCTCCCGCTACCGCGAGGAGCTGCGCCGCTTCTCCGACCACCGCACCGCCCTCGCCGAGGCCTGGACGCACACCGCCACGACGATCCTCGCCTCGAACCTCACCGTCGTCCTGTCCCTGCTCAGCCTCGTCTTCGCCATCATCCCCGGCACCCGCGGCCTGGGCATCACCGCCGCCGTCGGCCTCCTCATCTCCGCGGCCGCCGTCCTCTTCGCGCTGCCGCCCGTGCTCGCGATCTGCGGCAAGCGCGTGTTCTGGCCCTTCGTTCCGAAGGCCGACGACGCGCTCACCGAGCAGAGCTCGGATGAAGACACCACCCCCGCCGAGGCGGCCCCGCACTCGGTGCGGGAGCTCGCCGACCGAGCGGCGGGCACCAAGGACAGGGCCGCCTCGGCGAAACCGTCGATCTGGCGGCGAATCGCCACGGCTGTGGTGCGCCGACCTGGGCGCCACCTCGGTGCCGGCATCGTCATCCTCGGCATCATGGCCACCGGCTTCATCGGGTCCTCGATCGGACTCGACCAGACCGAGAAGTTCCGGGTCCAGTCCGAATCGGCGCAGGGCCTCGACGTCCTGGCCGACCACTTCCCGCCCGGGGAATCGCAGCCGATCTGGATCCTCGCGAACACCGATCACGCTGATCAGGTCGTCGATTCGGTCTCCGACATGGACGGGGTCGTACGCGCCTCAGCGATCGATGACACACGCATCGATGGCACCTCGGTCACGAAGATCATGGTCATCGGCGTTTACGAACCCGACAGCGCGAAGGGGCTCGACCTCGTCGAGGACATCCGCACCGACGTCCACGCCGTCGACGGAGCCGACGCCCAGGTCGGAGGGGCCGCGGCGACCGAGCTCGACGCCCGCGACGGCAACCAGCAGGACTTCTTCACGATCGTCCCGATGGTGCTGGCGATCAGCTTCATCATCCTGCTGATCATCCTCCGCGCCCCGCTCGCGGCGGTGACCCTGCTAGCGGTCAACGTCGTATCCTCGGCGGCGGCCATCGGTCTCGGTGCCTTCCTGTCGCGGACGTTCTTCGGGCAGTCGGCCCTCGATGCACAGGTGCCGATCCTTGCGTTCCTCTTCCTCGTCGCACTCGGCATCGACTATTCGATCTTCCTCGCCCACCGGGCGAAGAAGGAATCGGTGCTCCACGGCGGACGGCAGGGCATGATCGAGGCCGTCGCCCACACTGGCGGGGTCATCACCAGCGCCGGCATCGTCCTGGCCGGAGTGTTCGCAGCCCTCGGCATGCTGCCGCTCATGGTGCTCGGCCAGCTGGGCCTCATCGTCGGAGTCGGCGTGCTCGTCGACACGATCCTCGTACGCACGATCATCGTCCCCGCGATCTTCGGACTCGGCGGTGACCGGATGTGGTGGCCGAACAAGGAGATCACCCACCGCTCGACCGATAAGCTGGCAGCAGACCAGTCACAGAACGAGCAGTCGACACAGCTGCAGCCGCACTGATCGATACAGCTCTTGATCGACACAGCCGCAGCCGCATTGAGGGGAGGCCCCGGAGTGAGCTCACGAGGGTGGACCGTGCGCACAATGGAGATCGGCCAGCACATCATGGCACTCGTCCTCACCGGGATCTCGTGCCTGCGCGCGGTCTCGCAGGGTGCGCCGCTGGTGGCCGCCATCGCCGTCAGCGTGGTCTTCCTCGCCTGGTACGCCCTCGGAGCCATTCGGGCCGCCCGTTCGGGTGCCCTCGTGCTGGCGAAGTGGTGGCTCATCGTCCTCGCCGCCGCCTGGCTGTGCACGCTGCTCGTTTCGGCCGAGTTCATCTGGGTCGCCTTCCTCCTCTGGCTGCTCGCCGGCCACCTGTTCTCCCTGCGCATCGCGGTCGTCTTCACCGCGTTCACCTACATCGCCACGGTCGTCGCTCCGCTGGCCCACTACGGCAGCGTGCAGACGGCGAGCATCATCGGCTCTCTCATCGGCGCCGTGTTCGCGCTCGGGCTCTCCCGCGGCTACATCGAACTGCTCCGGGAGGGCCGTCGGCGCGAGGAGCTGCTGAGTTCGCTCGAGCTCGCCCACCGCAATCTGCTCGATCTCCAGGACGAACTCGCGCTGACCCAGCGGCACGCCGGTGAGATCCAGGAGCGCACCCGCGTCTCCCGGGACATCCACGACACGATCGCGCAGTCGATCTCTTCGATCCGTCTCATCGCCCACGCCGAGGCGGAGCGCACCCCAGATGCCCACGCCGGGCAGGTGCTCGCCCAGGTCGAGGATCTCGCCGCGCAGAGCTCCCGCGACGTCCGCCGCATCATCGCCGCCCTCGCCCCCGCCGAACTCGAGGACGGAGCGCTGACCGCAGCGATCCGCCGGCTACTGGCCCGGTTGGAGGAGGAGACGTCCATCCGCGGGCGCTTGGATCTCGACGAGTCCCTGCCGACCCTGTCCGCCGAGGTGGAGGCGGCACTGCTGCGCACCGCGCAGTCGGCATTGGCCAACGTCCGGCAGCACTCGCAGGCGAACCGTGTCATGGTCAGCCTCATGGACCTCGACGGGTCGATCCGCATGGACATCGTCGATGACGGGGTGGGCATGGCCGATCCGGATCGTCGGACGCGCGGCTCAGAGTCCGGGTTCGGCCTCGACTTCATCGGCTCACGGATGCGCGAACTCGGCGGGGAACTCGTCATCGAACCGGGCCCGGGCTCCGGTTTCGCGATCTCCGCGACGCTGCCGAGCCAATCGCAGCTGCGCACGCGGGGTGAGGGGCTCAGCGGACTCGGTGCAGCTGCCGAGGGCACGGACGCGGACACGACGGGCCGCCTCGGCGAAGGCGGGAGCACCCCTGCCGACGGCACGGACGCGGACACGGCGGGCCGCCTCGGTGAGTCGGGGAATCACACGAGCGCGAATACGGACACGGGAGAGAACGCATGAGCATTCGAGTCATCCTCGTCGACGACCACCCGGTCGTGCGGGCGGGCCTGCGCTCGGTCATCGACGCACCCGAGCACATCGCCGTCGTCGGCGAGGCCGGCAGCGGCGAGGAAGCACTGACGGTCGTCGACGAGCTCGGCCCCGATGTCGTCCTGTGCGACCTGAGGCTGGGGGAGGGGATCGACGGCATCGAGGTGACCAGGCGGCTGCGGGCGTTGGAAAACCCGCCCGCGGTGCTCATCCTCACCACCTTCGACCTGGACTCGGAGATCGTGGCCGCGCTCAATGCCGGAGCCTCGGGCTATCTGCTCAAGGACATCGATCCGGGTGAGATCTCGACGGCGATCGAGCGGGCCGCGGCGGGGGAGACCTATATGCCGCCGGAGATCTCGTCGAAGGTCTTCGCTGCGATGCGCAATCCCAGTCCGAAGCTCACCCGGCGGGAGCGCGACGTCGTCAAACTGCTGGCCACCGGGGCCTCGAACGCGCAGATCGCCAAGGACCTCTTCGTCACCGAGGCGACCGTGAAGAGCCACCTCGTCAACGTGTTCACGAAGCTCGGGGTGGACTCGCGGGCCCGAGCCATCCGCGTTGCTGAGGACCAAGGGCTAGTGTAAGGGCGGGTTCGGGCAGGAGCTGTCTTGGCGCTCGGCACTGAATATAGGTCGCAATCGGACTCTTGGCGGAAAATCTAGGTCAGCATCGGATACTTTTCGGCTCTCAAAGTGTCCGATGCTGACCTAAGTTTGTTGGAGTACCGCGCTGCCCGGTGAGCCCGCGGCGTCTGTGCGGGCTGCTTCCGCGTCGGGTGCGCCACCGAACATCGACGGATGGGACCCGTTGGCAGTTTGCTTCGCGAGAGTGGTCATTCTTTCGGCGACTCGGCGTGAGGGGCGAGCAGCTGATCGAACGTCGCGCACAGCGGCCAGAACTGGGAACCCGGGATCGGAACCTTCGCGAGAGAAGCTTCGAAGAACGTGAGGTGCGTGCACCAGCCGGTGGCGTAGGAACCGATGAGCGCACCGAGGCCGTCGTGGCGCAGCGCCAGCGTCGTCGTCGATTCTGCGTCGTCACGGGCGGGCGCGCCAGTCTCAGTGGCAGCCTCGGTGACGGCGTCGTCGCTCGCCTCGGCGGCCACCTCGGTGGAAGCGGATCCGGCCGCCTCGGTGACCTCCTCATCGGTCACCTCGGTGAGCTGGATCGCGATCCTCGTCGCCGGCTCGTCGGGAAACGACCACGTCGCCTCGACGGCGAGATCACCGATCGTGAGGATCTCCGAGCGGCACAGGTAGCTGTCGGCGTGATCGATGATGATCTCGCCACCCACCTCGGTGCTGAAGACGAGCGGACGCCCGAGCCACTCGTCGAGCGAGGCCACATCCTGCAGATGCCGCCACACGTGCGCCGGGGCAGACGGCAGAGACCACGCTACGGTCAGACTGTCAGCGACACGATCGATCTCGATTCCACACAATGGCATCGGCAGTCCTCCTCGCAACAGCAGCGGCGCGCATCGTTCTGACGTCGAGACTAGCGGAGAGCGCGGCCGACCGAGAAGACGGCCGAGCGCAGAATGTCAGATGAATAACTGATTGGTAATGCCCTGTTGCGTCGCACCTGGTGAGGGCGCCAAGAATGACGGCTCGCGACTCGCTGATTCGTACGGATCGACCCGGCTCCGCTACGGAGTTTCACTTCGTCCGGGTAGTCTGTTCCCTGCGCATCGGGACAGACCTGCGCACGTGCAGACCCGTTCGGATCGAAGCAGTGGAGGTGACATGGCAGGCGAAGACGAAACATTTCCGCCTCGACCGGCGACCCCGCCGAACCGTCGCATCGGTGCGCTGTTGGGAAACACAAGGGGGATCGGCACCGGTGCTGATACCGGTGAAGGCGCCGACTCCGGTACGGGCCCGAAGGCTCGGATAGATCGAGCGGACGTTGCCTCTGCCGACACTGCCCCGGCCGACACTGCTCCCGTTGACACCGACTCTGCCGATTCGGAAGCCGCCACCGCGGGTCCCGGCGATCCTGACGCACCCGTCACCCCCGCCTCGGCGCTGGTGGACATCAGTCTCCCGCACGTCGGGGAGCTCGCCTCGGCGAGTGAAGACGCCATCGTCGACCCCTCGGAACCGATCCTCGAAAGCATCGACCTCGACACCTGGAAGTGGCCGGAGTATTTCGCCTTCGCGCTCACCCGGATGCAGGAGCTCTTCCCGACCGGCGGAATTCCCCGCGGCATCGGACCCGTCCGCGAATTCGTCACCGAGGACCACGACTTCCGCCCGCTGGCCATCGACCGAGAGAAGTGGCCGGCGATCGACGAAGACTGGACCACCGTCGACGATGTCTTGTCGAGCACCCATACCGACGCCTGGCTCGTCACCCGCAACGGGGTGGCGCTGGCCGAAGAATACGCGTGGCCGATGAAGCCCGCCCGCCAGCACATGCTCTTCTCCGTGAGCAAGTCGATCGTCGCCACCGTCATCGGCGCGCTCGCCGACTCGGGTCTGCTCAGCCCCACCGACCTCGTCACCACCCACGTGCCTGCCCTGGCCGAGAGCGGCTACGCGGGAGCGACGATCCGCGACCTGCTCGACATGCGTTCAGGCATCAAGTTCTCCGAGGAATACCTCGAGGACGGTTCGGAGATCCGAGCCCTGTTCGAAGCGGTCGATTTCGCGCCGCGGACGGCCACCTCGGCGAATGGGATCAAGAACTTCCTCACCGGGCTGACCAGCGAACGCGAACACGGAGCGGCCTTCGTCTACCGCAGCTGCGAGACCGACGTCCTCGCCTGGATCGCCGAGGCGGTCACGGGCCAGCCCTTCTCCATCGTCGCCAGCGAATTCCTCTGGTCGAAGATCGGCGCCGCCCATGCCGCCCAGGTCTGCCAGGACCGGTGGGGCGGATCCATCGCCGACGGCGCCATCAGCACCACCCTGCGCGACCTCGCCCGATTCGGCGAGATGATCGCCCGCGGCGGCACGACCTCGGGCGGGGAGCGGGTGCTCTCGGCGGCGTGGGTCGAGGACATCTTCACCGGAGCCGAGGACTCCGCGAAGGTCTTCGCAGCCTCCCCATCAGGGCGTTCGTATCCGGGCGGGATGTACCGCAGCCAGTTCTGGCTGCCGTCGGCCAACCGCGACGTCGTCATCGGCATCGGCATCCACGGCCAGATGCTCTACCTCGACCGCGCCACCCAGACCATCGGCGTCAAGCTCTCTTCCGACCCGGAGCCGGTGAGCCTGGCCGCCCAGCATGGAACCCTGGCCATGTTCGAAGCCATCGCCGAGGCGGTGCCGCTGACCGTGGGTGTGACGTCCACCGAGGTGGATCCGGCCGCCGAGGCGGTGCCGGCCACAGCGGTGGTTCCGGAGGGTTCGGCTCCCGCCCCGGAGGCAACCGCACACGCAGTCGTGGCTCCCGCACCGGAAGCAAGTGCGCCCGCGCCGGAAGCGGCAGCTCCCGCACCGGAGACGGTAACCCCTGCTCTGGCGGCGCAGACTCCGCCGGCGCCGAACTTCGACGCGGCTCCGCTCATCGCGCAGAACGCGCTCTACTGAGGCCGATCGTTCCCCGCCTGTCACCTTCCACCGCCCGCGTCGCGTCCCTCTCTCGTTGAAGTGGAGTGTTTGGTCGATCCGCCGTGGTTTCGTCGCCGAGACCGCGGTGGAATGACCAAACAATCTGTCGACGGACAGACGACGGACAGTCGGCGGGCAGTCGGCGGGCAACAGGCAAGTCATCGAAACTCCATGTGACGAATCCATAGCGGTCTGCTCGGTGAGTGGGTAGCGTGAGGATCGGAATGGCACCGACCACAGGAGGCACCGCGATGACTGACTTCTTCGACCGCGAGAACGACCGCAAGTACGATAAGGCGTACAAGGAAACCACTCCCGACATCCTCAAGGCATTCGGCGAGTTCAACAATGCCGTCTTCGCTCCCGAGGGGCGAGAGATTCCTCTGAAGTACCGTGAGCTCATTGCCTACGCAGTCGGTCTGACCACCCAGTGCTCCTATTGCATCGACGCCCACTCCAATGCCGCAGTCAAGGCCGGCGCCACCGAAACGGAACTCGCCGAGACCGCGTGGACAGCCTCGGCGATCCGGGCCGGCGGAGCCTTCGCCCACGGCCGCCTCGGTTTCAAACTCACCGGCACGCACGAACACTGAGGATCAGCTCGGCGCAGGGTGTTCGGTCCCGGCCATTGCGGCCCAGATGGGTTTCGGCAGTGCCGTCACCACAGGAAACGTCGTGCGCTGGAACGAGGGTGGATCGCTAGACTGAGAGGCGATCATGAGTGACGAGGCCCGCATCACCCCACGCAGGTCACCCCGTTCGCGCCCGCACCGCATCGTCGTGCTCGCGCTGGACGGGGTGTCAGCCATGGACCTCGGCGTCCCCGTCCAGGTCTTCGGCCCCGAATCGAATGCCGCCACCGCGCACACCCGCACCGAGGTGGCCCCGCGGTCCCGATCCACCGTCGCCAGTGCGACGGCTGCCGTGGGTGCAAGCGATGGCGGCCGGGCAGTGGTTCCCGGTGCCGGTGCCGGGGCGGCAGCTGCCGACGAACGAGCCGCGTCAGTTCCTGTCGGCGAGCGGGCAGCAGCGGTCCCTGCCGGGATCTGGCCCTATGCGGTCGAGATCTGCGGCGCCTCCGCCGGCACGGTCACTGGGCCCGACGGGCTCGGCTATTCTGTCGGGCGCGGACTCGAGGCGCTGGAGACCGCGGACACGATCATCGTCCCCGGAGCCACTACGGCCGTGGAACAGGAGCCTCCCGCCGCGGTCATCGGTGCGCTGCTCTCCGCCTACGAGAGAGGCGCCAGGATCGCCGCGATCTCGACAGGCACCTTCGTCCTCGCCCGCACCGGCCTGCTCAACGGCCGCCGCGCGACCACGCACTGGTCGACGGCGAAGGAGCTCGTACGGCGGTTCCCCTCGATCGAAGTCGACGAGAACGTCCTCTTCATCGACGAAGGACAGCTGCTCACCTCGGCGGGGGCCGCCTCGGCGATCGACCTCTGCCTCCACCTCATCCGCAGCGATCACGGTGTGGGGCTGTCGAACCAGGTTGCCAGGCGGCTGGTCGCGGCCGCTTACCGCAGCGCCGGCCAGGCGCAATACGTGCCGCGCAGCGTGCCCGACCCGCTCGGCGACGACTTCGCCGACACCCGCGAATGGGCCCTGCAGCACATCGGGGAGAAGATCACCCTGCGCGAGCTCGCCGCCACTGCCGGAGTCTCTGTGCGGACCTTCTCCCGCCGCTTCGTCGAAGACACCGGCTACACGCCGATGCAATGGGTGCTCCGCGCCCGCGTCGACCTTGCCAGAGAACTGCTGGAGAACTCCGATCTGGGCATCGAGCAGATCGCTGACCAGGTCGGACTCGGCACCGGGGCGAACCTGCGGATGCACTTCCAACGCATCCTCTCGATCTCACCGAACGACTACCGGCACTCCTTCCAGGGGTGAACCGGGGTCACCCAGCGGGTGAATGGGGGGCACCTCGAGGGGGAACCGGAGCCGTCGAATCGCGCTCTCGATCGCACTGGCGCGATACTTGTGACTTCTGGCAATTAGACTGGCGAGAACCTTGCGCAGATTGTCTGACTGGCCACTGTTGTCGACCGTGCGAACCGCCCATGATGGAGGTATCAAGACAAAACCCGTGTTCAAGGAGTGACATTGACTCGCATCGCCATCAATGGTTTCGGACGCATCGGACGCAGCACCCTGCGTGCCCTCACCGAACGGGGCAGCGACCTCGACGTCGTTGCCATCAATGACCTCGGCCCCGTCGAGGACCTCGCGCGGCTGCTGAAGTTCGACACCACCCTCGGACGCTTCAACCACGACGTCGAGACCACCGACGACTCGATCGTCATCGACGGCAAGACCATCAAGGTCTTCGCCGAGAAGAATCCTGCGAACCTGCCGTGGGGCGAACTCGACGTTGATATCGTGCTCGAGTCCACCGGCATCTTCACCAAAGCCGACAAGGCCCGCGCCCACCTCGACGCGGGAGCCAAGAAGGTCCTCGTCTCCGCCCCCTCGAAAGGTGCTGACGTCACCCTCGCCTACGGTGTGAATTCCGAGGCGTACAAGCCTGAGTACACGATCATCTCGAACGCCTCGTGCACGACGAATGCACTGGCCCCGCTGGCGAAGGTCCTCGATGACGTCGCGGGGATCGAGCAGGGCTTCATGACTACGGTCCACGCTTACACCGGCGACCAGATGGTCCAGGATGGCCCGCACAAGGACCCCCGCCGTGCCCGCGCCGCCGCCGAGAACATCATCCCCACCTCGACGGGTGCCGCCAAAGCCATCGGCCTCGTCCTCCCGCAGCTCGACGGCAAGCTCTCCGGCGACGCCATCCGCGTCCCGGTTCCGGTCGGATCGATCGTCGAACTCAACACGACCGTGTCCCGCGAGGTCACCCGTGACGAGGTCCTCGACGCCTACAAGAAGGCCGCTGACGGCGAGCTGAAGGGCATCCTCGACTATGAGACCGAGCCCGTCGTCTCCTCCGACATCGCCGGTCAGGCCGCCTCGTCGATCTTCGATGCCGCGCTCACCCGCGTCGACGGCAAGCACGTCAAGGTCGTGGCCTGGTACGACAACGAATGGGGCTTCTCCAACCGCGTGGTCGACAACCTCGAGTTCATCGGCCAGAACTGAACTTCACCGGCGGATATCCGCCGGTGACCATAATCGTCGCCGAGGTTGGTCCCCGGTGCCGACGGATGCACCTGTGGCCTCGATCCTGCGTTGAGCAGGATCGAGGCCACAGTCGTCATTTCAGGGCCGGATATCCCCGCCGAGGCGGCCCATTCCGATCGACGCTCAGACGTCGTCGGCGCCGGGTGTGCCGCCCTCGTCCTCCCAGCGTTCGATGGCGCGGACCTTCGCGCGGCCGAACTTCAGGCGCACGCCATAGCCGCCGTCCTTGCCGTCGGGAATGAACCGCGCACCGTAGTGCTCGAGGGCGAGGATGAGGCGACGCTCCTGCTCAGCGGTGAGGTCCTGGATCCCCTTCTCGTAGTCCTTCAGCTGGGACTTTTCGACGTCGGCCTGGGCCGCCACATGCTTCGCCGAGACCTGGCAGAGAATCCGGGTCGCGCGCGCCAGGGGGCCGTCGATGATGATCTCGTCTGTGCTCATGCTCCAACCATGCCAGAGGCGTTCATGCGTGCCAAGACCGGGGCGCCCGCTGCGACCCGGTGGAATTTGTCTTCGCAGGTGAAGCGTTCTACTGCTGATGTTCTATTTGTCCCCGAGCGGGCCATGTCAGTGCCTTCGTCTAATGTTCGTCTCATGCTTCCGCCGCTGGAGTCGGAAGCGACGCGTCGCAGGGTGCGGCGCATGACGGAAGGTCAGAACAATGGAGATCAGGACCAGAAGCATCCGCAGTTTGGCGTATCGCTGCGAAGAATTCCTTGGCGAGAGCGGAAAGCCGCGTTCGATCGGATACCCGAACAGCCTCGGGCTGTGCATCCTCGACGCGCTGTACATGACGGGCTCCCACCCGACCGCGATCGACAACGTCGTCGAGCGGTACACCGCCAGGCATGGCGGCACTGATGGCGCGAAGTCGCTGCGCTATTCGATCGCCGCGGCCGGAGGGCCGGAGCAGTGGGCGCGGGAGGTGATCTGCAACCTCAAACCCGCCCATACCCAACCCGGGGCGATGCTCAGAGCCGAGGTCGTCGACCGTGCGACACGGGTGATGGCCGATCACGGCATCGACACCGTCGACGACCTCCTCGCGGCGGTCGGTGACGAACCGTCGACCGGGCGGAACGCCAACGAGGTGGCCCGTGCCTGGAGGGAGCTGCCGAGCCAGAAGTCGGGGATCTCCTGGCGGGCACTGCTCATGCTCGCCGGGTCCGATCACTTCGAAATCGACTATCGGGTGAAAGGATTCTTCGGTATGCCGTTCGGCAGCTTCCCTCGAATGACGGACGACGAGGTGCTCGAGCTGATCTCAGCGACGGCCGACTACCTCGATGTCGAAATCCGGGTGGTCAAGCAGATCGTCTGGCAGATCTCGTACCGTCGGCTGCGGCCGGATCCGAAGCGCAAGGAGCTCAATCTGCCGTACCCCCTTGATGACGAGCTTGACGAAGAGCCGGAATGGTGGCCCGGGAGGTATGACTCCAGGGCTCGCCATGGAGCCGATGAGTGGGCATCGGCGCGTTAGAGACGCTGACCCGGTCGGGTCAGCGGCCCGAGTTGCGCCGGTGCTGTGCGGCCAACCGCACCGGCGCGTTCGGGGCGCCGTATCCCTGGTAGTCATTGCGACGTTCGACCATCTCGAAGAACACCGACCCGATCGTCGAGGTGTAGAAGTGGAGGAACTCACCTCGGTCGTCCCGGTCGTAGAGGATGTTGTTCTCCCTCAGCCGCTGCAGAAGCTCGGGGGCGAGATCGAAACGCGCCTCGAGGTCTTCGTAGTAGTTCTCGGGAACGGGCAGGAAATCCAGTCCTCGTGAGACGGCGGTGGCGGCCGCCGTGAAGATGTCATCGCAGGCCAGCGCGACGTGCTCGGGGTAGTCGCCAGTCACCGAGGTCTCGGCTGACCGCGGTGCGAGGTTGAGCGGCATCCGAATTGCTCCGTCCGAGCTTGCCATCACCTGCGAGCGGACAAGACCCGACGGGCTGGGCACATCGTTCGATGCCTGAGCGTGGAGGGCAAGCAGGGAGGTGTAGAAGAGCACCGCCTCGTCGTAGTGGTGGGCCGGCTGGGCGAGGTTGACATGGTCGATGGCCGAACGGCGGTCGTCGGGGACGTTGCCGAACTCCTCGGTCCACGTCGGATCGATGCCCGTCCCGTCGCCGAAGAAGACTTCGGAACCGTCAGGAGCGAAGACGCCGCGCAGAACCTCCTCGTCGTGGGCCTGATCGCGGGGCACCTCGGTCGCTTGGAGCAGGATCGCCCGATCCATTGCGGCATCGGCATCGGCCACAGCAAAGCCGATTCCGCGCAGGTGGGTGCCCGAAACTGCCGAATCGACACTCACCAGATCGATATCGGTCGACTCGGTGACGACGATGCGCGCCTGTCCGCGACGCCACAGCTGCACGTGCGGCTTCGTGCGGTGGAATCCGACGAAGCGGAAGCCGAGCTGATGGATCTGCCTGGTCAGCGCCCCGAGGTCGTCGGTGTCGAGTTCGACATAGTCGACCCCGCGTGGTTCGGCGACCTCGGGCAGCCGCTGCAGATCGAGACGCACCTGGCTCGCATCAGCCTTGGCGGGCATGCCGTCCGTGGCCGCGGCGGTGCCGGTCGACCCTGCATCGGGGGCCGCCACCTGCTCCGCGGTCGCCGCTTCGAGCCAACGCAGGGACCGCAGGCCGTCGACAGCGGTGCGCTGAGTATCGGCCTGTCTGAAGGAGTCGTTGAACACCTCGAGCGAGACCGGCCCGGCATACCCGGTCAGCGCCACTCGGGTGAGGAAATCGGTGAGGTCCCAAGCGCCTTCGCCGGGGAAGACCCGGTGGTGGCGGGACCAACTGAGCACGTCCATCGACAGGGCCGGGGCGTCGGCGAGCTGAAGGAAGAAGATCTTCTCGCCGGGAATCTCGGAGATGCGGGACAGGTCCGTGCCGCGAGAGAGGATGTGAAAGCTGTCGAGACAGGTGCCGATGCGCGGATGATCGGCTGCCTTGACCAGGTCCCAGGCGCGGTCGTACTCGGAGACGAATCGTCCCCAGGCGAGCGCCTCATAGGCGACGTCGACGCCGTAGCGTTCGGCCAGGTCGCCGAGGCGGCGCAACTGTTCGACGACGATGCCGTCGTCGCCGATGGTGGCGGTGCCGACGTTCGAGCACAGCAGCATCGTGTCCATGCCCAGGCGCTTCATCAGTCGGAACTTCGCCTCGGCGCGGGCGAGGTTGGCGACGAACTGCTCCTCGTCAACACCTTCGAAGTCACGGAAGGGTTGGAACAGATCGAGCGTGAGTCCGAGTTCGGCGGCCTGCGCGGCGATCGCCTCGGGGGAGTCGGGCGAGACGATGAGATCCTGTTCGAAGATCTCCACCCCGTCGAACCCCGCCCGAGCAGCGGCGCGCAGCTTCTCGTCGAGCGTGCCGGACAGGCACACCGTGGCAATCGATGTTCTCATCGTGACCTTTCCTCGTGGAGGGTGTCGATCTCTTCCAGGCTCAGCCCCTTCGTCTCCTTCGCCGTCATCGCAACCAGTCCGACGATGATGCAGACGCCCGCGGTGAAGGCGGCGACCGATACCCAATTCTCTCCGCCTGCGCCGGCAACGGCAGAGGCGAGGACAGGAGCCAGACCGCCGGAGACGGCGAATCCGACCTGGGTTCCCAGAGCCAATCCCGTCACTCGCGCCGTCGTGGGGAACATCTCGGCGTAGAACGACGGCCAGATCGAGTTCGCCAGCGAGTACGCACAGCCGGACATGATGGCGCCGAAGACGAAGATCAGTGTCCAGTTCCCGGCAGAGACCGCGGCCAAGTACGGGAACATCATCAGTCCCGACCCGACGGCGCCGGTGATGAAGACCGGTTTGCGTCCGAACCTGTCAGAGAGCAGAGCGGCGGCCGGGATCGCCAGCAGCGCGACACCATTGGCGATGACCGAGACGAGCAGCATGGTCGGACGGTCGAGTCCGACGATCGAGGTGGCGAAGGACAGCGACCAGACGGTGAAGACCATGTTCACGGTGTTGACCATCGCACAGGTGGCCACGCGGAGGACCGCGGCCTTGTGCCAGCGGAAGACCTGCATGAGCGGCGGGTTGTCGACGCGGGATTCCTTGAAGGCCGGGGGCTCCTCGAGGCCGCGGCGGATCACCCAGGCGGTGAGCACGACGACTGCGGAGAGCCAGAACGGCACTCGCCAGCCCCAGCTGAACAGGGCTTCATCGGGCAGAAAGGCGGTGAAGGGAATGAAGACCGCGGTGGCCAGCAGGGTTCCGGCCTGAGTCCCGTGCAGGGTCCAGCTCGTCGTCCACGACCGCTTCTTCTCCTCCGAGTGCTCGAGCGAGACGGAGATCGCGCTGGCCTGCTCGCCGGAGGCCGACAGCCCCTGGATGACGCGGCAGAGCACGAGCAGAATCGGAGCCAGCATCCCGATCTGCTCATAGGTCGGCAGGCAGCCGACGAGGAAGGTCGAGATGCCCATCATGAACAGGGTGAGCATGAGTACGAACTTCCGGCCGAAGCGGTCGCCGAGCGGACCCATGATGAGCGCGCCCAGCGGGCGCACGACATAGGCGACTCCGACGGTGCCCATGGCCAGGAGGATGGAGATTCCCGGAGCAGTCGTCTCGGGGAAGAACAGGGTGTTGAGCACCAGTGCCGCCGCAGTCCCGTAGACCGCGAAGTCGTAGTACTCGAGGGCTGAGCCGGTCCAACTCGACAATGCCGCGCGCAGCGGTGTCTTCGTCGGGCGGGCTTCTTCGATCGCTTCGCTCATGCTTCCTCGCATCTCTCATTCTCGTGGACCGTCGGTGGGCCATCGATACAGATCTTGTGTTGCCATAGTATGGCAATCATTGTTACATTGTGGTTTACAGTGTGATCGACATGACATAGCCTGTCAACGTGAGTCAGTGAGGAACAGCCTCGTCGACCGCAGTCGATCACTCATCAGTCGCAGCAACGCAAGGAGGCGAGATATGCCGCCCAAGGGCTCGAACTCGGTGACGAAGACCTTCGAGATGCTCGATCTCCTCGGCGAACACCCCGACGGCATCAGTGCCGCGCAGGCCGCGGAGATCACCGGCCACCCGTTCTCGACGGCCTACCGACTCCTCGGCGGTCTCGTCGAGTCCGGCTATGCCAGCTTCGATGCGCGCACGAAGGTCTACACCCTCGGCATGGAGGTCTTCCGCCTCGCGCAGAAGGTCGCCCACCGGCGCGGCCTTTCAGGCGCGACGAAGGACCTGCTCGAAGACCTCACGGCGACGACGGGGGAGTCGAGCATCCTCGCCATCCGCCGCGGAAACGCCGCACTGACCGTGCTCACGGTCGACGGCCCGCAATTCCGGACGACGACCGACCCGGGCGACGAATCCCCGCTGCACACCTCGGCGATCGGGCAGGCCCTGCTCGCCCACGACGAGAACGCCGATGCCACGATCGCCGCCCTCGACCTCGAAGCGCGGACCCCGTATTCGATCATCGATCCCGAGCAGATGCGCAGAAAACTCGAACAGATCCGCGACACCGGATGGGCCGGCCAGTCCGAGGAGAACGACATCGGCATGAATGCGCTCGCCGTACCCGTCTTCGACCTCGACGGTCGGCTGCTGGCCGCACTCGCACTCGCCGCCCCCGTCTTCCGCCGCAGCCTCGACGAACTCGTCGCGCTCGTGCCCCAACTGACCCAGACCGCCGCGGCCGTCGCCGCCCGATTCCCGAGGTGACCATGGAAGAAGTCCTCGTCCTCAACGGGCCCAACCTCAACCTCCTCGGTGAGCGCGAGCCCGAGATCTACGGCCGCACCACCCTGGCCGACATCGAGCAGATGTGCGCGGATGCCGCCGCCGAGGCGGGGCTGTCCGTCCGCTGCATCCAGTCCAACTATGAGGGCGGGCTCATCGACGCCGTCCACGACGCCCGCCACTCCACCGTCGGAGCGATCATCAACGCGGGCGCGTACACGCACACGTCCCTGGCCCTGCACGATGCGCTGAAGTCCTATGACCACCCGATCATCGAAGTGCATCTGAGCAACCCGCACGCCCGGGAGGCCGTGCGCCACCACTCTTACCTCTCGCCCGTGGCCGCGGCCGTCATCGCTGGTGCCGGTGCGAAAGGCTACGTTCACGCGGTGGAGATCCTCGCCGACCTCCTCGGCGCGGATACCTGACCGGAAGCGCCGATTCCTGACCGGAAGCACAGCTTCCTGACCGCTCATCCCGACCCCCTGACCACGACAGAGACGCTCCTGAAAGTGAGATTATGACTCGTTCCCTCCTCCTCGGCCTCATCGGCGACGGCATCTCCGCCTCCCGGACCCCGCGCATGCACGAGAACGAAGGCGCCGCGCACTCCATCCCCACGATCTACCGCACGATCGACGTCACCGAACCGAAGCGCGCCGAGGCGACCCTCGAGGAGCTTCTCACCGCAGCCGTCCGACTCGGCTTCGATGGGCTCAACATCACCCACCCGTTCAAACAGCAGGTCATCGACCTTCTCGACGAGGTGGATCCGGTGGCCGCGCGCATCGACTCGGTCAACACCGTCGTCATCGACGAGACCGGCTCGACCAAGGGCTTCAACACCGACGTCACCGGGTTCGCAGCCGGGTTCCGCGCCGGATTGGACGGTGCCGCCACCGAGGCGGTCGTGCAGATCGGTGCGGGCGGAGCCGGCCGTGCGGTCGGGTTCGCCCTGGCCGAACTCGGTGTGGGTGAACTCATCATCGCCGACACCGACGTCGAACGTGCCGCGGGCCTGGCCGCGGACATCGGCCGGGTGGACGCGGTTCGCACCCGGGCACGAGCGATCGGACTCGATGAGCTGGAGGCGGCGGCCGCCTCGGCGAATGGGATCGTCAACGCCACCCCGGTGGGGATGAAGGCCTATCCGGGAACCCCCGTCGATACGACGGTCTTCGGTGCCGACACCTGGGTCGCCGACGTCGTGTACTTCCCGCTCGAAACGCAGTTCCTCGCCGAGGCCCGGGCCAAGGGGTGCCGGACCCTCGACGGATCGGGGATGGCTGTCAATCAGGCCATCGACGCCTTCGAACTCTTCAGCGGGCAGAGGGCCGACCCGGAGCGGATGCGCGAGACGTTCCTGTCCTTCGGGGCCTGAAGCGGCCGGGGAGACTGGCCGGTCCGACGGTCAGTCGTCGCCGGCCTGACTCAGTCCTCTGCGTGCTCCCCGGCAGCTTCCGCCTTCTTCTGCTTCCGGTATTCCCGGTAGAAGCTGACGACGAAGATGCCGACGATGAGGGCGAGCGTCAGCCACAGGGCGTACTTGTCGATGATCTTGAGGATATCGACGGCGGCCTCGCCGAGCTGATAGCCCAGCACGGTCCAGATGAGGGTGAAGATGAGACAGCCGATGAGGTCGGCGATGAGGAACAGTGACAGGCGCATCCGGGTCCAGCCGGCGACGATGTAGACGAGAGTGCCGGGAATGCCCGGGCAGCGCGAGATCACTGTCATGAGGAACAGCGCCCAGTTCGGGATCTTCTTCAGCTGGTTGATGCGTTTGAGCTGGCGCTCGTTCTGCGCGAAGAGCCGCAGCACCCCGTCGCCCCACCGTCGCCCGGCGAGCCAGAACGCCCAGTCGAGCTTGGCCATGCCGATGAAGCCGGCGATGATGACCAGCCACAGCGGGATCTCACCGATGCGGGCATAGGCGGCAGCCGCGACGATCGAGGTCTTCGCCCCGTTGATGAACTCCTGGACGACCGGGGCGTGGACGAGCATCCATGGTCGCAGCGGCATGAGTCCGAGGTAGATGAGCGGGACTCCGATGATGATGAACAGCAGCAGCTTATCGAGGCCGGCGGCCTTGCCCTGCCACGGTTTGATCGCCGCCCAAGGACTCTCCTTCGGCTGGTCCTCGGCCTCGTCGCGGTCCACGCGGTCGTCGCTCATCGGGCTCCTGCCGGTCGTCTGGGAGGTCGGCGCTCACGCTATCACAGGCGGCCGAACGGACCATCTAAGAAGACTCTCATCGGCTGCGGCTCGACAAAGACTGCGGGCTTGGGCAATGTGGAGGACGTGGGTGGACAATCGAAGATCCTCGGCTGGGTGATCGCCGGTCTCGTCGTCGTGCTCGCTGCCCTGACGCTCATCATCGTCCGCAGCACCGCACAGCCCGAACCCCCGGATCTCACCCCCGTCGAGGTGACACCCGAGCCGACAGAGTCCGGCGGCGACCCCGATGGTTCCGGTCAGCAGAGCAACGACCGCTCGAACCCCGACAGCTCAGGCTCCGGATCCGACTCGGACTCGAGGTCCTCGGGATCCGACGGATCCGCGGGATCGAGTGGCTCCGAGGCCCCCGACGAGATCGAGCATTCCTACGAACCGGTGCCGAACCCTCCGAGCGAAGTCCCCGACGACGGGGATGACGATGATGACGACGCGGATGATGACGACGACGGCGACGATGATGACGACGCGGACGACCATGACGACGGCGACGACGATGACGACTGACCCTCGCATCCGGCTCACCGTCCAGAACCGTCTGACGATCGCCGTGGCCGCCCTCTCCGTGCTCACCCTGACCGTCGTCGGACTCATCCTCTACACCGTCGAGTCCAATAGCGTCGTCAGTCGAATTTCAGCGTCCATGGCGCAGGAGATCGCCGAGATGAGGTCGTTCGCTCAGAACGGCGTCGACCCTCAGACGGGTCGCCCCTTCAGCTCGGTCGACCAGATCCTCTCCCAGTTTCTCGCTCAGAATCAGCCCGATGAGAATGAGACGCTCTTCGCGTTCCTCCCCGACGGGCGGGTGCTCTACCAGGGTGAGCCGGAGGGGCTGATCAACGGCTCGGGAGGGTTGGAGAAGGCCGTCGCCGGGGCAGCCGCGAAGGGAGGCGAGATCGAGCTGAGTGTCGACGGAGACCGGTACGAAGGCTACGTCCTCCCGATCGCCGGAGGCACCAAGGAGACTTCGGACGCCGGTGCGAGCACCGGGTCGGGTCCTTCTGCGACCTCGGGGACGGCACGTGAGAGCCGGTCGCCCGAACCTTCGGCGAACCCCAGCAAGAATCCATCCGATGTGGGAGAGATCGACGGTGTCGGACAACCGGGCAGCACGAACGGGGGCGGCGCTTTCGTCGTCGTCCACAATGTCACGGCCAGTCACGCCGACCTCTCCCAGTTCATGCAGATCTACATCATCGTCGCCCTCGCTGCCGCTCTCCTCATCTCCGGGATCTCGGCGATCCTCGCACGCCGGCTCCTCCACCCGGTCACCGAGCTGCGGCAGACCGCCCAGTCGATCTCCGGCGGTGACCTCAGCAGTCGCCTGGCGACGAAGGGCAATGACGATATCGCCGAACTCGGACACACCTTCAACGAGATGCTCGACCGGTTGGAAGCCGCATTCGAGACTCAGCGTCAGTTCCTCGATGATGTCGGACATGAGCTGCGCACCCCGCTGACCATCCTCGGCGGACATCTGGAGACCATGGACTCCAGCGACGCCGCCGATGTCGACGAGACACGCACGATGCTGCTCGACGAGACGGACAGGATGGGCCGCCTCGTCGAAGAGCTGCTCATCCTCGCCCGCGCGGGGCGCCCCGACTTCGTCCGCTTCGAGACCGTCGATCTGCGGACCCTCGTCGATGAGTCACTGGCCAAGGCCAAGGGGCTCGGAGACCGACACTGGCAACTCGATGTGCAGGAGACGCTGAGCTTCGCAGCCGACCGGCAGCGCCTGACCCAGGCCCTGCTCCAGCTGGCGGCGAATGCCGTCGAACACACCGAGGTGGGTCAGGCGATCGTCTTCGGCGCCCGCCGCGATGAGGACCACGTTCACATCTGGGTGCGTGACGAGGGCACAGGGGTTCCCGAGGAGATCGCCGCAGAGATCTTCGACCGCTTCCGCCGCGGATCATCCGAGGGCAAGGGCTTCGGCCTGGGGCTGTCGATCATCACCGCCATCGCCGAGGCGCACGGAGGCACGGTCGTATTCGACCAGGCCTCCGTCGGCGCCCAGTTCCGTATGATCCTGCCGACGGCGCCGCCCCTGCACGGGGGTCTGCCGAAGGAGAGCCTGCCGAAAGGACAGAAGTGAAGAGCATTCTCGTGGTCGAGGACGAACAGCGGATCTCCGCGTTCATCTCCAAGGGCCTGACCGCCGCAGGCTTTCGCCCGCAGATCGCCGCCGACGGGATCACCGGTCGAGACCTGGCCCTGACCGGAGACTTCGACCTCGTCGTGCTCGACATCGGACTGCCCGGGCTCGATGGTTTCAGCGTGCTCGAGCAGCTCCGAACCCAGCGACCGGAGCTGCCCGTGCTCGTGCTCACCGCCCGGGACAACCCGGACGACACGATCTACGCCCTCGAATCAGGGGCCGTGGACTATATGATCAAGCCCTTCCGCTTCGCCGAACTCCTCGCCCGGGTCCGGCTGCGGCTCAAGGAGAGCCCGCAGGAGCAGGAAGTCACGGAGCTCGTTCGCAACGAGGTGCGCATCGACCTGCTCAAGCGTCAGGTGTGGGTCAGGGACAGCCTCGTCGAACTCTCCGCACGAGAGCTGTCCTTGGCCGAGATCCTGCTGCGCCACCGCGGCAATGTCCTCTCCCGTGAACAGCTGCTCTCCCATGTGTGGGGCTTCGACTTCGACCCCGGCTCGAACGTCGTCGACGTCTACATCGGGTATCTGCGCAGGAAGCTCGGCACCGATTTCGTGACCACAGTGCGCGGGTTCGGCTACCGGGTGGACTGAACCTAAGATTCTTCTCATCCGCGTCTTAATTCCATCTTATGTGCAGCCGACAGGCTGAGATGCATGAGAAGACGACTGAGAATCGCACTGTTCTCCCATGACTCGCTGGGACTTGGCCACATCCGGCGCAATCGCGCGCTGGCCTTCGCCCTGGACCGTGAGCTGCCTGAACTGACGGGCCGAAAGGTCTCCGGGCTGCTCATCGCCAGCAGCCCCGAGGCCGCGCGATTCGACCTGCCGGCAGGCTGGGACTGGGTGATCCTGCCCGGAGTCACTCCCGCCGGCGGCGGCTATGCCCCGCGAGCGCTCGCCTCTTCGATGGCAGGGTTGAGCGCTCTGCGCACCGCAGCGATCTCGGCGATCCTCGACCAACAGCGACCCGAGCTCTTCATCGTCGACCGGCACCCGTTCGGCATCGGCGGTGAGCTGAGCGCCGCCATCGACCAGGTCCGCGTCCACGGGTGCCGCACCGTCCTCGGCCTGCGCGAAGTCCTCGACACCCCATCCGTCATCGCCGCCGAATGGGAGAGAGCCGGCGGAGCGAACCGTGTGGCCGAGGCATTCGACGCTGTCTGGATCTACGGCGACGCAGACGTCTACGACCCGCGGGCCACGGGCGAGGTTCCCGCCGTGCTGGCTGCCAAGGCGTTCACGACCGGCTACCTCTCTCACCACCGCCCGGATGACGGTGGTGCCGCGCCGGCGGCAGTCAGGTCCGACCGTTTCGTCCTCACCTGCCTCGGCGGAGGTTCCGACGGCGGCGGTCTCGCCTCCGTCGCCGTCGACGCGAGACCCCCGGACGGGCACCGCCACCTCATCGTCACCGGACCGCAGATGGATGCCGAGGAGTTCGACAGGCTGCGTGCCCGCGCAGCTGAGGACACCACCGTCATCCGCCACAGTGACGACATCCCCGGACTCGTCGCCTCCGCCGAGGCGGTTGTGTGCATGGGTGGGTACAACACGCTGGCCGAGCTGATGTCCACCAGCACCCCCGCCCTCGTCGTTCCCCGCAAAGGCCACCGGGCCGAACAGCCCAGGCGAGCCTTCGCCCTGGCGGCGGCGGAAGCGGTCGACACCCGCTCGATCGACTGCCTCGATGCCGAAGCGCTCGGTGACTGGTTCGCAGCGCATGCCGGAGCGCGGACCGACCGCTCACACATCGACCTGAGAGGACTGGCCGCCGTTCCCCGGCTGGCTGCCGAACTCATCGCGGGCCAGCCCGCGGCCATGCCGGACCACTTGCCCACCTCATTCGAGGAGACCAGCCATGCTGTCTGACACGACACCGACGACCTTGGAACCCACACACCCGGTCCAGGCGACCCCCATATCACAGCCGCCCGCCTCACGGCCTGCCCGCCGTCGCGCCTATGTGCTCAAGATGTACCCGCGGTTCTCCGAGACCTTCATCGTCTCCGAGATCCTCGCCCGCGAGGCCGCCGGCGAAGACCTCGTGATCTTCTCCCTGCGGCCGAGCACCGACACACGGTTCCACCCCGAACTCTCCCGCGTCCGCGCCGAGGTCATCCACATCGACCGCCCGTCGAGCGCCCGCAGCTTCTGGCAGACCTTCGCCGAGGTCGCAGCGGATCAGCACTTGGCCGCGACCCTGCCTGGCCGCCTCGGCGAATTGGCGGAACTCGACCACGACGACGCGATCCAAGCGCTCACCCTCGCTCGGCTGGCGCTCGACCACGACGTCACCCACCTCCACGCGCATTTCGCCTCGGTGGCGACGACCGTGGCCAGGGCCGCCTCGGCACTCACGGGCATCCCGTACTCGTTCACCACACACGCGAAGGACATCTTCCACGAGGACGTGGTGCTCACCGATCTGGCGCGCAAGACTGCCGACGCAGACCATGTGATCGCGATCAGCGACTTCAACCGGCGCTACCTCTCTCAGGTGCTCGGCCCCGAACTCGCCGATCGGGTCGTCGTCGTGCGCAACGGCCTCGAACTCGACCGCTTCCCCTACCGGCCACGGCAGGGCGGACCGGAAGACGCCGCGTCGGATCCCGCGCAGAGCCGGACCGTACCGAACGCACCCGGAACGGCGCGTCCCGGAGCGGACGAGGTCCCCTCGCTGTTGGCGGTCGGCCGCCTCGTCGAGAAGAAGGGATTCGCCCACCTGCTCGACGCACTCGCGCTCCTCCGCGCGCAGGGGACCACCTGCCGGCTCGACCTCGTCGGCACCGGCCCGCTCGAGGGCGATCTGCAGACCCGGACCCGCACGCTCGGCCTCGATGACCTCGTGACCTTCCACGGGGCGCTCACCCAGGCCGAGGTCCGCGACATGCTCACCGACCACGACCTCCTCGTCGTCCCGTTCGTCATCGGCTCTGACGGCAACGCCGATGGCCTGCCCACCGTGCTCCTCGAGGGCATGGCCACCGGGATCCCGTGCATCGCCGGGGCGGTCACGGCCGTGCCCGAGGTCATCGACCACGGCCGCACGGGGTGGCTCATCGATGGGTCCGATGAGCAGAACATCGCCTCCACCATCGCCGAGGTGGCCGTCGCCCTCCGTACGAATCCCGCGGACATCCGCGCCATCACCGATGCCGCCCGCGACCGAGTCTGCCGAATGCACGATTCGACCGTTCAAGCCCGCGAACTCGCTCGCCTCGCCGACGCAGCGGCGCTCGCTGCCGCGCCATCGACCGCACATCAGACCGAGATGGAGCCAGTCTCATGAGAATCGCCTATGTCCTCCTCGACCCCGGCGTCGGGGTCTTCGGCACGAAAGGTGCCAGCGTCCACGTCCAAGAGGTCGTGCGCACATTCCGGGCTCTCGGCCACGAGGTCAGCGTGTTCTGCACCCGCACCGACGACGACATTCCCGCAGACCTCGCCGACCTCGATGTCACTCGACTCGAGGTGCCGCGCGGACTCGACCGCTCTCAGCGGGAGATCGCGCTGCTGCGCCTGTCCGATATGCTCGCCGACCTGGTCACCGAGACCACAGCCGCAGGGCAGGCGGGGTTCGACCTCGTCTACGAACGGTATTCCCTGTTCTCCACCGCCGGCGCCCGCATCAGCGAACGCCTCGGGGTTCCGCTCGTCATGGAGGTCAACGCACCTCTGCTCGACGAACAGCGGACCCACCGCGGCCTCGTCCACGCCGAGCATGCCGCTCGCGCCACTGCGGCGAGCTTCGCCGGAGCCGACCGCATCGTGTGCGTGAGTGAACTCATCGCCGACTGGGTCCGCACGGACTACCCGGGTCTCGACGACGTCAGCGTCGTCCCCAATGGAGTGAATACGGAACGGATCACCCCGCAGGGCGATCACGGCAGACCCGGCCACGGCCGCCTCGGCGACATGGGCCTACGCGGGCTTGGTCCCAGCGTGCAGCGACCGGTCCGGATCGGGTTCGTCGGCACACTCAAACCCTGGCACGGCACGGATCGACTCATCACCGCCTGCGCCGGACTGACCGGGGACTTCCGCCTCGACATCGTCGGTCGCGGACCCGAAGCCGAAGCGCTCGAGGCACAGGTGCGTGCACTCGATCTGACCGGTCGAGTGCACTTCCACGGTGCGCTCGCCCCCGAGGCCGTGCCTGCGGCGCTGCGCGAATTCGACCTCGCGGTCGCCCCGTATCCGGCCGGGGAGAACTACTTCTCCCCGCTCAAGGTCTACGAGTATCTGGCTGCGGGACTGCCCGTCGTCGCCTCGGCGGTCGGAGCGATTCCCGGTGTGCTCGCCGAATCCGGAGCCGGAATCCTCACCGACCCGACCGACACTGCTGACCTCACCCGGGCCCTGCAGAAGCTCATCGACGATGGCGATCTGCGGGCCGAGATGGGTGCGCGTGCTCGGTCCGAAGCGCTGGCCCGCCATTCCTGGACCCAGCGGTGTCGGGAGATCCTCGCGCCGGTGGAGGAGCCTGCGGAGGCCCCGGTGGAGATCCGAACCACGGCGGTGAGGGCATGAGCGCGAAGAACATCTCCGCTTCCGCGCTGCGGCGCACCCTGCGGATCATCACCCCGCATCTGCCCGGGCACACGTGGCTGATCGTCGGCGGCATGCTTGCACTGTTGGCGGACGTCGTCTTCCGCATCCTCGAACCCTGGCCGATCAAGCTCGCCGTCGACGCCGTCACCGCGGCCCTCGGCGCACAGATCGCCCCGACGTTCGGCCTCGATGCAGGCGTCGGCACGACGCTCGCCGTCGTAGCGATCGGCCTCGCCGTCATCGTGGGCGGACGGGCTGCGGCGAACTACGCATCGACGATCTGCTTCGCCCTCGTCGGCGCCCGTGTGGCCACCCAGCTGCGCTCACGCGTGTTCGATCACGTCCAGTCCCTGTCGCTGCGGTACCACTCGAAAGCGTCGATCGGGGACACCTCGCAGCGGCTCGTCGGCGACATCGGACGCCTGCAGGAGGTCGCCGTGACAGCGGGACTGCCGTTGGTCGGCAACGTCGTCACCCTGGCAGTGCTCCTGGTCGTCATGGTCATCCTCGACCCTGTGCTCAGCGCGATCGTGCTCGCCACCGCCGCCGTGTACGGGCTGCTGTCGAAGGTCACGACTCCGAAGATCACGCGAGCCTCCCGCTCGACCCGCAAGGGCGAGGGCAGGCTCGTCGGATCCGCCGCCGAGGCGCTCGGCGCCATCCGCGTCGTCCAGGCCTACGGGCTCGAGAAGACCGTGGCCCGCGACTTCGCCGACGGTAACGAACGGGCACTCCAGGCCGGAGTCCGGGCACGCCGTCTGGCCGCCGGACTCGAACGCTCCACCGATGTTCTCGTGGGCATCTCGCAGGCACTCGTGCTCGCCTTCGGCGGGTGGCAGGTGCTGCGCGGATCGATGTCCCCGGGCGACCTCGTCCTCTTTCTCCTCTACCTCAAGATCGCGATGAAGCCGCTGCGGGACATGGCCAAGTACACCGGCCGCATCGCCCGCGCGGCCGCCTCGGGGGAGCGGATCGCCGATCTCCTCGACGAACCCGTCGAGATCGCCGACGCCCCGGGTGCGGTGACCATGGGCCCGGTCTCCGGAGACGTCGTCTTCACCGGCATCAACTCGGCCGACGGTCACGGCCGGCCCCTGTTCGACGATCTGGATCTGCTCATCCCCGCCGGACAGAAGATCGGCATCCTCGGGGCATCCGGGGCGGGTAAGTCCACCCTGGTCAGCTGCCTGCTGCGCTTGAGTCAGCCGGATTCCGGATCGATCTACCTCGACGGCTACGACACCCACAACGTCACGCGGGCCTCGCTGCGCCAAAATGTGTCCGTCCTCCTCCAGGAGTCCGTGCTCTTCGCTGCGAGCGTGCGGGAGAACATCCGCTACGGCCGGCTCGACGCCACCGACGCCGAGGTGGTCACTGCCGCCCGCGCGGCCCGCGCCGACGAGTTCATCCGGGCCCTTCCCGAGGGCTACGACACCGAACTCGGCAATCGTGGGGACACGCTCTCGGGTGGGCAGCGGCAGCGCCTGGCCATCGCCCGAGCCTTGGTCCGCGATGCCCCGGTCGTCGTCTTCGACGAAGCCACGACGGGTCTCGACCCGCAGACCCGCGCCGAGGTGGCCGACTCCGTCTCCGCTCTCACACAGGGCCGCACGAGCATCGTCATCAGCCACGACGTGGCGATGATCCGCGGGCTCGATCGCGTGGTGTGGCTCGAGGGCGGGCGGATCGTCGAGGACGGAGCGCCGAACGCTCTCGCCGCCGATGCGGGCACTCGGTTCGCCAGGTGGATCCGTTCGCAGTCCGATGACTCGGCGAGCGTACCCGTGCAGATGGGAGCCTCCTCATGACGGCGACGAGCTGTGATCAGGTGGACGCGGACTTCGCGAATCTGCCTTACGTCGGTCAGCTGCGCTCGGCGACCGCGTTGTCGCGGCGCTTGGGGTTCGCAGTCCGGCCGGTTCGCATCCGCATCAAACCGGGGCGCAGCGTCATCGTCGCGTGGCGGCGGAAGGAGGCCGGTCGCCTCGGCGCGTTCGCCGACTGGGGTTTCACAGCGGTGATGACGAGTCCGGACAAGCTCGCCAACGCACAGCGGCGAGCGGCCCGAAACGGGCAGGAACTGACCGTCCACGAGGCCGCCGATCCGCGGGCGGCGGGTGCGACCGGTGCTGTGCTGATCAGCGGCGGGGTGCTCGCTGATCCCCGGATCGGGAAACACATCGTGCGGGCGCTCGACCACCTCGGCGGGGATATCGAGATCATCGGCTACAACCCCGCACGACGGCTGCTGCTCAAGCACACTCCGATCGACGGGCCGCCGGAATTCGTGCGCATCGGTGCCGGGTCTCAACGCCACCTCGCCGAGGCGGCTGACCGGTGGCAGCGTGCACAGCTGCCCAGCCTGCCGGTCGAGTTCATCGGTCGGCGTCAGACTGCGACCCGTTCGCCCTGGTGGGGGACTGGTGACCTGTGTGAGCTGCCGGACCCGAGCGTGGCCGAGGAGGTCGGCATGATCGTCGCCGAACTGCACCGGGCAGAGCCGGAGCCGGTGAATGAACGGGTGACAGACGACCCGATCGACCAGGCCGAGGATACCGTTCGAACCCTTGCCCGCCTGGTGCCGGAACGCGGACCAGACCTCGACGAACTCCGTGTCGGACTGCGACGGCGTCTGCAAGGACAGGTCGACGCCGGTGGACCCGGCGCCGGTGGAAACGGCGTGCCGAGTGACGGGCACTCGGGGGAGTGGGAACTGCGGGAGATCCACGGTGACCTCAGTCCCGATCAGGTGCTTGTCTGTCATTCCGAGTGGCGGATCGTCGACCTCGACCGATCCGCGATCGGGCCGATCGGGATGGATCTGGGCCGGTGGGTCGCCGCGTGCCGACGTCATCCCGGACTGCACGACCTCGAACACCCCTTTCTCTACGGCTATCGTTCGGCCGGCGGGACAGACGTCGACCTCGGCGCGTGGACGGCCTGGGCGCTGGTCGTAGCCGGGCTCGAACCGTGGCGCAGCTGTTCGAAGACCTGGCAAGCCGAGACGATGCGGATCATCGATGCGGCGCGCAGTGCCTTGGGTGACGGTTCTATGGGCGACGTCGCACGCCCCATAGGCGCCGATGCCCTAGCCGCAGATGCTCGGGTCGCACACGCAGGAGGAGAACCGACGTGAGCACGAATCTCGACCACGATGCCGCAATGCACATCCCCGGCACGGTCACGATCGGCGGGACGGAATGCCCGGTGCGCAGGGCGTGGCCCGCCGGGCCAGGTCGCATCGCGTGGGAGGCAGTGGATTCCGACCTCGGGATCCGGGCAGGCTACCTCGACGAATCGGGTCTGAGACTCCTTGAAGCGGACAGCGATCCGAAGCTGCCGGGTCTCGCCGGCCTGCTCGAAGAGGGTGGTCGACTGATCTCGCACCGACCGGGCAAGCGTGCCGTCGTCCAACTGCCTGACGGCAGCTTCGCGAAAAGTGTCCGCGAGGGCAGAGCCGACGATGTCCTCACCGGGCAGCGGAGGGCGGAGGGCTTCATCCCCGGGTTCGCCCTCCCGCAGGTGCTGCGGTCGGATTCCTCGACCGTCGTACTCAGTGCGGTGCCCGGAGTCGAACTCCATGACCCTGCCGCGCTCGGTGCGGACTGGGCACGGGCCTGGGCGGAGGCGCTCGGCGCCTGGGCGAAGGCGGGATCCGGACCCGGACCCGGATCTGGGCCCGGTCCCGGACTCGTTCCCGGGTCCGGTTCCGCGTCGCAGTCGATAGTGCCGATCCACGATGCCGCCGCCGAGGTCGAGGTCTTGAAAACGTGGCGCGATCGCGCACTGCCCGTGCTCGCCGCTGGAGCCGGCGAGCTCGACGAACTCATCGTCGAGGTCTCGGCCGAACTCATCGGCGGCCCGTCCCGGGAACGAACGACCGAGCACACAACGGAGCCTGAAGGCGGGGCCACCTCGGCGAGGGACGACACATTCGGCCTCATCCATCGGGACCTGCACGATAAGCAGATCATGTGGGATCCGGTCGCCGGACCGGGACTGCTCGACGTCGACACCGCTTGCCGGGGCGAACGCGCACTCGACCTCGGCAACCTGAGAGCACACGCGCTCTGGCGCACCGAGCAGAATCTGTGGACCACTGCCCAGGCGGCCGCGGTCATCGACGAGATCGCCAGGACCGCCTCGGCGGCGGGAATCGACCCGGCTCGGGTGAGGGTGTACGAGCGAGTCACGCTCATCCGGCTCGCCTGTGTCTATGCCTTCCGCCCGGCGTGGCGGAACCGGACCGGGTGGCTGCTCGACATAGCCAGGTCACTGCAGAGCTGACCGTGCCGACGGGCCCGACCCGGGCCGACGGGACTGGCAGGGCCGGGGTCGGCCGGACTCACTCCGCGGTGCTGCGGCGGGCGTCTCCCCAGATGTCGACGCCGGAGTCGACGGCGAATTCGTCGATGGCGCGCAGCTCCTCGTCGCTGAACTCAGCCGTGTCGAGCGCCGCGACATTGTGCTCGAGCTGGCTTAACCGGCTGGCCCCGATGACCAGCGAGGACACCCGAGAGTCACGCAGTGCCCAGGCCAGGGCCATCTGCGCCAGCGACTGCCCGCGGGCGGAAGCGATGTCGTTGAGTCCGCGGATGCGGGCGAGGTTGTCCTCGGAGAGGAACCCGTCCTTGAACGAGGGCGTGGCCTTGCCGGCACGTGAGTCCTCGGGCACTCCGCGGAGGTACTTGTCGGTGAGCAGGCCCTGCGCGAGCGGGGAGAAGCAGATGACGCCCAGGCCCTCGTCACTCGTCGTGTCGAGGAGTCCATCGTCCTCGATCCACCGGTTGACCATCGAGTACGAGGGCTGATGGATGAGCAGCGAAGTGCCGAGATCGCGAGCGATCTGAGAGGCGCGAGCGGTGTCCGCAGCAGAGTAGGAGGAGATACCCGCGTACAGTGCGCGACCCGATCGGACTGCGGTGTCGAGGGCGCCGATGGTCTCTTCGAGCGGGGTCGTGGCATCGGGGCGATGGGAGTAGAAGATGTCGACATAGTCGAGGCCGAGTCGGCGCAAAGACGCGTCGAGGCTGGCCAACAGGTACTTGCGGCTGCCTCCGGGACCGCCGTAGGGGCCGGGGTGCATGACCCAGCCGGCCTTCGTCGAGATGATGAGCTCATCGCGGTAGGGTGCGAGGTCCTCGCGCAGCAGGCGACCGAAGTTCGTCTCGGCCGAGCCCGGAGGAGGACCGTAGTTGTTCGCCAGATCGAAATGCGTGATGCCGAGGTCGAATGCCCGTCGGACGATGTCGCGCTGATTCTGGAAGGCGACATCATCGCCGAAGTTGTGCCACAGCCCCAGTGACAGGGCGGGCAGGGCGAGCCCGGAGCGTCCGACCGGGCGGTAGGTCATCGAATCGTAGCGGTTCTCCGCGGCCTGGTACACGCATTCTCCTGAGCTGAGTGGAAGAGGTCGTGTCCCAGCTTACGGGCGCACGTGCGCTACTGGCGAGCGGCGAGCGTGCACACGCACGCGCGGTTGCCATCGGCATCGGCGAGCACGGTGAACGAGGGCGCTTCCTCCTCATCGACGATTGTGCCGCCGGCATCGACCGCGGCTTGGATCCGCTTTGAGGCGACGGCCGCCGGCACGGAGATGTCAACGTGCAGGCGCTGATGAGGCACCTCGTGCTCCTCGCATTCCTGGAACCACAGCAGCGGGACCTGCCCGGACGGATCGACGACATCGGGGCCGGAGGCGTTGCCCGCATCGCCGGTGAGCAGTGCCGCCCAGAACGGAGCGATCGCATCCTGGTGCGCTGTGTCGAGTCCGAGTTCGAGGACGACCGGTGCATCGGGGTCCGCCTTCACCCCCGCCGAGGCGGCCGCCTCGCTGATCTGTCCCGCGAGGTCGAGATCGCGTTCGGTCACGGCTCCGGTGTCGTGGCTGGTCAGGCGGATATCGAGGTGAGGAAAAGTGAGCGTGACATCGGGATGGTGGCCGGCCGCCTCGGCGCGGGATCCGATCTCAGCCACGAGATCGAGGCCGGTCGCGAAGTCCCCGGTGAGGAACCGGGCCTTGATGCAGTCCGGCAACCCCTGCCAGTCGCCGAGCCCGTGGGAATCGAGTGCGTCGAGCAGCTTCTGTCCGGTATATGCAGTCATGGACCCATGCTAGGGACTCAAGTGTCCGGAGTGAACCCCTCCGGGTCTCTGCCGTGAACCACTCTGTAGGGAACCCCTCTGTCCGACCCGTGCGGCAGGGGGCGTAACGTTGCCCCAGTGTTTGGCTCAACCGCATACCTCGTGACGCTCCTCTTCGCGTCGATCGCGCTGCTCATCCTCCTCATCAACTGGAAGACGAAGCTGCATCCCTTCCTGGCGCTGCTCATCACCGCCGGGCTGACCGCGCTGGCGGCCGGTGAGGAGATCGGCAAGATCCCCGAGACCCTCATCGCGGGAGCAGGTGACACCCTCGGCGAGACCGGTGTCGTCGTCGCTCTCGGCGCGATGCTCGGTCGTCTGCTCGCCGACAGTGGAGCCATCCAGCGGATCGCGAACCTCGTCATCGACCACTCCACACCGAGAGCTGCGCCGTGGATCATGACCGGCGTGGCCTTCATCATCGGCATCCCGATGTTCTTCGAGGTCGGCCTCGTCGTCCTCATCCCCGTCATCTACGCGGTCGCCTCGCAGCTGGAGGAGAAGACCGGGCAGAAGAAGCTGTGGTACCTGCGCATCCTCGTGCCCGCGATCGCCGCGCTCGCCTGCCTCCACGGCATGGTCCCACCGCATCCCGGCCCGCTCATCGCGGTCTCCGGGCTGGGCGCGAACGTCGGGCTGACCATCGGGCTCGGGCTCGTCTGCGCGATCCCCACGGTCATCCTCGCCGGCCCCGTCTACGCGCGTTGGATCGCCCCGCGGGTGAAGCTCGAACCGAGCGATGACCTCATCGACCAGTACACCGGACAGCGCACTGCCAGCCACAAGACAGGGGTGGCCGATCGTCCCCTGCGCACGATCCCCATCTGGCTCGCCTTCCTCACCGTCCTCGTGCCCGTCGTGCTCATGCTCGTGCATACTGTCGTGCAGCTCGTGGCCCCGGATTCGTCGTTCGAACCCGTCGCCGAGGTGCTCGGCAACCCGGTCATCGCGATGCTCGCCGGAGTCGTCTTCGCCGCCATCGCACTCGGCTGGACCTCGGGCATGGGCGGGGAGCGGATCCGCAGCTCCTTCGGTGAGAGCCTCAAGTCCATCGCCGGAGTCATCCTCATCATCGGCGGCGGCGGAGCCTTCAACGAGGTGCTGGGGGACTCGGGCATCGGCGATGCGGTCGTCGGCGCGACCTCGCATCTGGAGATGAACCTTGTGCTGCTCGGATGGTTCATCGGCATCCTGCTGTCGTTTGCGACCGGTTCGGCGACGGTGGGCATCACCTCGGCGACCGGCATCGTCGCCCCGCTCATCGGCGATCACTCGGCCGCGTACGTCTCTCTCGTCGTCATCGCGATCGGCTCGGGCTCGATCGGACTCAACTGGGTCAACCATGCAGGATTCTGGTTCGTCAAGGAGAGCTTCGGCATGACGCTGGGCCAAGCGACGAAGACGCACATGATGGTCCAGACCCTCGTCAGCGTCTTCGGCCTCATCTTCGCGTTCCTGCTCTCACTCTTCTTCATCTGAGTTCCGTCGATCAAGCCGTAGCGCGGATTCGGAGTCGTCGACCTTTCTGTACGTGCGCTGCGCCTTGATCGAGGCGTGCCGCACGGCTTGCTGTCCGTCGATCAAGCGGCAGCGCGTCTGTGGAGTCGTCGACGCCTCCATGGATGCGCTGCGCCTTGAGCGAGAGGTGCCGAGCGGGGAGTTGTTCGGAGGTCGCGAGGTCGGTGTCGGGCACCGGACTCTGTAGACTCGTCACCATGTCGAGTCCCGAGTCAGACAGGTCAGGGGCTGCCGGCCACGCCGCCAGCCCCGTTCATCGATAGACGCACAACTCACCAACGGTGTTGGTGCGATCCACACCTGTACGAGCGTTGGCCGTGGTGGCCAGAAGAGCCCACTTCTGTTCTCTCACCTCGGAGTATTCGATGCCTTCTGCCCTCTACATGCTTGCCTTGGCGATCTTTGTCATGGGCACCTCAGAATTCATGCTCGCGGGCCTGCTTCCCGCAATCGCCACAGAGCTTGATGTCCCACTCAGTACCGCCGGCCTACTGACCTCGACTTTTGCAATCGGGATGGTCATCGGCGCCCCGCTCATGGCCGCTTTCGCCCGTCGTTGGCCGCCACGAATCACCCTGACGACCAGCGTTCTCATTTTCGCTGGAAGCCACGCCGTCGGAGCCCTCACCCAAAGTTTTACGCTCCTGCTCGTCATCCGCGTCCTCAGCGCCTTCGCGAACGCAGGGTTCCTCGCCGTCGCGCTGAGCACGGCGACGGCACTCGTGCCATCGAACCTCAAGGGCCGTGCGCTCTCAATCCTGCTCTCCGGCACAACCCTCGCCACCATCGCGGGTGTTCCACTCGGAGCGCTGCTCGGAACGTCGGCGGGCTGGAGGGCGACCTTCTGGGCGATCGTCGTCCTCAGTGCGATCGCCGCAGTCGGCATCGTCAGTGGCATCAACCCGGGTCACGTGATGACCGGAACAGTCGAAGATGACGAACTCTCTCCCCGTCTCGGTACTGAACTCAAGCAGTTGGCGGCACCGCAGGTGGCGCTGACGATGATGGTGGGTGCCCTCATCAACGGAGGCACTTTTGCCGTATTGACCTACCTGGCGCCGATCGTCACAGAGTCGGCGGGGCTGTCCGAGGTCTGGGTTTCAGCGGCATTGGTCATGTTCGGCCTCGGGTCCTTCCTCGGCGTGACGATGGCCGGGCGACTGTCCGATCGTCGGCCCGGACTCGTTCTCGCTCTCGGGATGCCGTCTCTGTTGGCTGGGTGGATTCTGCTGATCCTGTTCGCGTCGGAGCACGGTCTGCTCTTTATGCTCATCCTCGTGCAGGGTGTCCTCACGTTCGGGGTGGGCAGCACTCTCATCGCCCGGGTGCTGCATGCAGCCTCGGCGGCGCCGACGATGGGTGGGTCCTACGCGACTGCCGCGCTGAACCTCGGAGCTGCTGCAGGGCCGATACTCGGAGGACTCGGACTGACAGCCAGTTCGGGGGTGCTCGCTCCTGTCGGGGTCTCAGCGATGCTGACGATGGTCGCTCTCATCGTCACGCTCGCGTCTTGGCGATTCCTTGTTCGACCCTCGGGTCGATGACGTAGCGTGAGGAGGTATGACGAAGTCCTCGCTTTCAGCCCCTGATGTCGAGGACCTGACTCTGTCCGAAGGTGACCGCCGAGAACTCATTGAGTGGGCAGAACGGTGTCTCCGCCGTCTTCTGCCGATCTTCGCCCGGCATCGCCCGACGGACGATCGACTCGAACGCGCACTGAACGCGATCTCCGAATTCCGGTCAGGTGACCTGGCAGTCGGGCCGATGCGGAAGCGGGCCTTCTCATGTCATGATGCCGCGCGTGACTGCGAAGATCCGGCAGCCTCGGCGGTGGCGCGAGCCTGCGGCCAGGCGATCGCGATCGCTCACATGGGCGGACATGCCCGCAACATCGCCCGCTATACCCGCAAGGCGCTGTCCGGCGAGGCGCTCACGCACGAACTGGACTGGCAGCGTTCGCGCTTGCCTGCACGTTTCGAAGCCTACGTCTACCCGGAATGAACCTCAGTGCCCGAAAGGAGGCATGCGCGGGTGACGTTCGAGCTTGGCTTTCGTCGATCAGATGACGGTTTCGGACGGCTGCTCTGCGTCGATCAAGCGGCAGCGCAGATGTGGACTCGTCGACCACTCCACAACTGCGCCCGGCCTTGATCGAGAGGGGCAGGCGGCGTGCTGTTCTTCGTTCAAGCGGCAGCGCGTCTGTGGAGTCGTCGACCGCTCGATGACTGCGCTGCGCCTTGATCGAGGAGAGTAGTTCGCTGATCGAGAGGTGTGAGCCGCTGATCGGGAGGGGACGAGCAGCGGGGGAGTCCGACGCCAAGATGCAAAATAGACCAGTGGTCTTGAAATTGAGTGTGTCGTGTGCCTCAATGGTGTCGTGACGAAATTCCACTCCATCCGCGATCAGCTCCTCGACCGCCTCGAAGGCATGGCCGCCGGCGAGCAGTTCCCGCCCGAACGGCAGCTCGCCGAGACTCTCGGCATCTCGCGGATGACCCTGCGTCGAGCGATCGACGAACTCGTCGCCAAAGGCATGGTCCGCAGACGGCACGGCACCGGAGTCTTCGCCCTCGGCCCGAAGCTCGACCAGCCGCTCGCCGCCAGTTCTTTCACCGAAGACATGGTCGCCCGCGGAATGCGCCCCGGCTCCCACATCCTCAGCTTCGACACCGTCGCCGCCGGTGCGCACATCGGCAGGCGGCTCCACCTCGCCGAGAGCGACGACGTCATCGCCATCCTGCGTCTCCGTCTGGCCGATGACGAACCGATCGCCCTCGAAGAACTCCACATCCCCTCCGCACTCGTCCCCGGGCTGAGCGCCGGTGACCTAGAGGACCAGTCCTTCTACGAACTGCTTCGGCAGGGCTTCGGCATCAGTCTCAGCCACAGCGTCCAGACGATCGAGCCGACCCTCCTCGACGCCGCCGAAGCCAACCACCTCGGCGTCCCCGAACACTCTCCGGCCCTGCTGTTCGAACGCACCTCCCGAGGCACCGACGACGTGCCCTTCGAGTTCGTGCGCTCCGTCTACCGCGGCGACCGCTACAAGATCCGCACTGAACTCACCGTCCCCGACCGCGTCATTCCCGCTGATTCCGTCCCCGCCCCCGCCAGCACCACCCCCGGCCCCGACTGCACCACCCCCGCCCCCACCGGAGGAGACCAGCCATGATCATCGCCGGACTCATGACCGGAACCTCGGCGGACGGGCTCGACCTCGTCCTCGCCGAGTTCCTCCCCGACCCCACCGTCGGCTCCGACCTCGTCGGCGCGGACCCGACGACCCTGACCGTGCGCGTCCTCGCCGAGCGCGAAACCTCCTTCGACGAGGGACTCCACGCCGACATCCTCCGCCTCCTCGAACCCGCCGACATGCCCCTGTCCCTGGTCAGCAGCGTTGACGGGCGCCTCGGTCGATTCTCCGCCGAGGCGCTCGCCGAGCTCTGCCGGGACACCGCCGTCACCCCCGACCTCGTCGTCTCCCACGGGCAGACCGTCCGTCACGACATCACCGACGGGCAGGTCACCGCGACCCTGCAGCTCGGCCAGCCTGCCTTCATCGCCGAGGCGCTCGGTACACCAGTCCTCTCCGACGTCCGCTCCCGCGACGTCGCCGCCGGCGGTCAGGGCGCCCCGCTCGTCGGCCTCCTCGACAGCCTCCTCCTCGGCGACGTCGAGACCCCGACCGCGGTGCTCAACCTCGGCGGGATCGCGAACATCACCGTCATCACTCCGGGCCAGGATCCCATCGCCTTCGACACGGGGCCGGCCAACGCCCTGATCGACATCCTCGCTCGCCGCATCACCGGAGGGGCAGGCACCTGCGACCGCGACGGTGCGCTCGCCGCCGAGGGGCGAGTCGATCATGACCTGCTCGCCGCGCTCCTCACCGAGCCCTACTACCGGCAGGAACCGCCGAAGTCGACGGGCAAGGAGCTCTTCCACGCGGCGTACCTCGACGAATTCCTCGACGCCCACCCCCACCTCGGCGAGCATGATCAGATCGCTACGGTCACGGCGCTGACCGCGCGGACCATCGCCGAGGCGGCCTGTCGTTACGACGTCACCACCGTCATCGCCTCCGGAGGTGGCACCCGCAATCCCGAACTCATGCGCCGCCTCGGCGAAGAGCTGGGCGAGAACGTCGAGCTGACGAGCACCGATGCTGCTCTCGGCCTGCCCGAAGGAAGCAAGGAGGCACTGCTCATGGCGCTCATCGGTTGGCTGAGCTGGCACGGGCTCGACGGCACCGAACCGAGCCTGACCGGGGCGGCCGGCCCGCGCATCGCCGGACGCTTCACCCCCGGTGCGACTCCGCTGCACCTGCCCGAACCCCTCCATCGACGACCCACCCGGCTGCGGCTGGCCGACTAGACCGACCCCAAGCCGGACCCAGACCGATCCCCACACTCGACCCTTCTATCAAGCCTCTGACAAGGAGAGACACATGCAGATCATCGACCTCCTGGTGATCATCGCCTATCTCGTCGCAACGGCGTGGCTGGGACTGGCGCTGAGCGGAAAGCAGAAGAACCTCAAAGGCTACTTCCTCGGCGGTCGCGACCTGCCGTGGTGGGCGGTGTGCCTGTCAGTCGTCGCCACCGAGACGAGCGCACTGACCGTCATCGGCATCCCCGTGATGAGCTACCTCGGCGACCTCAACTACCTGCAGCTGGGACTGGGCTACATCCTCGGCCGCGTCATCGTCGCCTACTTCATGCTCCCGCGCTACTACGATGGCGAGATGGTCACCGCGTACGCCTACCTGGGCAAACGCTTCGGCTCATCGACGCAGACCACGGCCGGGGTGACGTTCCTCTTCACCCGTCTGCTCGCCGACGGCATCCGCGTCCTCGCCTGCGCCATCCCGGTCAAGGTCATCCTCGACGGACTCGGCATCCACACGAACTACTTCGTCATCATCGTCGTCCTCTCCCTGGTCACGATCGCCTACACGTTCATCGGCGGCATCAAGGCCGTGGTCTGGGTCGATGTCGCCCAGATGCTCCTCTACGTCCTCGGCGGCATCCTCGCGATCATCATCATCTCCGCCTCGATCGGCGGCGGCTGGCTCGCCGAGGCGGTCGAGGCCGGGAAGACGAACATCTTCGTCTTCGAGGGCAACCCGATCTCCGCAGACGCTTCGTTCATCCCCTCCGTCCTCGGCGGCGCGGTCTTCGCGATGGCCTCGCACGGCTCCGACCAGCTCATCGTCCAGCGGCTGCTGTCGTGCCGGTCGAAGCTCGAGGCGCAGAAGGCGCTCATCTGGTCCGGCATCGTCGTGGTCGTCCAGTTCGCGATCTTCCTCGCCGTGGGCCTCGCCCTCTGGGCCTACTACGATCACGCCCTGCCGGCGGACCTGGGGCTGACCCGCGATGACGAGATCTTCCCGAAGTTCATCATCGAAGGTCTGCCCACCGGCATCTCGGGACTGCTGCTGGCCGGCATCCTCGCCGCCGCGATGTCGACCCTGTCCTCGTCGCTGTCGGCGCTGTCGTCCTCGACGGTCAACGACGTGTACAACAAGCTCAAGCGCACCCCGATGACCGACGAACAGGGGTTCAGAGTCGGCCGCTGGGCGACGATCGGCTGGGGCATCGCCTTCATCCTCCCGGCGACCGTCTTCCAATCCGACGAGGGCAGCATCGTCATCCTCGCCCTCGGCATCGCCGGCATCACGTACGGCGGGCTGCTCGGCGCCTTCGTCTTCGGCATCGTCAACAAGCGCGCGAACGCCATGGATGCGAACATCGGCTTCGCACTGGCCGTGGCCGTCAACGCGTTCTTCTTCGTCATGGAGAAGTACGTGACCGGCGAGGTGTGGGTGGCCTGGCAGTGGTACCCGCTGCTCGGCGTCATCGTCACCTTCATCGTCGGCGGGCTGCTCGCCCTGCGCCATCCCGCGCCCGCATCGACCGATGCCCCCGTCGCCGAGGTGGAAGGAAGCGGCCGCGCATGACCGGATCCGACCCGGCGGGCCCAGCGTCGCAGGCCTCACGTCCGCTGTCGCCGACCGAGCAGCGCAATCCGCGCAGCGCCGGTCTCGACGAGCTCGACACCCTCGGCGTCCTCCGGGTCCTCAACACCGAGGACCATACGGTCATCGACGCGGTCGCCGCGGCCCTGCCGCAGCTCGCCCGCCTCGTCGACATTGCGGCAGAGCGTATGCGCCGAGGCGGCCGCGTCCACTACTTCGGTGCGGGCACCTCGGGTCGCCTCGGTGTCCTCGACGCCAGCGAGCTGCTGCCGACGTTCAACCTCGAACCCGGCCGGGTCGTCGGGCACATCGCCGGCGGACAGGCCGCGCTCGTCAACGCCGTCGAGAACGCCGAGGACTCCGAAGCCGACGGACGCGCAGCCGGGGCCGAGCTCGGACCCGACGATGTGGCCATCGGCATCGCCGCCAGCGGCTCGACCCCGTTTGTCGGCGGGGCGCTCGAGACGGCGCGGACGGCCGGTGCTCATGCCGTGCTCATCTCGAACAACCCGCACGCCCCCGTCGCCGTGCACGCCGATGATCACATCCTGCTCGACACCGGCCCCGAGGTCATCACCGGCTCGACCAGGCTCAAGGCGGGCACCGCGCAGAAGCTCGCCCTCAACGGGTTCTCGACCGCACTCATGGTCGCCTTGGGCCGGACCTGGGACAACCTCATGGTCTCCGTCGTCGCCACGAACGAGAAGCTGCGCGAGCGCACCGTGCGCATCCTCAGGGAGGCCGCGGACCTCGACGACGTAGACGCCAGGGAACTGCTCGAGCGCTGCGACGGTGATCTCAAGACAGCGCTCGTCGTCTCCTTCGCCGAGGTGGCCCCCGCCCGGGCGCGTCGAGCCTGGAGTCCCATGACGGCTCGGTTCGGGCCGCGATCGCCGAACTCACCGGCCCGGGCCCCGTGGGCGCATGAGTCTCGTCCTCGGCATCGACATCGGCGGCACCGGCAGTCGGGCCGCCCTCGGCGAAATGACCTCCGACCCGTCCGCCCGTGTCGGCCATGACTCTCGCAGCGACGCTGGTGCCGCCGCGGCCGGCCCCGGTCCCAGCCCGCGCATCATCGACCGGCTCACCGGACCCCGCATCGCGATCGGGCCGAGCGGCAGCAATGTCCTCCACGTTCTGCGGGTACTCGTGCGATCGGCCGCGGAGACGTGGGCCGATCGTTTCTCCGAGGTCACCGGCATCGGCATCGGAGCGACCGGCATCGCGTCGCTGGCCGAGGATCCCTCGGATGCGCTCGCAGACATCTCCAGCGACTTCGGGGTGCCGGCGGTCGCCGCGATCGATGCCGTGACCGCGCACCTCGGAGCCCTCGGCGGGACCGGCGGAGCGATCACCGTGCTCGGCACCGGAGCCATCGCCGTCGCCCACGCAGGTCCGGACGAGACGGGAATGTGGTCGCCCGACTGGTCACGTGCCGACGGGTGGGGGCATCTCTTCGGCGACCGCGGGGGAGGAGCATGGCTGGGACGTCACGGGCTCGAACTCGCCCTGCGCACCCATGACGGACTCGATGAGCACGGGCGTGCACTGCTCGAGGCGGCCACCCGCCGTTTCGGGCCTCCCGCCTCCTGGCCCGGACAGTTCTACACCCGGGGTGATCGGGCCGGACTGCTCGCCGAATTCGCCGCCGACATCGCCGACTCTGCCCGCACCGGTGACACTGCCTCGGCCGGACTGCTCAGACAGGCCGGACAGGAAGCTGCCCGCAGTGCAGTCGCCGCAGCCCGGACAGCCGACGCCGATGCGACGGTGCGCATCGCACTCACCGGGGGAGTGACGGCTGTCGGGAGCCACCTCGTGGAAGGGTTCCGTACTGAAACCGCCCGCCTGCACCCGCACGTCACCATCGTCGAGCCCGTCGGCGGACCGCTCGAGGGGGCACTCACGCTCGGCCACCTCGGCGCGGGTGGGAGGCTCACTCCGCAGGTTCGGGTCGTCTGGGTGTGACGGCCGCGCCTACGCAGTCGGCGGTCGCACCATTCTCAGCTCGCGGACCCCGTCGTAGTCATCGGTCTTGACGGTGCCGTCGGCGACGAAGCCGTTCTTGACGTAGAACGCCTGGGCACGGGGATTCGGGTCGGCCACCCACAGCGCCGTCGTCAGGTAGGGATCGACGACGGCGTCGAGGAGATCCTGGCCGGCACCGGTGCCGTGCATCGACCGGTAGGCGTAGAGGATGTAGAGGTGGCGGTCCTCGACGCCGCTGTCGGCCTCCGGGGGACCGGCCATGGCGATGCCGACGATACGGCCGTCGGATTCGGCGACGGCACAGGCATAGCGGTGCGGGTCGGCCTCCGTGAGGACATTCGTCCACAGCTGCCGACGGTGATCGACGAAATCGGGGTCGTCGAGGAGTGCGTCGGGCATGAGTCCGCGGTAGGTCTCCTGCCACGTGTCGACGTGGACTCGTGCCATGGCCGCGGCATCGTCGGGGACGGGAGTGCGGATGGTATGGGCCATAACAGGAGGCTACCGGACGGCACATGCTGTCGGACGACTCCTCTGACTGGGAGTCGGCACGAAATATTCATCTGACCTGCACCTGCACACAAACCAGCGGCCAGCCTCGGCGCGCAGGATCGACAGAGTGAGAGCCAACCGCCAGTCTGCTGCCGAACCAGTTCCCGCCGAGGAACCACGTCCTCGACAGACTTCCGCCGATCTCGAACTGCCGATGGGACCGCGCTCTCCCGCGTACCGGTTCTTCGAGGCGCTGCCGGCGATCATCAGCTTCACCGCCGTCGGCCTCGTCTTCGTCCTTCCGTTCATCGATGCGATGGTCGGTGCAGTCTATGTTCTCTCGATCGTCGGCCTGATGTTCGCCCGAGCCATGCTCGGGGCGATCGACGTGACCCGCGGGTTCCTCCGCTATCGGCGTGCTGCCCGGGTGGACTGGGCCGCCCGCCTGACCGATCTCGAGCGGGCTATGGATGGGCGCCCCTCCTTGGCGCATCCGCGAGGGGGATTCCGTGCTGCCGAGCATAAGGTGCTCGTCGAGCAGATCACCGGCGACCCGGGGTCGATCATGCGGCCCTCGTCCCTATTCCATGCCGTCGTCGTTGCTGCCTACAACGAGCCTTATCCGGTCATCGCCGACACGATCCGTACGCTGCTGCACACCTCGACGTCACCGGATCGGCTGCTCGTCTTCTTCGCGTTCGAGGAACGCGGCGGACCGGCCATGGCCGAGACCGCTCGCCGTCTGGACGCCGAATATGGGCATCGTTTCGGGGCATTCGTCCTCGTCGAACATCCGGCGTCGCTGCCCGATGAGATCGCCGGCAAGGGCGCGAACATCACCTACGCCGGACACCGCCTGGCCGAATGGGTCCGCGAGCGGGCCATCGACCCTCATCGGGTGATCGTCACGAGCCTCGACTGCGACAACATCCCGCACGAGTCCTACTTCGACTGTGTCGCCTACGAATATGCGATCGCCCCGGACCGAGAGCGTCTGTCCTTCCAGCCGATCAGCCTCTACATCACGAACATCTGGGACGTGCCGGCGCCGTCACGGGTGGTGGCCAGCGCGAACTGCTTCTGGAACCTCACCACCACGGTTCGCCGGCTCGCTCTGCGCAACTTCGCCTCACATGCCCAGCCGCTCACTGCGCTGGTGGAGATGGGGTTCTGGTCGAAGCGGACCATCGTCGAGGACGGTCACCAGTACTGGCGCAGCTGGTTCCATTTCAACGGCGACTACCGGGTTGTTCCCATTCACGTTCCGATCTTCCAGGACGCGGTGCAGGCGGGAACGTTCACGGCCACGATGGTCGCCCAGTTCAGACAGCTCAGCCGCTGGTCCTATGGAGCCTCGGACGTGCCCTACGTCGGGGTGCGCGTGTTCGCCACGGATGCGCGGTCGCCGTTCTGGCCGGGCGTCCTCCGGTTCCTCTCACTGCTCGAAGGCCATGTCAGCCTCGCCTCGATCTCGATCATCATCGCCATCGGCGGTTGGATCCCCTTCGTCGTGGCCTCCCAGACGGGACAGGCCACCTCGGTGGTGGACCGGATGCCGATGACCGTGGGCATCGTGCAGCAGTTCGGCATGATCGGACTCGTCGTCTCCGTCCTCGTGTTCAATGCGCTGCTGCCGCCACGGCCGGTCCACGTTCCGCGTGAACGCCGCGTGACGATGTGGCTGCAGTGGCTGCTCTATCCGCTCACTCTGCTGGTGTTCAACTCCTCGACGGCGCTGTATTCGCAGTGGTGTCTGCTCACCGGCCGTTACCGCGAACGCTTCGACGTCACGGAGAAGACGGCGGGAGGGATGCCGCGGACCGGAGCATGAATGCCGGCGCTTCCGGCCGCATCTGACCCCATGTCCGACGTCCCACTCTCCTCGCCTCACACCGACTGTTCACCGCGAGGGTTAGGCTGGTGAGTGAGTCCTTCGAGTCGCGAACCGAGGAGAGTGTCATGGCCGACACCGAGCACGTTGACTGCATCATCGCCGGAGGCGGTCCGGCCGGAGTCGTCGCCGGGCTGCTGCTCGCACGGGGAGGAGTGCGGGTCATCGTCCTTGAGAAGCACGCGGACTTCTTCCGCGACTTCCGCGGCGATACCGTCCACCCGTCGACGCTGCGGCTGCTCGACGAACTCGGCCTCTACCACCGGTTCGCTCGCATCGCGCATCGCCAGGTGACCAACATCAGCCTCACAGACCGGTCCGGGAAGGAATTCATCCTCGGCGACCTCTCGAGGCTGAATGCTCCCCATCCCTTCATGACCATCGCTCCGCAGTGGGACTTCCTCAATCTGCTCGCAGAGGCGGGCAACGACGAACCGGGCTTCGAACTGCGGATGGGTGCCGAGATGAACTCCCTGATCTGGGAGGACGAGAGGGTCGTCGGGGTGAGAGTGCAGGGGCCGGACGGGGCGGGTCCGCGAGCCGCGGAGGGTCCGCAGTCCGCGCACGGTCCTCGGCCGGCCTACGAGCTGCGCGCCCCGCTCGTCATCGCCGCCGACGGGCGGTGGTCGATCGCCAGGGAAGAGGCGGGCCTGCCCGTGCGCGAACTCCACTCGGGGATCGACGTGTGGTGGTTCCGCATCGACACCGAGGCGGTGCTTCCCGATTCCGTCGCCCCACGATCCGATGGCAGGAACGTCTTCGTCGCGATTCCGCGGGACGGGCACGTGCAGATGGCCCGGCTCATTCCCAAGGGCGCTGACGAACGGTTTCGGGCCGAGGGCATCGAGGCGCTGCGCGATGCTGTGGCCGCCACTTTCCCGGCCCTCGCCGACGACGTCGGAGCGATCGACTTCGACGACGTCAGACTCCTCGACGTGCGCCGCAGCGAAGCGCCGAGGTGGTTCGTCCCCGGTCTGCTCTGCATCGGCGATGCGGTGCATGCGATGAGTCCGCTCGGTGGAGTCGGCGTCAATCTCGCGGTCCAAGACGGTGTGGCGACGGCCCGAATCCTCGCCGAATCACTGCGCGCCGGCACGGTGAGTACGAGGCAGCTGCGCCGGGTGCAGCGTCGTCGACTGCTGACGACGAAGGCCGTCGAAGTGCTGCAGGCCGGGATCCACCGCATGATCGAACCCGTGGTCCGAGACGGCGGCGACATCCGACCGCCTGCGGCAGTGGAATGGCTTCTCAAGACGTTCCCGGCACTCACGGTCGTCCCCGCGCGGATTCTCGGAATGGGCATCACCCCTGAGCACGCTCCCGACTTCGCCCGCCGTCCGGAACGTTCACAATCCGACCTCATCGATCAGCGACAATGAAAGGGATCGACCGCCGACGACACCGGGCCGATGACTCCGACCCGATGACACCAGTGGGAAGGAACCCATGACTGCCGAGCTGCTCCTGCGCGCACCGAACCGCGACGACGAGGCGATCCTGCGTCAGTTCCATGAGCAGCTGCGGGCCGAGGACTTCAGTTTCCTCCTCGCCGAGGGTTCGTGGGACGACATCCTCTCAATGATCGCCCGCGAGGCACGCGGAGTCGACCTTCCGCCGGGCCGAGTGCGGGCCGATTTCCTCATCGCCGAGGTGTCCGGACGGCCCGTCGGACGCACATCCATCCGTTACGAACTCAATGATTTCCTGTTCGAGTTCGGCGGGCACGTCGGCTACGCGGTCGCTCCGGAATTCCGGCGCCGAGGTTACGCCCGACAGATCCTCGCCCGCTCGGTCGAGCGCCTGCGAGCAGCGGGTGTGACGGACGTGCTCGTCACCTGCGACGAGACGAACACCGCGTCGGCGCGCGTGATCGAGCAGTGCGGCGGTGTGCTCGATGACGTCCGCGAGGTCGGTGACGGCCCGGCCAAACGCCGGTACTGGATCGGCGAGGATTCCGGATAACCTCAGGGCAGTCGATGGCCATCACCCCTGTCGGCGGACACCGGGGCCGAGTACCGTCGAAGACATGAACTCACTATTCGACTCCATTCGCAAACTCGGTTTCCGTCGCGGTCCCGACCGCATCCTCGGTGGCATCGCCGGCGGCCTCGCCGAGGTGACCGGCGTCAACGTCTGGCTGATGCGCCTGCTCGTCCTCATCTCATTCGCCCTGCCGGTCCTCGGCGTCGGCGCCTATGCCGTCGCCTGGATCCTCACCCCGTGGCAGGACGGATCGATCCCGCTCCAGCGCCTCTTCGGCGGTCAGCTCGAACGCTGAACGTCCTCCACTGTGGCCGGGCCTCCGCTGGTGTATGACGTCGACCGACTCATCCACAAGCGTGATCGTGCAAGCTCCAGTCCGGTTCAGAGAGGAGCTGTGAAGAAGGCAGTTCTCAGCTCGGTGACGAACGTGTCAGGCACTTCCAACATGGGGAAGTGACCACCGCGGTCGAGGACATTCCAGTGGCGCAAGTCGGTGAACCGCCGTTCGACCCAAGAACGAGGGAGCTTGCGCAGTTCCTTGGGAAAGACGGAGACCGCAGAAGGTAAGTCGACCGGCGTCGTCATGTCCAGACCAGGACTGAACTCGGCTTCGCCGTTGATATTCTCCCAATACAGTCGAGCAGAGGAAGCACCTGACGCGCTGAACCAATACAGCGCGACGTTGTCGAGCAGTCGCTGGCGTGACACGGCGTTCTCCGGGTGTCCGTCACAGTCGGCGGCGTCGTGGAACTTCTCAATGATCCAACTGATCAGTGCGACCGGTGAGTCGACGAGTCCATAGCCGATGGTCTGTGGTCTGGTGGATTGGATTGCCGCGTAACCCATTCCACTCCGCCGGAACTGCTCTTCGTGATCCAACCAGGCACGTTCCGTGTTGGTGAGTTGGTCGTCATCGAATCCATCCGGTCGGGAGGCATGCGGAACTGTGGTGTGCATCATCGCGACCTTCTCAGGATGGCGGATGGCCAACGTAATGGTGACCATGGCGCCCCAGTCTCCGCCCTGCGCGAGGAAGCGTTCATAACCGAGCCGAGCCATGAGCTCTGCCCAAGCATCGGCGATTCTTCGCAGGCCCCAACCAGTTCTGCTGGGCTTTTCCGAGAAGCCGAAACCCGGGAGCGACGGCAGCACAACGTGGAAGGCGGGCTCGTCGTCGGGTGGATTCACCAGCCCGTCGATCACGTCGAGGGCCTCGACGACCGACCCGGGCCAACCATGTGTGATCAGCAACGGGCGCGCGTCTGCACGAGATGACCTGATGTGCAGAAAATGGATGTCCAATCCGTCGACCTCGGTGTGCCACAGGCCGTACGCGTTGAGTTCGCGTTCCAGGCGGCGCCAGTCATGGTCGTACAGCCAGGAATGGATCAGTTGGCGAACATAGTCGAGCGGAATGCCCTGCTCCCATTCCTCGCCGTCTCCGGTTACGGTTTCGTGTTCGGCCAACCGGGTGCGACGTAGACGTTCGTGCAGGTCATCGATGGTCGCGGCTGACAAGTGAAGAGTGTACGGCACGATCTCAGTGCTCGGTGTGCGTTGATCGTTGGTCATTGTGAGACTCCTTTCGGGAGGTCGGTCGGTGACGTAACGTCCCCGAGTTGCCCGATCCCACGTTTCCGAGCGGATCCAGCCAAGCGTGACAACCTCCACTCGACACATGCGGTCTCCGGGCGTGGCTACCGTGATCGCCGGATTGCATAGGTCAAATCCCAACTCCAACGGTGTAGTTGCAATATACGGACTACGAGAGATAATTGCAACCGAATCGTTGGAGTTGGGTAGACTTGCGATATGGCTTGGGACACGGAGGGTACCCGGCGGCGAATCAGGGAATCGGCGACTGCCGAATTCGCTGCATTCGGCCCGGACGGCACAACGATGGCGCGCATCGCCGAACGCGCGGGAGTGAATAAGGAACGACTGTACAACTACTTCGGCGACAAACGGGCACTGTTCCGTGCGGTCCTCTCGGATGAGTTGACCCATCTGTCTGAAACGGTAGTCCTCCCTGCTGGGGATGACTTCGAACTGATCGGCGAATTCGCGGGCAGGACGTACGACTATTATTCTGAACACCCTGAGCTCGCGCGATTGCTGCTGTGGGAGGGACTCGCCGACGGGACGATCGTTGACGAAGCGGATCGCACCGATCATTATCGGCAGAAAGTCGCCGCCTACAGTGAGGCTCAGCGAGCCGGAATCGTCGGCAGTGCCATCGACGCCGATCACCTGGTGCTGTTGGTCATCGGGCTGGCGGCATGGTGGTTCTGCGTGCCGCAGCTAGCGAGGATGGTCACCGGCTTTGCTCCGGGCGACCAAGTCGAACAGCAACGGCGCCGGTCCGCGGTGGTCACCGCCGCACAGCAGATGGCCGAGGTGCGTGGCGACGGCGATCCCCTGCGGGGTCCCTCTCGTACGTCTGCAGCGCGCGTCAGCCGGACATCCGACGACGAGTGAGTCCTGGCTGTGACTTGCCGCTCAAGTGTCGCTAGATGCCGATCGTGTTCTCTCGGTATCGGGCCAGAAGGACTCTGAGCTGCCGGGACTCGCGTTCCGACAGTGCGCTGAATCCGAAGCGTGCGTCAGCCAGACTCCGGCTCGCTCGATCCGCGGCGGTTCGCCCCTTTGAAGTGATCGCAACAAAGACCATTTCGTTGTCTTCGGGGTAGACGACTCGCTTGACCATGCTCGCGTCCTCGAGCCATGTCACCGAAGACGAGGCTGACGGTGCTGTGCCCTGCAGCCGAGTGAACAGCTCGACGAGGGGGATCGCTCCCTGAGCGTCGAGGAACAGCATGAGCAAGACCTCGAATCGAGAATAGTTCAGTCCGAGAGGGCGAAGCAGCTCATCCAACTCAGCGGTGAGACGACGCTGAGTGTCCATCAGCGTCGTGACGGCTTCCATTCGTGTCCGTTCGGGCCAGCGGAGATCCCACGCCTGCGCGGCTTCCGAAATCGGATCGTCGGGAGTGGACTCATGGATCACGATCTCCTCCGATGCCTCAGACGGCCTTGGCGTCTCGAGCTCCATGGTCTTCCATTGGTGAGACTCTCCTGCCGAGATGTCGGAGTCCACGTCGGTGATGACCTCTGACCGTGAATCTGTCTCGTCTGTGGCGATGGCGTAGTCTTCTGTTGCGGACTGGGCATCGTCGTATTCGTCTGAATCGAATGGTGAGAATGCCGAACGCAGGCCCGAACGTTGGATGACGCGTTGGATCGTGAGATCGCGTTCGTTGGGTCGACCCACGAATCGAATATCGCGCAGACCCTGATCTTGTGCTGCGGATTCGAAGACGAAGTGCCCATACCTGAATACCCGGCCCATCAGAGGTTTGTGCACCGAGATGTCGAGGATGCGCGACATCGGCATCGTGGCCTTGTGTTGGGTGAAGATGCCGTGGATCCGGAAGACGCGCATGTTCGTGATGACGAACCTGTCCATGTGCACGGTCAGGAATCGATAGGTACCGAACAGAACGATTGCCGCTCCGATCACCACGGGGATCCAGGCGAACTGCAGTGCGACCACCGTGCTGGCGGACATCACCGCAACTCCGAGGACGATGATCGCAGTTGGAATGAAGAAGGCCAGTGGATGACGACGCACCTCATCGATGACTCGTTCGCCTTCGGTGGAGATGAGATGCTCATCGACCCTCGGATCAAACAGCGTGGCCACGACGAAGTTCCGTGAGCACCGAGGTCAGGCTGAGAGCTCGGTGAAGAAGGTGACGATGGAGCCCACTCCGGTTCCGACTGCCGCAAAGGCATTTCGAACGGCTTCGGCGGAGTCCTCGGGCCGGGTGAACAGATAGAAGGCTCCGAAGACGATGACGAGCGTGACGATGGCCCGCTTCAACCACTTCACGAGAACTCCTTTTGCCGCACCGTAGCGGCTGCGGACGTTTGGCTGCAAACTCCTTTATAGTAACGCCGCCTGTCAGTTGGTCTGAAGAGGACGCGCCGAAGAAATGTGATGACACTCTCGTTATCGCAAGATTATTCTCCGATGACTTCTTCTCGTCATTCGATGTTCACCGCGGCGCCGGGTGGACTGGTGATCCCAGCTCTCAGCGTTCGCTGTCCAGCTGGGCCATGAGAGCCTCTGGGTAGCGGTCGCCGTGCACCTCGGAGCCGGCGAGCACCTCGGCGACGGCGGCGAGATCAGCGGAGCTGAGGTCGACTTCTGTGCTTGCGAGGGTCGCTCTGACCTGCTCCGAGGTCCGCGAACCGACGACGGGGACGATGTCCTCACCCTGTGCTGCCACCCAGGCGATGGCGAGTTGGGGGAGTGTCATCCCCCTCGCCGAGGCGATCTCAGCCAGACGTGCGACGATCGTTTCGTTGTGGGCGAGGTTCTCCCCTTGGAAGCGCGGGAACATCGCTCGGCGCCCATCGGTCTTCCCTGCTAACAGTCCCTTCGCCAGTGCCCCGTAGGCAGTGATGCCGATCCCGAGCTCACGACATGCGGCGAGGATTCCGTTCGACTCGATCGACCGCGTGAGCAGGGAATATTCGATCTGCAGGTCACTGATCGGAGCGACTTTCGCCGCCCTGCGGATCGTCTCCGCGCCGACTTCGCTCAAACCGATCGACCGCACGTACCCAGACTCGACGAGTCCGGCGATCGCGCCCACAGTCTCCTCGATCGGCACGTTCGGGTCCAGCCGAGCAGGACGATAGATGTCGACGTGGTCCGTGCGGAGGCGACGCAGTGAGTAGGCCAGAGAGTTCCGGACAGCATCGGGCCGTCCGTCGAATCCGATGAAAGCACCATCGGGTGAGAGCAAGGCGCCGAACTTCACCGACAGGACGACATCGTCGCGGTTGCGGTCTGCAAGGGCGCGACCGATGAGCATCTCGTTGTGGCCGGCTCCGTAGAAGTCGCCGGTGTCGATGAGGGTTCCGCCATCGTCGAGGTAGGTGTGGATCGCGGCGATCCCTTCGCTGTCCGTCGTAGGACCGTAGGCCCCCGACATGCTCATGGCACCGAGACCAGGTGTGGTGACGAGAGGGCCGTCGGTGCCGAGACGGCGATGGGAGATGATCTGTGATTCCTTGTGTGTAGTCATGCCGCCCAGTCTGGCCGAGTCGATCGACGGGGAGAATGCTCTGTCGATCCACGGACAACCTGTCCCTGGATACCCGGCCGAGTTGGGCGGAGAATGAAGAGATGACTGATCGTTCTGGCCTCGCTGATTTCCTTCGCCGACGCCGTGAGCAGCTGCGACCGGAAGACGTCGGACTCGGCAATACGGTTCGGCGGCGCACTCCGGGCCTCAGGCGTGAGGAGGTGGCGATGCTCGCCAGCGTCTCAGTCGACTACTATTCCCGACTTGAACAGCGCCGCGGGGCGACGCCGTCCGCCGGAGTCGTCAACGCGGTCGCTCGAGCCCTCCAATGTGACCGGGATCAACGAGATCATCTGCTGCACCTCGCGGGCCATCCTGTTCCCCCGCGCAGTGCGGACGGTCATATCCGACCTGGGCTCATCGCGGTGGCCAACAGGCTCGTCGATGTTCCGGCCGTCATCGTCACCGACCTCGGCGAAGTGATCTGGCAGAACCCGATGGGGCGTGCACTGTTCACCGACCTTCCGGAAGGGCAGGGGCGGGAGCGGAACCTCGTGTGGAGATGGTTCGAGGACCCGCAGTCTCGCCCGATGCCTGAGGAGTACTGGGAGAAGATCTCGGCGGCGCATGTGAGCGATCTGCGGGCAACGTATGCGCGCAGATCGGGGGACCGCCGAGTGGAAGAGTTCGTAGCGGATCTCATCGAGGTCAGCGACGAGTTCGCTGAACTGTGGGAGCGCCACGATGTTGCAGTCAGACGTTCCGACACCAAGGTCTTCACTCATCATGAGGTCGGCCGGCTCGAGTTCCGGTGCGAAGTGCTGCTCACTCCGGATGACGATATCTCGCTGTTGGTCTTCTTCCCGCTCGAAGGGACAGGGACGGCGAGTCGCCTGGAGCTGCTTGGGGTCGTCGGAACGCAGTCGCTGACATCGGGATGAGCGACGGGCGCTGGCAGGACTGATCGATCCCGCGCCGGCGCCTCTTCAGCGGCCAGTTCGAACGCTGAGGGCGTTCGTCATCCTGAACTCGCGCTTATCTGACCTGCGATGTTCGGCGAAAGACTTTGATCGGCACCGAGTCGATCGTCGGCGCGTCGAAGAACGCCCAGATGATGACGGTGATGGCGATCGGGAAGAACCCGACGGCGAGGTATCGTCCCATGCCGCGCCAGAATCCGACGCGCCTGCCGTGATCCACCTGCAGCGACACGACTCCGCACAGTGCCTGGCCAGGCGAAACGGCGCACCCGTAGAGTGCACCGAAGACGAGGACCATCAGCGGGTAGCTGATGAGACACGCCCCCGTTGCGGCATCGAGTGAGATCACGTTGGCTGCGGAGAGAGCCAGGGCGAGTCCGATGATCAGCCCGGTGGAGACAAGGGCGAAGAGCGCATCGAGGATCCTCGCCCACCAGCGCCTGGTCGGCGACGCCTGCTGCATGGGAACGCCGTTGCGGTAGGTTCCACCCGCCGGGTCATACGTCTTGGCGCGGATGTAGGATCCGTAGTTCGCGCTCATCTGTTCAATTCTCTCGTCATTGACTGGTCACCCGGCCCTGCCATGATATTCGCTCAGGAGATCAGGAGGCAGGAACATCGAACTCAGAGCGGAACTCTGGGACCTTCTTATCCTCGCCGATGACCTTCGCTTCGGGGCGGACGTAGGCGCCCTTGAGGGAATCGGCCGTCTCGCTGATGTAGATCGGCACGTAGCCGGTGTGCTCGCCCTCGCGGCGGGGAGCACTGTCGAAGTACTCGTAGCCGGCGTCTTCGAGCTCGTCCTTCGCAGTCGACGCGTAGTTCGCTTCGTCCCCACCGTCATCGAGGTAGAAGTCGGAGAGGCTGATCGTTCCGCCGTATTCCTTGCCGGGAACGACCTTCACCTCGAGGTAGACCATCTCACCATCGGGGTTGTCGCTCGCCTCGTAGTACTCGGTGGGATTGTTGCGCACGGCCGAGACGATGGTGACGACGTCCCCGGTCTCGTCGTCAGTGAATTCGGTGCCGACCTTCACCTCGGTGCCCTCACCGGCGGCAGCCGCGCCATCGGTCTCCGCTGCCTCCTCGGCTTCCTCGGTCTCCTGCGAGAGCGGAGCCGAATCGGACTCTTCAGTCTGTCCCTGCTCGCTGGAATCGGCCTCGTTCGCGGTGTCCCGATCGTTCGCCCCACAGGCTGAGAGCGCAAGCACCGAGGCGACGGCGACAGCGGCTGAACGGGTGAGCAGTGTGGTGGGGCGGCGGCGGATGCGGTTCATGGTTCTTCCCTGCTTTCGAGTGGAGGAGCCGACCTCGGACGGTGCCGTCGGCGGCAGTGAGTAGCTGACGGGTCCGACACTATGCGGTCTCTTACCTGCAGAGGGTGCTCGATAGGGCACATGCTGTGCCAGTCCTGCTACAACCGATGTGCTGCGCCGGATTCGGCGTCTCAGGTGGGCTACTGCGACCGTCGGCATAGAACGCTGATGCTGTGGACATCACGCCAACCCGTTTAACGTGTGAGAACCTTCGGATCATGTTCTGTCGTTCCGCCAGGACGAGCTGTAGACCTGCGTCAGATGCCTCTGTTAGAATTTGAACTGCAGGAAGTCCAGCTTCCCGCATTGCCTTAGACCCTGTTCAGGAGAACGGGGTCTTCGTGCGTCTACGGCCAAATTCGGGTAGAACCTCTCTGCCAAGCTTCCCGTGCTGTGCGCACCATTTTGGACTTGAGATCGATGGCTCGAGCGTCGGACTCGTTCACGGTGTTGTCGCGGTTGTATAGGTAGGTGAAGAGGTCCGCCGCTTGAAGGGCCCGGCTTCGACGAGAGTCGATGAACCGAATAGGCGGCATCAATTTCTCAAGCCGACTGCTCTTGTATCCATAGGTCCCGTGGATTTGGTAGGCGCTGAACTGGCTCCGACTCTCTTCCGCGGAATGATGCTCGTCAGCGTAGATGTGAGCCACGGTGTTCTTCGCTCGGGCACAATCGTTGATCCGTTCCAGCAGGTGGCTGAAGGCTAATTCGCGGGCCGGTGTCACGCTTGGGTAGCCCCGAGCCTTTTGAGCGTTCACATCAACGCCCTCAATGTGTATGCAAGCATCGCTGCCGGCGACGACATTCAATGCCTTAAGGAAGATGCTGGCCCGTTGCCGAAGTGGAACCGCTTCCACTCGCCGATGCCTTGCATGAGAGCGTGCCCGTGCAACTCATGACCCAGGGTGACAGAG